>JAYVCH010000001.1:0-4996 GCA_043750055.1 Fibrobacteria bacterium
GGGGAGGTAAACCCATGCTGCATATTATGGATAGAGAAGGGGCAAACTTGAGGTCGGTCACTCATGATGGCGAATACTACGGCTCCCCTTCCTGGTCGCCTAAAGGGGGCCGAATTGCATATTCTGCTATGGATGAAGGCAATAACATGAATATCATGACCATTTCTCCTGATGGAAAAGATCCTTTAAAACTGACAACCGGTGCCGGAAGTAATGAAAATCCAAGTTGGAGTCCTGATGGACGCCATCTTGTTTTTATGTCAACACGCACCGGGTCCTCAGAAATTTTTATGATGAATTCCGACGGAACTTCACAAAAACGGATCAGCTTCTCCGGAAACAACTTTATGCCGAAATGGTCTGAATAAACAAATTCACTAAGTTTTATTATTGTTTTTAACAATAATAATGGTGCAAAACCTCCGGCAAATTGTTAAATTACGGGCAAATTAGATTTGATATTGAAAAATAAGGAGATGGAGTTATGAACGCTAAATTATGGACTGTTGCAGTTCTCGGGGGCCTGGCCCTTCTTGGTTGTGCTAAAAAACCCAAACCTGTTCCACCCCGAGAACCTTCGGCTCCTCAGCTTGCCGAACCTACAACACCCGTTAGGTCTGAACAGCCTAAGGTGGATGAAGAATCTTTGCGTCGTCAACGCATTCAAGCCCGCATTGCGGAAGTGTTCAAGCCTATTTACTTCGCATATGATCAGAGCACGATGTCCGCTGAAGGGCAAGCGACCTTGCAGGAAATCGGCAGGCTCATGAAAGAAGTGCCGGAAATTACAGCCCGCGTCGAAGGCCATGCAGACGAACGTGGAACCAACGATTACAACTTGGCACTAGGCGAACGCCGCTCCAAAACGGTCAATGATTATTTGACCAGCTTTGGAATCCAAGGAAATCGTTTGACCACCATCAGCTATGGCGAAGAAAAGCCTGCCGCTGAAGGTCATGACGAATCGGCCTTCTCCAAGAATCGCCGCGTCGAGTTCACGACCACGTTCTAATCGTGTCTTTCCGCTTTCGTCCACTTTACCCCCTCGGAGCCCACCATCTTACTGGGAATCCGACGGGGGTATTTTTCACCTTAGTCATTCTACTGTTTTCCGCCTGCTCCCAAATCACTATGATTCGTACCGAAGAACTTCGTAAGGTGCAAACGGAGGTTAAAGGCGTTCGCACCCAGGTCGCGGACCTTCAAAAATCTGTGGATGATCTGAATTTGGCTCAAGGTGGAACTTCAAGCAAAATGAAGGCAGACTTGACCCTTATGCTCAAAGAGCTGCAATCCCAAATCATTCGGTTACAAGCGCAAATTGATGAGACCCAGTATCGCTTAACCAATCTTACGACTAAAATCGAAAAACTCGATCAAAAGAAATATATCGTTGGCGGTAATGGCCAGCCCAATGCCACGGGGGCACCGGGCACACCTACCAATCCCGCCGTTCCCCCTAATACGCCTGGTGCACCCCCAGTCGCTGGGCAATCCGCTGGAGGCGAATCGGTGCGGGTAGTCGACGGCCTCGATTTAGAAAACTTGTTCAATCAAGCGCGCGACGATTATATCCGTGGAAAATACGACTTGGCATTATCCGGTTTTAAAAGTGTTTATGAAAAAGATGCCGGGGGAACCTGGAAAGAACTTGCCATGTTCTGGCTGGGTGAAACAATGATGAAACAAGATCGAACCGACAAGGCTTTGGAGGCCTATCAGCGGGTATTAAAGGAGTTCCCCCGCGGAAATAAAAACTGTTCCGCACGTTTTAAGGCCGGACTTATTTATAACCAGAAAAAAGAGCTTTCCAAACGCGATGAAGAGTGGATGAAACTTATTTCTGAATGCCCCGGCAGCAATGAAGCGCAGCGGGCTCAAGAGATGCAAAAAGACTAGCCACATTTCCAATCCTCGAGGTCTACAGTGAAAAAGACGTGGGTCTTCCTCATCGCTCCGCTCATACTTCTCGTCGCTGCATTTTTGGTTTATACCTTGCGGCCTTCCAAACAGTATGCCGTCCATTTGGGCAAAGCTCGTCTATTCGCGCACAAGAAAAATTACAACCTGGCCCATGAAGAGTATAAGACTGCGTACTCCCACGCGGGTGGGTTTACTCCATGGGTTTCTCTTGAAGTATTAAAGCTTGAAATGGACGCGGCCCTTGCCGATAAAAAGCCTGAGAGGGCGCATGAATTTGCCTTGGCCTTTGTTAAAGCTAATCCTAAAAATTTGGATGGACTTCGGATCCTAGCGAGAGTGAGTGTATTAACGGGAGATGTCGATGGATTCTTCTCTTCCGTTGAGGCGGTGCTCGCCGAAAAGCCATTGGACTTCCAAACACGATATCTGTTAGCTCAAAATTATATTCGACAAAATCGATTGGATTTGGCAGAAGCGGAGCTTTTACGACTCTATAATGCCAATCGCGATTCAGCCAAGGCCATTCTTCCACTGGCGCAACTCATTTTAAAACGCGGAGATTTTAAAAAGAGTCGTGAACTTCTTCGCAAGGTTATTTCTGACCGCCCTAACGAATCTATGGCGAGACTTTATCTGGCGGACTCCTACCTTCAAGAACGGGATCTGGATTCGGCGCAACTCGTTTTTGATCAGTGGATTAATCGGGACGAATCCTTGGTGGAAGAACTGAGAATTCGCAAAGCCCGTTTGTACTCCATGCTCAATCGCTTGTCTCAAGCGGAATCGACTTTAGCACCCTATATAAAAAGACGAGAACCCAATCCTGAAGCCCTTGGAACACTTGCCCTAATCAAAGCCAAACAAGGAAAGTACGATTCAGCCTACTTTATCTATCAGACCATCGCCGAAGCCGCACCCAATCAGCAACCGATGTCACAAATGCTCTCGTCTTTATTAATGATGGCCGATCAGCAGCCCGCAAAAGCATTGGAGGTGATGCGTCATCTCAAAATTGGTGATAAATCTCCTAACCTGCTCTACTATATCGCGGCATGTTATCAGGCCATGGATATGGCTGGTCGAGGCGATTCCTTGTCAAAAGAATTACCTTCGGAATTACAGAATGAATTGAAAGACTTTCGAACAAATTTCCCTACCAACAAAAAGTTTCTTTCAACTTGGGCTAAAATCAATTTTTATCAGTTGACCGGTCAGGTGGTCTGGTCACGAATAGAAGTGGATTCCCTCTATAAACAATCGCCCAAAAATCCATTAGCCATGGTCCTTGTTTCAGAAAAACTAGCGGCCACACATGAATTCAAAGCCGCAGCTACGATTTTGGAAAAGCTCCAGAATCCGACTCTGACCAATAAAATCAGCCTCATGAAAATGCGCATGAATGCAGGCAATACGGATAGGGCTCTAACAATGGCTAAAAATATTCGCGCCGAATTCCCAAAAATGAAGGGAATCAATTTCATCATTGGGGATATGTATTTAAATAAATCTTTGCCCCAAGATGCAGCGATAGCATTTGAAGAAGAGTTGACGCTTGATCCAGATAATTTGGTTTGCATAAATAACTTGGCCTGGCATTATGGTATCCAGAGGGAGGATTTTTCCAAGGCATCTCCTTTTTTAAAAAAACTGAAGGAAAAAAATAAAATGGCGGATCCACGGCTTTTTGATACCGTGGGATGGATTCTAGCCAAACAAGGTCAACTGGATGAAGCCCAACTCTATTTACAACGCGCACTCAATTTGCAACCTGGAAGTTCGGAGATTCAATACCATCTTGCCTATGTACAACTTAAAAAGGGTGAACCCGAGAAAGGCAAATTGCTTCTTAATGAGGCCTTGGCTTCCGGAGGACGTTTTGACGAAATGGTTGAGGCTCAGACCCTAAAGCAGTCACTTTCCCCAGAAACCCAAAAACCGTAAAAAAAATCCTGCATTGTCGGAAAACTTTACAAATAAAAGTAAAAATGACTATTCAAACCCGGTTTTTAGCTTAAAAACGACATTAAAATGTGGTCCGAGATTCGCTTTCTTGGAGCTTGTCTATAAGAAAGGACCTTCATTATGAAGAAAATGCTCGCAAGCATCGCTTTAATTAGTGCTATTCCGGCCTCCGTATTCGCCGGCAACATTTACCTCACGGGCCATGACGTTGATCTTCATGATGGACAGAATGGCTATGACAATGTCATCGTCGACTATCTCCGCGATGGACGCACCGCTCCTACCTACTCCATTGCCGTCATCGGCAGTGGTATTGGTTATTGGGGTTGGACCGATGTCCCCGGTTTCGGTGACCGTGGCAGCAAGCCCGGCTACGGCGCAACCACCTTTTACGATACAGATACCATGAACGAAGCCGATTGGGATGCAGCTCTTTCCCATAGCCTTTTGGAAATCACATCCTTCGTGACATGCGGCGGTTGTGATTTGGATGGAAATGGCGTTGATGTAATTAATGCGCACTCCTCCAAAATCCAAAGTGCTTTCAATGCAGGCATGGACATCTGGGGTAACTCTGCTGCTACCTCTGCAACTTACTATAACTTCCTGCCTCCTTCCGCAGTTGCAACTGGCGCGCCTATCGATGGATCTTCCGGATTCACTGCGACTCCCGCTGGCGTTGGGATTGGTATTTTGCCCACTCAAATCAATGGCTTTCCCACTCATAACCGCTTCGCAAGTAGCGCCTCAGTTTTTACCGTTATGGAAACCCGTGGTGAAGAAATCATCTCCCTCGGACTCAAAGGCGGAAGAATTGCTTGCCCCGAAGGAACCACTCCTCCGGATTGCACTCCAATCATCATCATCACTCCCGCAGTACCAGAACCTTCGACCTTTGGGTTGATGGGCCTGGGCCTTGCACTTGTCGGCTTCATTGGCCGTCGTCGCAAGAAATAAGTTCATTCATACTTTGATTGGAGAAGGCAGGCTGCAAAGCCTGCCTTTTTTTGTAACTCGACTCGCTGAGCTCTCCAGCAGGGTTAAGCTAAAAGGGTGACTCAAATCTTTTGGCTAACCACAAAACCTGGACCAGGGTTTATATTAATTGGAA
>JAYVCH010000002.1:0-4881 GCA_043750055.1 Fibrobacteria bacterium
TGGAAAGCAATATGACCGCGCGCAAATCATAGCGACGGGAACGGTTCCAAAGCTTGGTAAAGACGCCATCATTACGGAAAAAATAAAAATTGATGCAGATACTAAGCCCGTCCTCGGTAAGGATGGGAAGGCGGATTACAAGAACGTTGACAATATTCATCAAGTTAAAAAGGGTGATGTTCTGGCCATCAAGACCCCGGCTACCCAAGGCGAAAATGGGTCGGACATTTTCGGCAAACCTCAACCCGCGGCTCCGGGCAAGGATGTGACCTTTAAAATCGGAGTCAATACCGAGTTATCCCCTGACGGGATGCAATTGGTAGCGACAGCGGGTGGATATGTTTATCACCTCTCCGGGGCCATCTGTGTCGGGGTTGTCTATGTGTTAAAAGGGGACGTTGATTTCAATACGGGTAACTTACACTATGAGGGCGATATTCAGGTGCTTGGCAATGTGACCACTGGATTTGTGGTTGAAGCTCAAGGGCATATCACCATCGAAGGCAATGTAGAAGGGGCAGTGATCACTTCTCATGGCGGCAATGTAACCATCAAATCCAGTATTTTCGGACACAATACCGGAAAGGTTTCAGCCAAAGGCGACATTTTTTTAATGGCGGCGCAGGATTTGAATATTGAATGCAGGACGGGAACCCTTCATGTGGAAAAGGGGTTGAGGGCTTGTAAAGTGAGAGCGCATTCGGTCAAAATGGATCATGCTGGATGTTCCATGGTCGGAGGAGAAGTGATAGCCTATGGAGAAGTGACCGTGGCCGTGCTTGGAGGTGAGGGCTGTCAAACCGCCATCCATATAGTGGATAAGGATGCAGAAGCCGCAAAGGAGGGAATGAAGAAAATCGATAAACTTTTGGGGGAGTTAGCAAACCTCATCACCCCCATTGAAATGCGATTAAAAGGAATGAAGGCCATGGCCTCCAGACATGGCGTCGTGATTTCTGAGCGATCCAAAGCTGAGATGAAGGCGGTATTGGATCAGTACATGGCTATCAAGGGAAAAGAAAAAGAATTACTGGGTACCAAAGAGCGGCTGACCACGATTATGAAGGCGGTGACGAAACCCGTAGGAAAGTTTACAGCTACGGAAAAAATCGTTTGGGGCGTCTTGCTCGAAATGTATGGTCACCGATTAGAAATGTCGCCGGAGGATGTACGAAAGGAATGGGTTTGTACTCTGGAAGGGTTAGTGGGGCGTACCCTGATTACCGAGGCACCCGTTAAGAAGGACGAGTCGAAGAGTTAGCATCGGGGGGTGGCAGATCCTTATTCACCAACACTTTATCGACTCGATTTCCATCCATATCCAATACTTCGTAGCGCACATCCTCATGCCTAAAATGATCACCGGGCTTGGGAATTCGACCGAGTTGCATCATAACAAAGCCCCCTAGCGTTTGATAGGTGTCATTATCCTCTTCGGGCAGGGAGTTGATGGCCATCAAATCCTTGAAGTCTTCAATTGTTTGCATCCCATCCACAAGCCACGATCCATCTTCCCGCTGCACGGCACCGGGGTTCCCCTCTTTTTGATCATGCGAGGCGATATCGCCGACAATGGCTTCCAGAATGTCGTTTAGGGTAACCAGGCCTTGTAGACTGCCATATTCGTCAATAACAAGAGCAATATGGATCCCGCTTTCCTTGAACGATTCCAAGGATTTGAGGACGGGAATAGTTTCCGGAATGGTCAATGCTTTGCGAGTATGTGCCTTGATGTCGATAGCACGACCGGAAATACAATCCGCAAGCATATCCTTGGTATGAATGATTCCCAGCACTTCGTCCAGGTTCCCACGACATACCGGAAAGCGAGAATAGGAGCTTCCCAGGATCAATTCCCGAAGGTCGTCATGAGTGGTATCGACTTCAATCCAAGTGATTTCCGGTCTGGGAGTCATGATACTATTGATGCGGCGTTCATTAAGTTCAATCACACTTTCGACCATGTTTTGCTGCGATTCTTCAAATATACCCGCTTCGGTGCCTTGCGCGATCATGACATTGATTTCATCGCCAGTGACTGGTGGTTCACTGGAGGGTCTACTACCAACCAGTCTGAGAATGGCATCGGTGACTAAGCCTAAGAAGGAAACCACGGGATAAGCAAAGCGCGAAATCACCTGCATGGGCCATGCGACAAAAGAAGCGATGCGTTCGGCATTGTGTAAGGCGATGGTTTTGGGAACCAACTCGCCAAGGATAACTTGAAGGAACGTTACACCCAAAACGACAACAGTCAATCCGATACGCTCATGATATTGGCCTATGAGAGGCCATCCTGCGATGGGTCCAGAAATTTGTTCAGCTATGGTGCTACCACCATAAGCTCCGGTCAGTAGGGTGACCAAGGTAATGACAACTTGGATGGTCGCGAGAAAACGATTGGGAGAGTTGGCTAGGTCGAGAGCATTTTTTGCTCGGAGATTTCCTTCATTGGCCCATTGCTGCAAACGGGCCTTACGCGCGGAAACGACGGCAATTTCAGTCATGGCAAAAAGGCCATTGCCAAGGACAAGGACTAGGATGAAGAGCACTTCGAAACCGAGGTCTCTCATTTTCTGTATGAAGTCAGCATGGCGAAGGCGTTAAAATAGGAAAAATCGGCATTGTTGCAAATCCTTGTTTCTGCTATAATTAACCACCCTATGCATCCATATCGTACACATACTTGCGGCGAATTAAGAAAATCCCATGTCGGCGACACTGTCCGCATTTCCGGTTGGGTTTTCCGACGCAGAGATCATGGACATTTTCTTTTCATTGACTTGCGCGATCATTATGGAATCACCCAGATTGTATTCCATCCTGAACGCGAATTCTTTGAAAAAGCAACGCATTTGAAATACGAAAGCGTCATTACCATCACGGGTAAAGTAATCGCAAGGGGTGAGGGAACCATCAATCCCTCCATGAATACGGGTGAATTAGAAATTGTCGTGGACGAGCTTATTGTACAATCGATGGCGGAAACCTTGCCTATGCTGGTCGATGGAAAAGAAGACAGTCCTGAAGACCTTCGCCTTAAATATCGGTTTTTAGATCTCCGTCGCGACAAATTGCACAAAAACATCATTTTACGCCAACAGGTTATTTCCAGCCTACGACGTAGAATGACTGATTCAGGGTTCATGGAATTCCAGACCCCAATTCTAACCAGCAGTTCGCCGGAAGGCGCGCGCGACTATCTCGTTCCCAGCCGAATTCATCCAGGTAAGTTCTATGCGCTTCCGCAAGCGCCTCAGCAATTCAAACAACTGTTGATGGTGGCCGGTTTTGATCGCTATTTCCAAATTGCGCCGTGTTTCCGAGACGAAGATGCGCGTGCCGACCGTTCGCCGGGCGAGTTTTACCAACTAGATATCGAAATGTCTTTTGTCACACAGGATGACGTTTTCGCAGCGGTTGAAAAAGTGATTCAAGGCGTGTTTGTTGAATTTGCGAAAAAGAAAGTCGATGCCGCGCCTTTCCGTCATATCACCTATGCTGACTCTATGCTGAAATACGGCAACGATAAGCCTGACTTACGTATCCCCATTGAAATCAGGGATGTTGGAGATTTGTTCGTCGAATCCGAATTCCAAGCGTTTAAGGCTGCGGTAGCGGCTGGAGCTGTGGTACGCGCTATTCCTGTGAAAAAAGTAGCAGATAAGCCGAGGAGTTTTTTCGACAAAATGGTGGAGTATGCGCAATCGGTTGGTTCCAAAGGCTTGGCATATTTGACTTGGAGCGGCGATACTGTGAAAGGTCCGTTGTTCAAATTTTTAAAACCGGAACAACTTGAAGCTTTGCGCCAACGTTGCGACGTGGGCCCAGGAGACTCGATATTCTTCGTTTGTGATAAGGCCACTTCCGCTGCCAAAATCGCTGGCCTCTTGCGTGTCAAGGTTGCCAAGGATCTCGATTTGGTTGAACCCGATACGTTTCGATTCTGTTGGATTGTGGATTTTCCCATGTATGAATGGGATGAAGAGAATAAATCCATCGCATTCTCTCACAATCCTTTCTCCATGCCTCAAGGCGGAATGGATGCCTTGTTGCATAAAAATCCATTGGAGATCAATGCTTTCCAGTATGACCTTGTTTGTAACGGGGTCGAATTATCCAGCGGCGCCATTCGTAACCACATCCCCGAAATCATGTACAAGGCTTTCGAAGTGGCGGGCTACGGTCCAGAAGTGGTCGATCACAAATTCGGCGGAATGATCAATGCCTTCAAATTAGGCGCGCCTCCTCACGGCGGCATTGCGCCGGGTGTAGATCGCATGGTTATGCTTTTAGCGGATGAGGTTAATATCCGCGAAGTGATCGCTTTCCCTATGAATCAAAAAGCGCAGGATTTAATGATGAATGCGCCCAGCGAAGTGGGTCTCAAGCAACTTCGTGAATTGCATATTCTTATTGACCCAAAGGTTGCCGCAGCACAGCAAGCGCATGACGCAGCGATTAAGGCCTAGACGATTTAATTCAGTTTGATGACTTCCGAAATTGCGCCATAACGCATTCGGAAGAGAAAGACTTTCTTCACGCCATCGGCGTAAAATTCATGCGTAACCGATGCGCTGGTAGAATCCTCCATTTGGAATTCTCGCCATCCTGCAGGTCGATATTCACACATGTCGGATATGGAGCAGATTTCTCCCCGTATCTTGTCTTCCACCAACACTTTCAAATTTTCTTCACGATTTTCCGATCTAGCCTTGCGAAGCAAATGATTCACGAAATCAGCGCGTTTGGGAAGGCCGAATACATAAAAAAAGCCACCAGCGGCGACGAAAAGCAAAAACTTGGTCGGTATCTGGGCCATGCCAATCCTTCAAATGGGAAGACGACTGATTATAGGATAAAGGAGAACCCAGTTTCTAC
>JAYVCH010000003.1:0-21003 GCA_043750055.1 Fibrobacteria bacterium
CTCCCTGGTAATTCTGGATGATCTGAGAGGCGTCCAAGCTACCGGTTTCTTTCACTGCGTCGCGCATTTGCGCGGGACCGTTATTGTAGGCCATGATGGCGAGCGGCCATGAAGCAAGATTACGGTGACAGTGCTTGAGGAACTTCGCGGCCGCCTGGGAGGCGTCGCGCGGGTCCATACGCTGGTCCACACGGTCGTCGATGACCAAGTAGGGACTGCTTGTACCCTTAAGGAGCTGCCATATACCCGCTGCGCCCGCTCCGGAGACTGCTTCTGGATTGAAACGTGACTCCACATGGGCCAGGTATTTGAGGCGCGTGGGGATGCCCTCTGCGCGGAAGGCTGAATCCATAAGTTGTTGGTAACGTGATGAATTTTCAAGGCTGACTCGGAAGCTCCTGCGCATGCCACCTCGATTGATCATGCGGTCTGCAGAGGCCGAAATTTCTGCTTCCGTCCAGGTGGTAGGGAAAAGTTTCCTCAACGTTTTTTGGTCGACGTCCCATTCATCCTCTGGCGTCTCAATGAGCATGTGGATACGTAGCTTGAGCGCCGCCATTGTGCGCATGATGCTGTCCTCAGCAGGCTTGGATGAAAGGTTTCGGACCGAGACCTTGCCGAATACGACTTCGGGTGCTTCGGGATCGTACAGCAGGAATTGATGCTCGTCCATGCAATGGTAAAGTTCGATCATCACGCAGGCCTGATCGAGGATATATTTGTCAGCTGGGAAGGTCTTGTTAATTATGATCAGGTTGCGGTTCATATCCAGCGCACCGGCCCAAGTGGTTGTTGAGGGTAACGCTGCAAGGCCGGCCAGGCAGGCTGCGACTAGGGAATTGTAGTTGTTCATTCGCATGCTATCCTCGCCTCGTGGAGGGAATGGGCCCTTGACCGTAGGACTGCACACTCCCAATAAAAATAATTGGCCGGTCGTTCTCAACGATTTTCTTCTTGACGGGTTTTTGCCACGACATGGGCATATCTCTATCCGCTAACCTAACCTCAATCAGCAACGCCGCACTGGGTTTCTCGACGGGTCACGGGGGAATTTGGGGATTTTCAGCGCGCTTTATGGGGGATTTTGGGCCGTGTGCGGAAATATCGCTGTTAACGATTTGATGAGATTGGGTAACTTCAATGTGACGTAAGACCCCCATTTATTTTCGCATCCAAAAATTCCCATCTTGCGAATAGCGTCTCCACCGTTTTCTTTAGCGATTCATAACGTTCATTCGCCGCTTGCACTTCCGCGAACTTACCGGCGCTGGAGGCGGCAGCCAAAGCCATTTCTGCGTCGTGAGCCTGTTTTTCCGTCTCCGCGATTTTCGCCTCGATGGTTTCATATTCTTTTTTTTCCTGATGCGAGAGCCCAGGTTTCTTTTTAGTCTGTTCCACAATCACCTTCGCAGCAGCCGCGGCATCGGCGGCGGCCTTTTCATCTTCCGCTTCCGAGTCTAAATAATCGCTGTAATTACCTTGTATCTGACGCACCTTGCCGCTCTTGCTGAATATGAGCATGGAGTTGGCTACTTGATCCAAAAAGAAACGATCATGGCTGACCACAATCGCACAGCCAGGAAATTCAGACAATGCGCGTTCTAAAACTTGTAAGGTCGCGATGTCCAAATCATTGGTAGGCTCATCCAAAATAAGCAAGTTAGCTGGGTTGGCGACCAGCGCCATTGCCAATTGCAGGCGGTTCTGTTCACCACCGCTAAGGCGCCCGGCCTTGGAAAAATGCATACGGGAAGGGAAGAGGAAGTTTTCTAGAAAGGTGCGCTTGGGAACCTTGGTGCCACCGAATTCGACCCACTCGGTGTCGCCACCCAAAGTTTGCCACACGGTTTTTTCAGGATCTAGACTTTCGCGTTTTTGATCGAAGTAAGCTGTGAGTGTGTTCACTCCTAACTTGATTTCGCCCGAGTCCGCTTTCAACTTACCCAATAAGATTTTAAGAAAAGTGGTTTTGCCTGAACCATTGGGTCCTAGAATACCGATTCGGTCACCGGGCAGTAAACTAAGCTCCAGGTCTTTGAAAAGTTGCTGGTTTCCGTAGGCTTTGCAAAGTCCCGTGATTTCAAGAATGGTTTTACCCAAGCGTGCGGAAGAATCAAGATCCAGTTCCATGATTTTATCCGCCACAAACGCTTTCTTGTCACGTATTTCTTCAAAGCGCTGAATGCGAGATTTAGCTTTTGTGCCGCGCGCCTTGGGGCCGCGACGGATCCAGTTGATTTCTTCTTTGAGGAAGGCCATGCGCTTGCCTTCGGTGACTGACAGGTTTTCCTCCAGCTCCGCCTTCTTTTCCAAGTAACGTCCGTAGTTGCCCGGAAAGGATCGGATGTCGCCGTTCCACAGTTCCAGAATATGGTCGACGGCGTTTTCCAGGAAGTAGCGATCATGTGTGACAACGATCATAGTGCCGGGGTAACTCGCAAGCTTCTGCTCCAACCAGCGGATGGCGCTTTCATCGAGATGATTAGTAGGCTCATCAAGCAAGAGTAAGTCGGGGTTGCCCGCGAGCGCGCGAATGATCTGAATTTTTTTGAGCTGCCCGCCGGATAGAGCGGAGACGATAGTCCACGATAGGTCCATGTCAAGTTGACCGGCTAAGGCTTGTACTTGTCCATACAAATCCCAACCATGATCGCGTTCAATCGCGTCGTTTAGATGGGACAATTCTTCATGAGCTTTGTCGGCGGCGGACTGACTTAAAAGGGCATGCTGTGGGGATCCCATCTCTTGCAGGACCGTGACATAGCGGGCCAGAAGGGTTCCGATGGAACCATGCGGAGCAAACACTTCCTCGGCAACGGTTTTACCGGCCACCAAATCACCCGGAGCCTGTTTGGGGTCACCGCCCTCGACTACTTTAACGGCTTGGTCCAGGTAGCGGTGAATGAAATTGTTGCGCTGGGTAATGGATCCTTGAAAATCGGTTTCGCGTCCCGCTAGGATGCGGAGTAGGGTGGACTTGCCGCTGCCATTGAGACCCAAGAGCGCGACTTTTTGACCACGGTCAATGCCGAAGGAGAGGCCGTTGAAAAGGACTTTTTCGCCCCAGGCTTTATGCAGATGTTGGGCAGTGAGAACATTATCGGCCACGTGGGGAATCTCCGGGTTTAAGCAGGGTTTGGAAAGGTAGATAAAGATACCAATCCAGAGAATAAACACGCTTGTGAATGGGAAGCGGGCCTTCGATCCACTTACGATCTCGTTGATGCAAATCGGTGGCTAACTCTAGCTTTTCAATTCCGTATTCATTTGTAACATGCCCGCTTTTCGCAGCAATTGAAGATGGTTGCGAAATGCCCTACGTGCACCGCTCTCCAAGAAATGCTTGGAAAGGGGTTTCAGTAAAAGTTTCGTCTGAATAAAGGCCCGATGAAGGCGGGGTAATGCTATCAGGTTTCGTTCAAGCAAGTAGTGGATCACATCACCGAAAAGAGTATTCCATACGAAGATATTCATTCCTTGTCCGCGCAAGAAAGTATCGCGGTGGGCCAGGATGAGATGATGCTCCTGGTTGTTGAGGGAGGGATGGTTATAACTAGCCTTCAGCTTTTGGAATCCGATTCGGAGATAGGTGGGCAAAAGGTCGTCCGTGGCTGAAGTAAGTAACCAGTGGCGATCGGACAATAAAAAATGCTTAATACCGTTTTCGAACAATCCCTGGAGGAGATCGGTGCCGCGATAGTCGCGAAGAATGCAAAGGCGTGAGACTTCAATGAGATTCGTTTTGGGAGGTAATTCCACGGGATACCTTTGCCCGGGAAAGCCAGCCTCGCTATCTAGCAGCACGTCTTCTCGCTCGGGGAAAGTGAAGGTCATGGTGCCAACCAGTTTTTCATGATGATGGACCATCAAGATTCGACTGCATCCATCAAGGTTGCTGGCCATGGCTTCGGGCGAAGTGCCGACGGGTTTTTTCAACGCCCCGACATAGGCATCTCGACGCAGATGCAAAATTTCCGAATAATCATCCATGGTTTTGACGGTGCGGAATCGCAATCGGCTCTTAACGAGTTGGGCATGAAAGCCAGAATCGCGTAATCGGGCCGGTGTCCATTGGCGAGAAAAAA
The DNA here is from genome assembly GCA_043750055.1 of Fibrobacteria bacterium. Lineage (GTDB taxonomy): Bacteria > Fibrobacterota > Fibrobacteria > UBA11236 > UBA11236 > Chersky-265. Next base: position 4,086 of record JAYVCH010000003.1, read on the forward strand.
GGAGGAATTCGCAAACTCCATTGTGAAGTTTCCAATCCATGTCCAGACAGACGACACCGAACTTGACATGGTCCGCCTCCGTAGCATGCACCCAGGCCACGCGTGCGGTCATGAAGGCATCGCGCAGCGAAGCCAATTCGAAATGGACTTGAAGCTCCATCCCCTCAAAGAGCAGAACGGAGGGGTCGGTACTGACGAAAGAAAAACCCATCTGCTTGTTGATGTCTGAAACTTTCAATGGACACCAATGGCCATAGTTGAAGGGATGCTGGATACGGGCGTTAAATGCCAGAGCGGATGTTACGTCAAGCCGTGATGACTCACGTCGATCCAAGTTTACTGTTTGAGGAAAATTTAAATCCAATCGTCGCAGGCCAATTTTTAAAGCGTCTTTCCAAGGAAATGCATTTTTAACCTCGCACCAGATCGTGAACTGCTGTTCCTCCGTGACTTGGATGCACACTTCGATTTCATCGCCCCTTTGCACTGGCAAGTCCATTTTCAAGTCCTGCCCATTCGCAACCGAGGGTGACCAATCCCCGTTAGTGATTTTTGGAGTATAAAGAATCCCGAAGGAAATGGATGTGAAATCCCAAAGCTTAACAGCGGTCCATTCTACCCTTCCTGGCAAGCGAATGGACATGCCAACCAAGCCGAGTTCTTTTTGGGAGATACGCTCTTGCCCACGGTTTTCACCTAGTCCATCGAACTTCGCATAGCCTGATTCCAATTTCGCAGTTTCGATGGACGCGACCGAATCCCAATTCACCTGCGGAGCCTCACCCACTTTTCCGACAATCGATTTCATGCGGTAAGGCTTTCTTCGTTTTGTGGGATGGAAGCATGATCAAGAATCCCCTGGAACATCACTCCATGCAGGTCGCATGCGCCTCGAAGCCCGTAAAGCACGGCTTCCAAGTCCTCGGGGGTTTTAACGAACCCTTCCACATATTCGCGGTTCCAACGCATGTGGACCGGGTCCAAATCAGCATGCTCTTTAAGAAAGGTGGTGGCACTCAGAGGGACACCCATTTTTAACAGCAAGGAGATTCCGGTTTCTCCCATCCGGATTGGTAGGGCCTCCAGGTGAAAGCTGTAGCCAAGGTAGGCCAAGGGATTGCGTTGCATCATCTGGAAATAGATAAAGGCACTTAAGGCCTCGGTGGTGGGCAATGGGCGGGTTTGGCGAATGCCAGCCGCGTCCTCTCCGAGAATGGCCAAGTCGGAGAGCGCCAATTCATCATGACCCATTTCCATGGCTGCATGCTTGAGGAATTTACCAGCCAACGCAACGCGATTTGTGCTTAGACGGGAAATGAACAGCGCCATGGATTTTGGATTTTGCGCCACATTATGGTAGGATTCTCGTAGGAACCCTTTATAGTGGGCTAATTCTAATTGTCCTTCCGCCATACGCCTGAAATATTCTGTCTTCCTGAGTCGTGAAAAACTTTTTTCCCATTCCGATTCCAAGATTTCCCAATGAGTCATGACTCTACTTCTCCTCGATTCAAAATGCTTTTTCTGAACGCTTCTTCTAGTTTGGCATGCAACCACTTTTCCGAAAATGGCTTGAACGCGAGGCGGGCTTGCAGGATTAACTTTTCCCATCGGGTAAAGGGTAATGCTCGTTTTTGGAGGGCATCCTTCATCAAGGCCCCATAGAGGATATTCCATCGTATGAGACTCATACCCTTTCCATGGGTAATGGCCCGACGTGAAACCTGAATAAGGTGATGTTCACGTCCCAAGAAAAAACAAGTGTGTCCAGTATCATGGAATCCTATCCCAAGATAAAGGGGAAGAAGGGCCGTTTCCACCAGGTTCATGATACAAATACGATCGGAAAGAATGAAAATGCGAGCAATCTGCTGGAAAACAGATTGCAGGAGATCACCACGTCGATATTCGCGGTGCGTGCATAGGCTATTGACTTCCATGAGCTTGGTTTTTTTGGGATGGGAAACAGGATAGGCATTATCTAGGAAACCCATTTCCGAGCGCAATATATCCGCATCGGATTCGGGAAAAGTGATGGCGGCGGAGGCAACGAGTATGTCTTCATGAAAGGCGCATAAGATGCGGCTACGCTTGTCCCAAGGTATGGACATCCCCTCCGGATTCGTATCGTGAGATTTCTTGCCCGCATCGATATAGGCGTTCCGCCGGAGGTTCAGGACCTTTGCATAGTCTTCCATATTTTCTACGAAGCGGAATTCAATCCGGTTTCGGAAGAAACGAGTAGGGAATCCTAGTCTTTTCAAGGTATCGGGCGAGATACCGGCCTCGAAAGCTAGCATTTCCGCCAAATCATTGGCTGCGCCCGCCGATATTGAAACGGGGCGCGATAAAATCCGAAGTGTTGAGCCACGAACTCTTTCCAACGAGATAATCTTACCGAGATATGTGTTAGCACCGGTAGTTGGCAATGCCATCCGAACATCGAGTACTTGTCCCATGAAAAATGGCATGGCCGAATCGCTGCATGTGAATTCTACGCAAAGCCCTGTGCGTAACCCACTAATTTCCATCGCACACCATTCTCCATAAATGGCGGGATTCCTGGCCTCGGCGCGGATTCCCACGGATTCTGGAATGCGATGGTATTCGCCCTTAGGCGGGCCGAATTCTTTTTTCGGATCGATTATCCGGGTTAAGTCGCGTCTACCCAGTCCGACCCTCAGGCCATCTCGGAATGGGATTAAATTTTTGACAACGCATTCCGAGGTAAGCGGGCCTTCTCCGAAATTCACATTGAGGCGGATGGAATCGCCGACCTCAAGTTGCATGGGTCCAAATTTAGAGGGACGACATACCACAGCGAAACCAAATGAGGAGTAGTCCCAAAGTCTAACGGGGATTTCCCATTTGGTTTTTGGGTCGCATCCAATTGGAGATGAAATTGTAACCGGAACTCGCTCCAATTCCCTTTCGCTGACACGGTTTGACGTCCGACCCAAGGTTGGTTTTGGGGGGCGCCAAGCGTAGGTGGGAAGTGTGTTTAGGTCCAAGGTTTTCATTAAATGGCTTCTCAAATCTAGTGTCGCGAAAACTTCAACGACGTTTGGGCTGGTTTTATTTAATTACAAGCCCCGCATGCTATTATGGAGGTGGAGCCCCATTAACGCAAGAAATGATTGTGGCTAGCCTTGTGGAGTTTGGGGGAATTTCAGTACTAACTAATTTTTAAGTTTTACTGCAACAAATCTTCGAACGAACTGGAGCCCATGGACAAGGTTTACAGCAACAGGCTCATTCTCGGCTATCTCAAGCTAATGGACAAAAAGGCTGGATCGGCCGCGACCAACCATATCCTTGAGGAAATCGGATTGGACAGGCTTAAAATGTCGGATTCATCAGGCTTCCATTCAAAGGAAGATAGCGATGCATTAACTCAGGCCGCCATCAAGTTGACGGGCGAACCGGATCTTTCCTACCTCACCGGCCGCGATTTCCCCAACAGTATGGGTATTTTAAGCGGCTTTATCCTTGGCGCTACATCCCCTTCTTTCCTAATGCGCACCTTCGGCGAATTCGAATCCAAGCTCGCATTGAAGACCGTGAACACAACGCGTAAAATAGGGAACAATCGGTTTCGCGTGGATATCACTTTCAAGGATGGCTTCCGGGAGATGCCTTATATCTGCCGCAACCGCATTGGATGTTATGAAACTGCGCCCATCTTTTTCGGATTGCCCTATGCTCAGGTCGACCACCCTGAGTGCGCATTTCAAGGAAGCGATCACTGCGTTTACATCATCCAATTTCCTGAATACGGGTTCAGCATTTTCAACCGGATATTCCAAGCATGCTTATTTGTGGCCTTGGCGATGCTTATTTTCTGGTTGACTGCGCCTTCGCGAAACTGGCCACTTCCCGCATCGCTGGGTCTTGCCTGCGCCGGATTTTTCAGCTTCGCCTATTATCGCGGGCAGAGCGCCAAGAAGTCCATGGACTGGTCCCTGCTGACAAATGAAGGCTTGACCAAACAAAACCAGACTTTGGCGAATACCAATGTTCAGATGAGTTCCTTGCAGGATCTCACGACCCTTTTGAATAATTGCGTCCAGGTCAAGGAAATTTGCGAACAGGTCGTCGCGACCATGGTGAATCGGTTCCATTTTGGCAGCAGCCAGATTTGGCTCTTAGATGAGAAAAGTGAATACCTGTCCTGCAAAAGTGCCCTTGGTTATACCCGCGAATTGCTGGCCTTCATCATCAACACCAAGTTTAAGATTGGGGAGAACTGGGACAACCCATATGGCCTCCTCATTCAAACCCTGGAACAAAAGAAGACCCTTTTGTTCAATGATCCTAAGGAAGTATATGCTCGTGTCACCAAGCGCACACGGGAATTTTTGGAGGCCTTGAACATTTCGTCCTTTATAATCACACCCCTAATCCACGAAGGAAAGCCCTTGGGTATTCTTGCGGCGGAATTCCACCAGGGTGAAAAACTTGTCAATCAGGATAAAGTTCTGTTCCAATCCGTTTCCAATATCGTCGCCAATGCTCTTGTAAAGGCGGGCTTGATCGAAAGCATGGCCCATAAAATCGAACAACGTACCCAAGAATTGGAAGTCGCCAATCGTAAACTTCTCTCCGCCCAGGAAATGTCTATTCAAAGCGAAAAGCTTTCTTCACTTGGCCAGATGGCGGCTGGTGTCGCCCATGAAATTAATAATCCACTCAATTTTCTGGTCAATATTATACCGGACTTGCGTAGGGATGTGGATGGTTTAGAAAAAATCCGCGAGTTAGTTGCTCAATCCGAGCTTAGTGGTGAGTTAAAGAAAAGCATCCAGGAAATTGATGAACAGTATGATCTTGAATCGCATTTGTCCGAAAAGAATTTTGTCTTCGAAAAAATTCAAAAAGCCTTGGACAAAAGTACCCGAATCGCAAACAGTTTAAAAGTCTTTTCCAGAAGTTCCAGCAAGGAAAAATCAGATCCCGAAAAATTTTCAGATATGATCCGTGACGTCATCGAGTTGATTCCGCAAAAGGTGCGCGGTGATACCCAAATTGTCGTTGACCTTTCCCCGGATTTGACTTGGAGCGTGAACAAGAACGAAGTGGAACAGGCATTTTTGGCCCTGATTAATAATGCCATCGATGCAATGGAGCAAAAAGGAAAACTTGAAATAAGTGGCCTGGCTACTAAGGAAGAAATTCGGATTTCATTTAAGGATCAAGGTCCAGGTATATCGGAAGCGGCGCTGAAGAAAATTTTTGACCCATTCTATACCACAAAGCCGCCAGGTAAAGGGACTGGGCTTGGACTGACTATCGCCAGCGAAATTATCAAGAAATATGGCGGAGTGATGACTGCTAATTCGGTGTTAGGGCAAGGTGCTACCTTTGAGCTTCGTTTTAAAAAGATTGAAGGTTAATCAGGAGTTATGTCGGAACAATCTACCAGTCAAATGATAGGAGGCCTTCAATCACCGTGAAATACTCTTCGCCTTTACCCTCAAAATCGACAGGCTTATTAATAAAATCATAAAACCTATTCCGTCTAAGGCTCAAATACATCAGATCCTGGTCACCATTTGGATTTCCAGTAATCAAAATAAATTTCAATTTAGGCTTTGTTCTATGAACTTCATCACAAAGTGCAGTGCCGTTTAAATTGGGCATCACTTCATCAGTAATAACTAATCCAACGTCATTATTTTTTTGGATAAACGATAGGGCTTCCATGGAATTGGTAAAGGTCTTAAGGTTAAACCGTTTGCCATATTTTCTTTTGAAAATAAAAAGGTTTTCCTCTTCGTCATCAACATAAACCACGATTTTCCCTACAGGCGAATTTTTGGAGTTGGAATGTAGCGTTGAAACAAGATCAGCAAGCGTGCATTGATTCAAGGCCTCCTGTGTAAATAGAGCACCGACATTCAAATCTGCTCCACCCATTCGTTCTTTCATTTCGCCAAGGATTTCCGGCAAAATTGTAACGTTTAGGCCAAACTCTGTCAGTTTTGCCTTTGCCTCTATCTGATCTGGTAATGTTTTGATCGAGGAGTCTCGGAGCGACACACCTTTAACAATATCGCATAGGATTCTATAAATCTGATCAGCTGTCATTATACTCTAACCTCGGTTTACAATTTCAAAATTTTACGTTTGAATATACCCAAATTTCCAGAATAGGCCATCTTCTACGAAAAAGTTTAGATCTCCACTAGAAAAAATCCCCTGACACGACCCGGTTCATGCTCTCAAAATATTCTTCACCCTTGCGTTCCAAATCAAGGGGCTTATTGAGGAAATCATAGAATCGACCGTGCCGGAGCGTTTGATGCAATAAATTTTGATCTCCGCCAGGATTACCGGTGATCAAAATGAATTTTAATATTGGTTTATACTTGTGAACTTCATCACAAAGTTGATTTCCTGTCAATCCCGGCATTGATTCGTCCGTGAGGACTAGCACCACATCAGGGCTGGATTTAATATAGACGAGGGCCTCCAGTGGGTCGGTAAAGGTTTTCAAGTTGAGCCTTTTTCCATACCGTCTGCGGAATAAGAAAAGATTTTCTTCTTCATCATCCACGCATACCACCACGGGTTTGGGTATACCGTGATGAAGGCTTGCGACGATATCCTTCGCTACATCGCCTAAATTTTGATAGGGATCAGTTCCCATTGATGCGCCTTGAAAGGCTTTCTGCATCCGGTACATGAGCTCGACATTGAGTGCGATGCTACCAAGGCGGTGTCGCAGTTCACCGGCGACTTGGGTTATGTTGCTTTCGTTAACATGGAGATCGCATAGCATGGTAGCCTCTGATAAAACGGCCGGGATCGGTGAAAAGGAAGGGTTGACCTTTGCGAGCCCTGTAAACACATCTCCCAATATGGCGAGGACGCGATTCTGTTGCAAAATTTTCCTTCGATTGGATATTGGCTTAGACAAAAGTACTCAATCCTGATGTTTCCCACTTCATTTCTTTCAATATTATTTTTCAAAAAAGGTTATCAAAACCAAGAACGCTAATTCCAATGGGCTTCATAGTGTCGAAATACTTTACAGTTGAAAAGGGAAAACGAGTTGTCAAGGGTGTGGTTCAGTCGGCTGCGATGCCTTGACAGATGCATACTTTATAGCTCCCCGCTTGCATTCGGAAACCAAGAATTGTGATAATCGCTTTGCAATGAACCCCCTTTTCGTGATTTTAACCACCCTGTTTAGCCTGCAAATTTTAATGGCAACTGCAGGCGAATCACAAACAATCGGCAAAGCGTTAACATCCGTAACACAGCCGCCTGATGGAAAGGGTTCGGACACTTTGGACCTCAAGCGGCTTCACGGCGAATACGGGGACGGCAATTTCGAAACCGTCGTAGAAATCTTGGAAGACTTTCGCGCGAAGCATGTTCACTATCGACTAAAAGACAGCATCCTCGTCGCTAAATATCTCGGAGTCGTGTATGCCTCCAATCCCGCTGTCAGAGAAAAAGGCAAATACTGGTTCTATAAGATGTTGCAGATGGATCCCACCGAAGAGTTGGTGGATCTTTATGTAGGTGAAGAAGTAGAGCATGTTTTTGATAAGGTGAAGCAAGAATTTATCGTCAGGCGCAATTACCGGGGAATCAATGATTTGAAATTGTCCAAGGCGATCCAAAATGGGTCAGAGCCGGGTAAGCGCGATACCGTTGTGAAACGTGACACAGTTGTTGTCAAGGGAGACAATTGGGTTTCACCTCTCACCGATGTGATGAAAGAAGGGCTGGGTGAAGTGAAAGGCGGAATCAAAGCCGGTATTAAAGGCGGTTATGTTGAGATTAAAGAGGAACCGATTACAGAAAAAAGTTCGAAGTGGACGGGGAATGTTAATCTCGGGGCCGGATTAAAATATTTGAATTCGGAGTGGAAAGACTTCAAGATAACGGATGAAACGGAATTTCGGTTTGCCTTCGATATTCGGCAGCGACCTTGGCCGATCAATATTGCTCTTGACGTGATTTATGATCAGAGTAATATGGCGGTTTGGGGGGACGGCATCAAAGCATCGGAAGTGAATATCACCCACTTTGAATTCAATGTCGGAGTCAGGAAAATCCTGGATTTCAGACTCTACACAGTTCGACCCTTTTTAGGGGGAGGATTAGGTCGAGTGGTGGTACAGGAGGATTTCAAAAAGGTCTCAGGTTCTGAACCATTATATGAGGGGTCCATGCGAGATGGCAAGATCAGCATTTGGCTCGACGGGGGATGCTATTGGGAATTGGATAGGCATTTTAATATTGGTTTGGAGTTCTTGTATTCTAATGCGAAAATCGAAACGCTTCAATATGGCCCCACAAGCCATGGTGGAACGCATTTCGACATGGTCGCGGGCTATCATTTCTAAAGGGCTTTAGCCGGAATAAGTCGATTTCGCAGCATGGAAAAAATCATTCTCCTGCAGTTGAATCGGCTTGGCGACTTGGTTCAAACCGTTCCCCTGCTTCGACGGCTCCGGCGCCAATATACCGATGCGGAGATCACGCTAGTTTGTATCAAGGGCCTTCACCTGATTGTCAAAGAGTGTGGGTATTTCAACCGTCTCGTAGCGATCAATCCCGATGCGATTGAAGCCGAGTTCGAAGCAAACTCGGAGTTTCGGGATAACTATGATGCTTGCATCAATGTCACCAGCGATTTGGGATCAGCAATCCTAAATGAAAAAATTCATAGCGCGAACAAGTTTGGCCGAGTCAATACCTTCGATGGGGAATTGCGACTATTGGGTCCGTGGGCGAAATATCTTTTTGCGATGGTCAGTCACCGCCTGGATAATCTTTTCAATATTGTCGATATCCAAACTGGAATTGCCGGCCTTAAACCCGAACCGGAAAATGCCTCCTTGCCCGTTTCCACTGCCGGTCATTGGGAAGCCAAGTCTCTGCTCGATTCCCATGGCCGTCATGGCGGTCGCCGCCTGATTGCCCTGCAAACCGGTGCTAGTCAATTGCATCGCGCCTGGGCTTTGGAAAATTTCGCAGCCCTTGCCCAACACCTGTTGCACGCTGGAAATATTGAGATCCTGCTTTTGGGTGATGCCAGTGAGCGTGAAAGAGCCCAAAGCCTGCAGTCCATGGTCCCCTTTCCCATTTTGGATTTGGTCGGCCGCACCTCCTTGAGCCAGCTGCCCGCCATTCTTGCAGCTTGTGAACTCCTTATCAGCAATGATACCGGTACCATTCATATTGCTGCGGCAGTGGGAACGCGTACACTGGGTTTGTTTTTCTCTACGGCCTATTTTTCCGAGACCGCTCCTTATGGTGAGGGCCATGCGGTGCTACAAGTTGAAATTCCTTGCGCGCCCTGCAGTGCCTCCGCTCGCTGTCCCGTGCAAGTGTGCAGGGATTATTTACCAGTCGCGGCGGTAACGGAAACGGTACGGTGGATTTTGGAGAAACGGTCTGAATCTCCTCCGATTTGGCCCAATCTTTCCTTATACCTCAGTCATTTTTTAGAGAATGGAAGTTTCATTTTCTTGCCTGTCCATGCAAAAGCTTCGAAGCATTATCTGACAGGATTAAAAGGACGGCTGTTGTGGGAGGGAGCTTTGGGGCTGGGGCGCGATCCTATTTTGAATGAGATATGGCTACGTAATCGTTCGCTTTGGGAAAAGGATTCCTCACTCGCGGAGATGGCGGGCACGCTCGATGCCATGGCTGATACTTTTTCGCGGGGACAACAGTTGTCCCAAAAATTACGTCAGGAATTTAACCTTTTGGAACCACATAAGGCGAAAATTTTAATGCTGAACCGACAGTTGGCTGAATTGGGAACGGACTTGTCCGTTTCGTGTAAAGAAGGCGGCATATTCGGTGACTTTTTGAATTATGAAATGATGGATTTGGATTATGCCATTCACCCGCAACTTGCTGTCCTTCTGGAAGAAAAATATGCGCGGTTGCTTGATTGGGCCAATCGGTTTAGACAAACTCTGACGGTTCTTACAACATCCTAGTCCCCGGTTTTCTATCTTTTATTTCAAATTGCGTGGCCCTTTTCCAGGCCCGCCGGAAAGCCCATGCCACGCATCCTTCATGCTTCCGACTTGCATCTCTCCGAATCCGAAAAGGATTATAGCCTCGGTGTTTTTGCCGAATTAATCGAAGTCGCAAATCGTGAACACGTAGATTATTTAATCTTCTGTGGAGATCTTTTTGATACCTTCGTCGATGCCGAAAAACTGCGAGGTGAGTTCCGAAAAATTTTAGGCACACCTACTTTTGAATTCTTATATCTGCCCGGCAACCATGAAGAGTTGCGTCGTGGATCACGGCATTTGATGCGGTTAGATTGGGGCGCAGCTCGAGTTCTGCATACTAAACCTTTTGATCTCCTTACCTTGGATAGGGGCGAAATGCCCATTGAGTTTTTATCCATACCTCATCAAGATCAATATGCCGGTTATGGGAATTGGCCGATTCCACCCAAGCGGGCTGCTTTTCGTATCGCGCTTGCTCACGGGGTGGTGGCTGGCTTATCCTATCGCGGTCCCGACATGGAGGGGGGTGGAACGGCTATGGATCCCGACTTGTTCGCGCGTTTTCAAGTGGACTATGCGGCGCTGGGTCACATTCATGGTCGGCGCAGTCAATCGATAGGTCCTGTGCTTTTTGCCTATCCGGGCTCGACGCGCGTTTGGCGCAGCAATGAAGATGGTGAGCGGGGATGCTTATTACTTGATGTGAAGGGTGGGCAGATTGTTGAGCCTAGGTTTTTGCCTCTGATATCAGCTGGACAATTTCGTCATTATGATTTGGCTCTGGATTTAGAAGGGGAGATTCCGAGCCTAGATCATTTGGCCAAAGAGTGGGGGCGACAGGATTTTATTGAATTGGAATGGACTGGTTTGGTCGAAGATGAACGCGCTGTAGCCCAATTGGAAAGGACCTTGCAGGAAAAATTCAGCCAGGTTGTTCGACGCTTAGATATCAAGCGCGAAGGCGTTTCCGCCTTGCCGGGTATCGCCTCGCAGCCCGTGGTCAGGCAATTTTTGGAAGCATGGAAGCTACGTATGCCGCCCCTTAAGGAGGCCGTTTCTGCTTTGCAATCCGAAGTCGATCTTGAGCGCGTGGTATGGCTGCGGGCCCGGGAGCTCGCTTTGAACGCGCTAAAGACACATCTGGAGCGTGCCGGATGATTTCGCGATTGGTTCTCACCGATTTTGGAAAGTTTAAAAACGTGTCCTTCGAGTTGGCCCCAGTTACCGTAGTGTATGGCCAAAACGAATCGGGCAAAACCACTTTTTTTGATGCCATTTTCCAGGCCCTTTGTGATCCCAGCGAAACCAAAAAATCCGGAAAAATGTTGAAGGCACGTTATGGAACTCGACGATCAGTATCGGCGGAGTTTGGGGAAGATGGAGGCAAACCTATTTGGGAACCGATTCTCGATGATGAATTCCTCCAACTCTTTGCGATTCGCGCTGGAGACCTTAATCTGGAATTGAGTCCGGGTTCGGATTGGATGGAACGGTTAAAAGCCCGATTGTTCCATGGGGGATTGGATCCAAAAGTTCTGGTGGCCGAGTTTGAACGCCTTTGTTCGGACAAGCGTAATTTTGTGCATAATAAAAAATGGGATGAGTTGAAGGCAGCTCAACTTAAAGTCAAACAAGATTTGGACCAACGCAAACAAACTCGTCACTCCCTCTTAAGCCGCGAAAAATCTTTGGAAAAATTGGAAGCGTCCTTGGTTGAAACCCGGCGGCACTTGAAAGACGCGAAGGATAAGGTCGTAGTGATGGACCATGACTTAGCCTTTGAGGATCGAATCGCGTCGCGACAAAAAATTAACGGTCAATTGCAAATCCTGGAGGATTGGGAACATTTTCAAAAATCTTTGCAGGACTTGGCTCGCTTTCAACACGTCAAACGCGAGGATTTGGATAAATTCTACGAGGCCCACAAACAGGCATCGAGTCTATTGCAAACGGAAAAGGGAAAGCTGGAAGTGCATGCGGGCCTTATTAATAATGCCAAGGCCGAAATCCGCGCGTTGCAGCAGGCGAGTCTTGCTGCCGGGCTGAGGTCCCAAAAAGCAAACCAACTCGCTGAATCAGCGCGTAATCTCCTACAGGAAAAACCCGGCTTTGGAACCCAACATGGATTCTCGGTGGTAGGTGCTGGATTACTTCTATTGGCGGGAGGATTATCCGCGTTTTTTCTTCACAATGTTTTGGGCTACGGGTCATTTGCAGCCGCCCTAGCCTTGGCAACCGTGGGCCTAATCTTAGGGGCACGGGCTCAGACCAAATTGCGACTTCTGGCTCGCGAAAAAATTCTTTCGAAATGGAAAGCGGAATGGACCTTGGCCACCTCGGTTCTACTTGCGGTTACGGACCTTACGGGCTTTCTGCAAGCAATGGAAAATCAAGCGCGCGAGCAAGGTGATTTTCTAAGACAGGAACAAGAGGCTCTTCGTCGATTGCACATACTAGAAGAGGCCCAAGAAAAAATCGCCCAATCTGAATCGGTACTACGCAAGGAAGTGGAAGTCGCCATACAAAAAGGCAAGGACTGGCTGCGTGAAGTGGGACTCGAATCGGGCGAAGAATTATTACGTAACCTGTCGCGTCTCGCGGATTTAAAATCCCAAGAACAAAAACGTCGTGCCCAGATGGAAAGTTTATTTGAGAAGGGCCGATCCGAATCCGACGCCGAAGCTAAAGCCGAATCCGTTTCCCGCGAATTGCTTCGTAAACTCAAAGGCTTTGACGAAGAAGGAATTCCTGAAAAAGGCAGAGATGAAGCCTCCGTTGTTCGGCTTGGTCGTGACCGCCAAGAAATATTAACTCGCATTGAACTTTTGAATTCTCGAGAACGCAATATCTTGAGTGAACGAGAGGGATTGGCCGGTGAAATTCGTGGCGCATTAGGAAATCTAGCAGAGGAAATTGTTAGAGGGGAAGCGACCCTTTTTAAAATGTCACAAGAAATCCAATCCCTGGAATTGGATAAACGAGCCGCAGCCATGGCTTTGGAGATTTTTCGGGGGATTGGCGATGGCTCCGACCACATGCTTTCGGCTTTAGCCAGTGAGATGGACCTAATGTTGGAAATTATTCTGTCCGATGATCGCAACATTTCTTTGTCATCCCTGGAAAAAGCGTCTTTCCAAGTTCACGATGCCGGTGGCCAGGCCCGTTCCTTGGAAAATCTGTCCACCGGTACCCGAGATGCTGTGGTATTGTCAGCTAGACTAGCCTTGGCTCTTAAATCCCGCAATGGAGCTGGAATTTTGGTCCTAGATGAACCCTTTTTGGCTATGGACGAGACCCGGGAAAGCAGTGCTCTAGAGCTACTTCGAGTTTTTCAATCCCAACATGGTTGGCAGATTCTTTTCCTGACCAAGGGTCAAAGACTGTGCCAAAAAATTAAGGCGCTATTTGAGGGAGCCCTGATTGTGAATTTAAACACCGTGAACATCACCCTTTGAGCCTCGACAAACGTCACATCACCACTAGGTCAAACTCTACCGTAGTTTCAGTTTATTCGAGTAAAACAACTTTACACAAAAGAAACCGAGTTGCGGTTATGTTATGATTGGAGAGCAAAAATGTCGGTCACTACTCAAGTCAAAAATGATTCCGTATCTGCATCCACTTCAGGGAGATTCCCCATGACTGAAACCTTCCGGACTTTGCCAGGTTTATTGAAACATGTCGAAGCCAATTTTAAAAACGAATGCGCGCTGGGTTATAAAAAAGCAGGGAATTGGGAAAAGATTTCCACGCAAGAAGTGGGAGAAACCGTTCGGCGTTTGTGCATGGGATTGGTGGAGCTGGGACTAAAACCTGGAGACAAGGTCGGTTTGGTGGCCGATCCTTCTCCGTTTTGGTTGATGATGGACTTAGCAATCCTTGGTGCAGGCGCGGTTTCGGTGCCAATGTTTTCCAACATCTCTTTCGATAATTTACAGTTCGAAATCAAAGATTCGGGAATGAAATATCTCTTTGTAGGATCCGAACATCAATATCTGGCTATGAAACCCTTTTTCGCATCGATGGCCAAAATCATTGTCATGCCTTCGAATTTAGGTGATGAACAATGCATCTCCTACGAAGACTTGTTGAAACTCGGGGCCAAACGCCAGGCCAATGGCGGCGGGGATTATTTAAGACTCAGCGAAGGGATTAACGAACAGGATACCGCCACCTTGATCTACACTTCTGGAAGTACCGGGGTGCCCAAAGGGGTTGAGCTGACGCACAAAAATCTCGTCTTCCAGGTCTTGGCTGCGAACAAAAGGTTTCCGCTCGATCCTACAAAAGATAAAATCCTGTCCTGTTTGCCTTTAGCCCACGTTTTCGAACGTATGGTCTCCTATTTTTATTTTTTTACCGGTAGTCCTATTTATTTTGCCGAAGACATTAAAAAAGTTGCCGATAATCTTCGGGAACTCCATCCCACCATCATTACCATGGTGCCGCGATTGCTGGAAAAAGTGCATGCCAAAATGCAATCCAATGTGGAAAAATCCCAAGGCTTCAAAAAGATGATTGGTTCGCGTGCGTGGGAGCGTGCGCATGCTAAAGTTTCAGGTTCGAAGGATACTATCTGGGATAAAATTTACGATTCCTTAGTTTATGTCAAACTTCGCCAAGCTCTGGGTGGCTCACTGCGGTTGATCATTTCTGGTAGCGCTCCGTTGGATGCCGATCTGTATTCCTTTTTTCTCAATATCGGGATACCGGTTTACGAAGGGTATGGACTGACGGAGGCGTCACCGGTCATTGCAGCCAATTATCCCGGCCATCGCAAAGTGGGTACCGTGGGTTTGGCCTTTCCCGGTGTCGAAGTTAAAATCGCCGATGATTCGGAAATCCTCACGCGTGGCCCTCATGTCATGAAAGGCTATTACAATAAGCCGGTGGAAACGGGGGAAGTGATCGACAAATTAGGCTGGTTACATACGGGTGATCTTGGCCATATTGATAATGAGAACTTCATTAAAATAACCGGTCGTAAGAAGGAGTTGTTCAAAACCGCGAACGGCAAATATGTGGCGCCCGTACCGATTGAACACATTATTGCAGGCTGTAAATTGGTGGATATGGTGATGGTCATCGCTGAAGGCAAACCCTATACCACGGCCCTTATTTTCCCAGATTTTGAAAACTTGGATTTGGTAAAACTGGAACTGGGCTGCCAAGAATTGGGTACAGATGAGTTTTTGGATAGTGCCAAAGCTCGAACCTATGTTCAAAACCATATAACCGAAGTTAATTCCAAGTTAAATCATTGGGAACAAGTGCAAAAATTCGTGATTATCAAAGCAACCATAACCGTGGATTCGGGTCAATTGACTCCCACGATGAAAATCAGGCGTCACATTGTAATGGAAAAATATCGCGCGGAAATTGATTCCATGTATCGCGGATAGGTATTATGACTATAGCTTGAATTTACGGAGGAATGTCTAATGCAACCAATCCGCAGCGCAACCGTTATCGGCAGCGGTATCATGGGATCCCAAATCGCTGCGCATTTGGCTGGATGCGGCATTCCCGTTTTACTGCTAGATATTCCGACGACGGAAGGAAAAAATCGCAATGCCATTGCCGACAAGGGACGTGATGGACTAAAGAAGGTGAAGCCCTCGCCGATTTACTCCGCTGAAGCGATGGATTTGATCAAGACTGGAAACACCGTCGATCATTTGGCCGAAGCGGGAAAAACCGATTGGATCATTGAGGCAATCATTGAGCAGCCGGGTCCTAAACAAGAGCTATTCAAGAAGTTACAAGCGGTGATGAGTCCGACAACGATCCTGGCAACGAACACTTCCGGTATTCCTTTAAAAATCCTTTGCCAAGATTTAACGGAATCGGTAAAAGAGCGTTTCATCGGAACCCATTTTTTCAATCCTCCCCGGTATCTACGCTTGGTAGAAGTAATTCGTGGTCCCAAGACCTCACAAGTTACCGTAGATCGAATTAATCATGTGCTTTCCGCCATACTAAATAAAGTCGTCGTGCCGGCCTTGGATTCCCCCTGCTTCATAGCCAACCGAATTGGTGTGCATGCCATGGTTTCCACGTTGAAAATCGCCAAGGAATTGAAACTTACCATCGAAGAAGTGGACTATCTCACGGGACCCTTGATAGGACGACCTAAAACCGGCACCTTCCGCTTGGCGGATTTAGTGGGTCTGGATACTTTGGGCCATATCGTGAAAGGACTGCAAGACGCTTTTCCTACCGAAAATTATTCCATCGACCCCATTCTCGCGGGAATGATTGAGAAAAAAACCTTTGGAAAAAAATCCGGTGCTGGGTTTTACAAAAAAGGCACGGAAGGTATGGAGGTTCTCGATTTAGAGACCGGTGCTTATCGACCGGAAGCCAAAGCGCGCTTTGAGGAACTCAAGGAAATTGCCAAGGAAGAAATTCTCGAAAAGAAATTTCGAAAATTGTATGAAACGGAGGGTCGCGGTGCCGATGCCGCCAAACGTATTCTTTCCGCAACCATTGCCTATGCCGCCACCTGCGCGGGAACCATCACCGAAGAGGTCTCCTATATCGACGAAGCCATGGAATTGGGCTTCGGTTGGGATCAAGGTCCCTTTAAGATTTTCGATGCCGTGGGTCCGGAAATGTTTAAGAGTACGTGCACCATGCATAAAATCGACGTGCCCTCTTGGATGTTTCAGGATGCAGCCGGAGGCACTAAAATTTACAAGTTGGAAAACGGTCGAGTGGATATCAAGGATGTTCCCAAGGCAGGATCTTCCCCACGTCGGCATACTTTAAAGGCCCGTGGATTCAGCCTAGCTATGCATCGCGCCAGTTCCAAAGCTATCATTGCGACCACCGATGCAACCCTATGGGATATGGGCGATAAGATTCTCTTACTTGAGTTCCATTCCAAAATGAACTCGATAGGACCCATTGCTCTGGATATGATT
>JAYVCH010000004.1:0-3606 GCA_043750055.1 Fibrobacteria bacterium
ACCAGCGAAAAATCGAATATCAATGGCAGGATTCCATCTTATCTCTAAATGGTAAACCTCTTCCTTTACGGTTAGGCTTGTTAAAAATTGAACCCGAGGGACCGAATCGTCCTTTGAAATCGGATTGGAACAATTCCTTGGATACGCCCTGGACCTTGGATTCTTTGGATCAAGATCGGGACGGCAAGATTGATTTTAAAGAATTGGATCGAGATGGAAATGGCGAGTTAGATGCGGAAGAATGTCTTTATGTGGGTCGAACTACAATAACGATGACCATTGTCGATCAAAATATCCTTTACACACAATCCGTAGCGGTTCATCCCAGAAATCATTTAATTGCCTTGTCAAAAAAAAAATGGGGTATTGACCCAGAAGCTGCAGGAAATGCGGGATTTTAAGAGATGTTTCAAACCAAAGAACTTGGTTGAAAAGCGGTAAATTTGGTAAGTTTAAAATCTCTAAAAACTGGCACACTCTCATAATGGACTAATCGTTGTTTTCGATAAACTTTAAAATGAGAAGGATTGGGACTTGAACGGATTAGATCTAAATCCTGTCCTGCTTAATGAAGTCGGCCGCGATATATGTATTCGTTGTAGAACTTATCCTGTTTCTATGAATTTGAATATAATGGTTTTTGCCGCTCAAAACGTGACCGATGAACTCCTTCGCGAGGCATTGGAATTAAGAACGGGAAGAACCGTTGAATTCTTAAAAGCCGATGGTCCCACATTGGAATACCAAATTAAACGAATTAGTGGAAAAGCCGGGGCCTTGGAAGAGGGAGGGATTTTATCGGATCTAATCAAATCCGAAATTGCGATACAAGAGGACTCCTCGCTTGAGGAAATCAAAAAGAAAAGTCAAAGTGAACCCGTCATCAAATTGGTTAACAACCTCGTCAATCAGGCCATTGCCGAAGTAGCAACCGATATTCATATTGAGCCAGGCGAAAATTTGGTTAAAATCCGGTATCGTAAAGATGGAATGCTCAAAGACAGCATGGAGCTTCCCAAATGGGTGCAAGCGTCTCTGACTTCCCGAATAAAAATTTTGGCTGAATTAGATATTGCCGAAAAACGACTGCCACAGGATGGCCGTATTAAGTGGTTACATGATGGGGAGTTCATTGATATGCGCGTAAGTACCCTACCCACCCGAGTAGGGGAGAAGGTGGTCATTCGGATTCTCAAACATATGGACCATGTCGTGAGCATGGAAACTTTAGGCATGTCACCGGAAGTACTTGGTTACATGAATCAATTGATCCATCGACCTCAGGGAATGCTTTTTGTCACTGGACCAACTGGTTCAGGAAAATCATCCACGCTTTATGCCTCCATCCGTGAAATCCTGGAAAAAGACATCAATGTCTCTACCATTGAAGATCCGATTGAATATCGACTTGAAGGCGCAAACCAAGTTCAGATCAATGATAAGGCGGGACTCAATTTTGCCAATGCTTTGCGCTCTTTGTTGAGGCAAGATCCGGATGTCATCATGGTCGGGGAAATACGGGATGAGGAGACCGCGGCCATTGCGGTGCAAGCAGCACAAACCGGGCATTTAGTTTTTTCCACCTTACACACCAACGATGCAGCATCGGCTTTAACCCGACTTCAAGACTTAAAAATAAAACCGTTCTTAATCAGCTCGGCGGTTCTCGGAGTATTATCGCAACGATTGGTACGGAAACTTTGCCAACATTGCCTAACGATGTCACCGCCCACCACTGAAGAAAAAATGTTTTTACCGATGCTTCCTGATCTATGTCCTACGGCAACGGGATGCCCAGCGTGTAATGGAACAGGATACCGAGGACGTACGGGCATTTTTGAATTGCTTTTGTTCGATAGTGCCATACGTGAAGCTATCATCAATGGAAAAAGCGAAGCCGTGATCAAAAAATTATCGAGTTACAAGCAATTAGTAATGGATGGAATGGATAAACTAAAACAAAATATTACCAGTGCCAGCGAATTGATTCGCGTGGCAGTGATGGAAGCCCAATCATGATTAGAGCTCTGCTATGCTTACTGTTTACCATGCTGCCTATGAGACTATCCGCTCAGGATTCGCAAAATAATGTTTCATCCGAAAACATGCCTAATCAAAATCAGGTCACTCCTCCGCCGATACCGGAAATGAATGACCAACCTCCACCACCTGCTGGAATTTTTTCTCCAGAACCAAATAGTCAAACCCAAAATCAGTCGAATCCTTCCGGAATAATACCTCCTCAAGGTCTCGCACCATTCCAGCCTAATGACCGGGCGCTGCCTGGAAAACTTCGTGAAAATCAGTCAAAACAAATTAAAACATCCAAGCTCACCAAAAAAGGTAGGGCAATTGAAAAGAATCAAGGCAAAAGCACAAACATGACGGCCGCAGAAGGCACCTTAAACGTTGACTATGTGGACGAGCCCATTCTAGATGTACTTCGAGCCATCGCCACGGCCTTTAAACTCAGCCTCATCCCTGATCGGGATTTGGGTGACGTGAAGGTTACCATTCATCTGGAAAATATTCCTGTCTTAGATGGACTCGATAAACTGTGCCGATCCCATGGGTTGGAAATGTTTGCCGATGGGAATGTCTACCATGTTCGAAAAACCAAAGAGACGGCCTTTAGTTTAATCGATGTTCGCAATAAAAGGATGAATATCGATGTTCAAAATCGGCCGGTGAAAGATTTTTTAAGAGAGTTTGTAGAAAAAACAAAGATCAATATGGTACCGGGTCAAGACCTGCGTGGATTGGTAACCGGCCACCTCAAAGATGTTGAACCCATTGATGGATTCAAAGCCCTTATGGCGGCTAACAATTACGAAGTCCGGCTTAAAAATGGAGTCTACTTGGTTGAAAATGGGGATTCGTCCAATCCAAACGCACCGAGTTTTTCACGAGGACGCAGAAATATGGCCGGGATAAATCCGGGTCAGGGAAATTCTGATGTCGATGTCCATGATGGTCATGTTACGCTTTCTCTTTCCAATGCATCACTGGGAGATGCCATCCGTGAAATTGCGGAACAAGCGGGAATGAATTTCACCATCATCGGAGATGTGAGTGGAAATGTAAATGCGCAACTGAAAGGAGTCACCGTGGACGAAGCCCTTTCCGCTTTGTTGCAAGGAACGCGTTATGCCTATCTTCGCAAAGACGGAACGCTTTTGATAGGCGATCGAAATCCAAATACACCATCGGGGCAAGCTCTTTCAGGCGCCGAATTAATTTATTTGAAATACATCAAATCCGAAAATATCGAGAAAATCCTTCCCAAGTCCATTTCCCCGGAAAACATCAAAGTCATCAAGGAGCAAAATGCGGTTTTAATTTCTGGAACCGGCGATGATATCTCCCAGGTGAAAGAATTCCTCACCAAGGTAGATGTCCCCACGCCGCAGGTACTGATGGAAATAGTGGTGGTAGAATACAATAGGAGTAAGAATTCAGAGCTCGGGATTGAGACAGGAAAATCAACTTATACTGGAGTTAAGGCAAATATTGAGGGAAGCATGAGCGGGATCACACAAACTATCACAAAAGGTTCATTCAAAGGAGTGATCGGAATTTTGGCCCCGGAATTCAACCTCAACCTTC
>JAYVCH010000005.1:0-4969 GCA_043750055.1 Fibrobacteria bacterium
GACCTCAAAACCCTGTCTGACGAGGGCCAAATTGACCTAGTGTACGGCGGAGCGGCTATTCGAAGGTCCTCCGATTTTTCGTTTCGATCCAAACATGGACGTAATGTGGAGGCAAAAAGGACCATTGGCCGAATGGCTGCCGACCTGGTTCGCGATGGTGACCAGATTTTCCTCGATTCTGGGTCCACTTGTTTTGAATCCATCCCCTTTTTGAAGCGAAAGCAGGGGCTTTCCATAATCACCAACTCCGCTCGGCTGGCAATTGAGCTCGATTCTCCCAATATTCACGTCATTCTCATTGGAGGCCAGTACCGTCCTGACCGAATGGACTGTGTTGGACCTCTCGCTGCCAATTCCCTAGATAGTTTACGCGGATTTGTGAGCTTTATTGGGGCGGATGGACTGAGTCCGGACTTCGGACCCTCGGCGGGCGATGTCGAATCGGCCCATTTTAATCGTATCGCCGTGCAATGCAGCCGAGAAGCGATCCTTTTAGTCGATCAAGCCAAGTTCGACTCTCCTTCCCTCTACAAAATTGTCAATTGGGACCGAATCTCCCGCGTGATCACGAATGCGCAGCCAAAAGACAGTTGGCTCCACTTTTTTGACTTGCAGGGCATATCCGTCATTACCCCTGAAACTAAAGAACTAGAATCACCGCTTAGGAGTTAGAAATGCCAAAGAGTGTCATGGTCAATCCAAAGGAGAGTCGCTCCAAAGGTCAAGTCGAGTTCAAACCGATTCCCGTCAACCAATACAGCAAAACATTAAAGGGCGAACTCGCTTCAGGAACTTTCAAAGGGAGCGATCTCCTGCGTATTCAAAATGACATGATGGTCATTCGCGCTTTCGAAACCATGCTGAATGAAGTAAAAGTGCGTGGCAATTATCAAGGTCTCGAATACAATCATCGCGGCCCCGCGCATCTCTCTATCGGACAGGAAGCATCGGCAGTGGGACAAGCGTATCTGCTGGGAGTCGATGACCATATTTATGGGTCACATCGTTCCCATGGTGAAATCTTGGCTAAGGGCTTATCGGCTATTCATAAATTGGATGATAAGCCATTGATGGATTTGATGAAAAACTATTTCGGGGGCGCGGCTCTCAAAGTGGTCGAGAAAGATGCTCCGGGCACCTCGGTCAAAGATTTGGCGGTAGATTTTTTAATCTATGGCGCGCTCGCAGAAATTTTCGCGCGTGATAATGGATTCAACAAGGGCCTGGGCGGATCCATGCATGCCTTCTTCCCGCCTTTTGGCATTATGCCCAACAATGCTATCGTCGGTGGTTCCGCGGATATTTCCGTAGGCGCGGCGCTATTCAAAAAGGTGAATAAAAAACCTGGTATTGTGATTTGTAATATCGGTGATGCTTCCGCAGGTTGTGGACCCACTTGGGAAGCGATGTGTTTCGCCACCATGGATCAATTCAAAGAATTGTGGGATGAAGCGCATCGTGGAGGTTTGCCTCTTATCTTCAACTTCACCAACAACTTTTATGGTATGGGCGGACAACCCGTGGGTGAAACCATGGGCTTCAAAGTATTGGCCCGCATGGGCGCGGGACTCAATCCCGAACAAATGCATGCCGAACGTATCGACGGCTACGATCCCCTCGCCGTCATCGACTCTATTCGTCGCAAGCAAGCCATCATCGCCAGCGGCGATGGCCCGGTTTTGCTCGACACAATCACCTATCGATTCTCAGGACACTCCCCATCCGACGCTTCCAGCTATCGCGAGAAAAGCGAAATCGACGCATGGCGACAGCAAGACTCGCTCGCCTCCTTTGCTGAAGAATTGGTAGGGGCTGAAGTCTGCGCCATGGCCGATGTAGATGCGATGAAAACCAAAATCGAAGGCTTAATTCTTCGCGCTTATAAAAAAGCCGTGGACCTTAACATTTCCCCGCGCGAAAGCCAAAAGAGCGTAGGCTGCACCATTGAAAAAGTCATGTTCTCCAATGGCAAGGTCGAGAGCATGGATACCACCCGCAAACCCGATGTGCTTATGCTTAAAGAAGATAACGCCCGCATCAAGCAACTCGCTGGCCGATCGCGCACCGGCATTGACGAGAATGGACAAAAACTTCCCAAGGCAAAATGCATCGCCATTCGTGACGCTCTCTTTGAAGCCATCGTGGACCGCTTCTACATCGATCCCACGCTCATTGCCTATGGTGAAGAAAATCGGGATTGGGGCGGGGCTTTCGGCGTCTATCGCGGCCTCACCGAAGCCTTACCTTATCATCGCCTATTCAACTCCCCTATCAGCGAAGCCGCCATTGTCGGCACCGCTGTTGGATACGCCTTGGAGGGCGGACGTGTCATAGCCGAACTCATGTATTGCGATTTCATGGGCCGAGCCGGCGATGAAATTTTCAATCAGATGTCCAAATGGCAAAGTATGTCCGGCGGATTGCTCAAGATGCCACTCATTCTCCGCGTTTCCGTTGGTGCCAAATATGGCGCCCAGCATTCTCAAGACTGGTCAACGCTTTGCGCCCATATTCCCGGCCTCAAAGTCGCTTTCCCCGCTTCGCCTTACGATGCCAAGGGCTTGATGAACACGGCCCTCACCGGAACCGATCCCGTCGTCTTTTTTGAAAGCCAACGCCTTTACGACGAAACGGAACATTTCCATCCCGGCGGCGTACCCACAGGGTATTATGAAGTCGCGTTCGGCGAACCTGATGTTAAAAAAGTGGGCCAGGATCTCACAATTCTCACTTTAGGTGCCACGCTGTATCGCGCGCTCGAGGCCACCAAAATTTTGGAAAGCCAATATGATCTTTCGGTAGAAGTGATCGATGCGCGAAGCATCGTCCCGTTTAACTATGACAAGGTCATCGAAAGCGTCAAGAAGACACATAAAATTATACTCGCTTCCGATGCCTGTGAACGCGGAAGCTTCTTACACACTATGGCCAATACTATTAGCCGCGTGGCCTTTGATGAATTGGACGCGCCTCCCGTTGTGATCGGGAGCCGCAACTGGATCACACCAGCGGATGAAGTGGAAGATTCATTTTTCCCCATGGCTTCGGATTTTTTGGATGCCGTGCATGAGCATATACTTCCGCTTAAAGGTTATACCGTGAAGCGTGAATGTTCGACGCAGGATTTGTTGCGAAGGACACGCGAAGGGGTGTAGGCGTTACCCGCAAAATATGGAAATGTGACTTTGCAGAGGATCGAGAAAAATTATACATCTCTTTATTTCAAATTCGAACTTATTCAGTCCATAAACGATTTTTCTCAGGAGGACCTTTGGGTCGATTCAGCTCAGTCAATACCTATATCTTTTCAAGCGATTTCGGCATCAATACTTTTTTAGGCCACTTGCGCGGTACTTCTGGTTGGAATCTTTCTGAGTCAAGCGATCGTCGCCATGGTAAAATTGAGCCGGAAGTCGCAGGCCATCGATTTGAAATGGAATGGACTCTCGAAAAAACGGGAAATCCCATTTATAAATTTGTTATAGATGGGACTCAGTTAAATAATCGTTGTCCCCAAGCGGATACGGTTTGGGAGAAAATTGAATCGTTGCATTCACGAAGTAAGTGAGACCGGAAATGGCCTGGGAATTCATCAAATTTTTGCGAATTTTATTTCAATGGATAGCAAGTTCCCATTTTTTTCCTGTAATTCATGCGCTTCATGGCAGGTAGGGTCGCGCCAGAAATACAACGGTGGATCACGTGCCTGGTGCTACTCCGCTTTCCGTATTTCACCGACAAATTTTCGAATAAAACGTCTTTGGACGAAAACCCAAAATTATACTGCACCTTTGTGCAGCACTTTGTACCTTTAGCCTAAGGCTCACCCTACAACCTTAACCAAGGGCTAACTAATGCACCCGATCGTTTTCCAATTCGAAAGAAGAACTTTCTGTTACGACACGGAGTTCAATCGATATCAGGTTTACCAAGACCATGATTGGGTCAAAGTTAAAGAGACTACACTCATCGCAAGACTCTCGAGATACATGAACGAAAATTCCGGACCCGATTCAGAATGAAGAGGAATGGCACTATCGACCTGATTTTTTTTGCTTCCTAAAGACGGGGTTCTTCCCCTTTAAAAAGGATCGGTCAAAACCATTTTTTCCACGTTGAGCAGGATCGATGGACACTTTTTCTTTTTTCGGTTTTACTGCCTGAACTTGGGAGCCCTCAGGCATCATTTCATCGGGCTTTTTTACTTCGGGTTTGCTGGCTTCAGGCTTTATACCTGCTGGCTTGTTTTCTTCCGCCTTCTTTTCCATCAGAATAACGTCCTCTCTTTAATCCTATCCTATTAGGATATATATAAGAATACCCCAAGTTGACTTTAAAGGGGGGCATAAAATTCGAATTTGAGAGCCCTCTCCGTAGTAGCGCTTCTGTTTTCGACTCATATGGAAAGGGCCAAGAGAAGTCCAAACTGAAAGCGTATCTGCTGATAAGCGGACCGCAGCTGGATCCCGAGACGGGTGAGGGAGAAATCTTGACTCCCATGTTGGGCATTATATAGGAAATGAATTTTAATCCGCGCAACGTCGGCGAGATAACGAAAGCTTTGAGAATACCAATCGGCCTTTTCCTTGGTATCGTTCCGATTTGTTGCAAATTCCCCTAGGCCAAATGGTAACATCAACGTGTCCCCGGCACTTCTTCGAACCTCCATAAATAGTCCGAGTTCGTTATAAAAATAATCGAGGACGCCTTCCAGACTTTCCGCTCTCTTGTTATGATGCTCATACGCATCGACAAAAATCATGTCTGCATATTCCTTACCTGGAAAATACTGGAAGGGACGATTCCATTGCCGTACAGGAAAGTCCTCGGCGTTTGGACAAAATATCCAAATTAGATTTGTGGATCCTTCCTTCATTAAGCGATATCTCGACTTGACAAAACCTTTGACCACACTTTTGGATCTAAGGTAACATAGGGGATACTGCCCTTTTCCCGCACAGCATCGAGA
>JAYVCH010000006.1:0-3646 GCA_043750055.1 Fibrobacteria bacterium
GCGTTGACTGCTCCAGGAGTGCGAGGGAGAAAGTCAACGACGGTTGTATTGGACAAAGCGGTTAATACTGAACTCAACGCACCCATATCGGCAGCCAAAATAGCGGCCACGAGCAATCCCTTTACCCCGGTCGGCAAGACATTGACGATAAAATGAGGCAGGACTTGATTGACTTTTAGGCCATCGGGCAAAGCTTCAACATGCGCAACTTGAAAATAAACATACAAGAAAATACCAACGGTGAAAAAGACCAGGCCTACGCAAATTCCAAGTAACGAGGATGTGATAGAAGAATAGTTGGCCGTACGCACGCTCTTGGTAGATAAATAACGCTGCACGAATTGTTGATCACACCCACGTATCGCGACCTCAAAAACCACGTACACTAAAGAGGCCGTAAAGAAATTTCTATCACTGGCGGGATTCCAACTGAAATCATAGAATCGAGTTTTTCCCGCTGCCTCTGCCAAAGACCAAGTTTTTCCAAATCCGCCTACCCCTTTGGCGCAGAAATAGATGCAAAGTAATCCACCACCCAAAAAAATTACGAATTGAATGATATCCGTCGTGGTAACGGCTTTGATACCCCCAAGGGAAGTATACAACATCGCAAAAACAGCCATGGACACTGCTGCTGCCCAAAACGGCGCGCCGGTGATCTTCATGAGTACCAAAGAAGGACCGTATATAAGCATCCCCATCCTCAACAATAAATGACAGGAATAAAAAGAGGCAGCCAATACTCTTACGGAACGAGAGAATTTGATTTCCAAAAGTTCATAAGCTGAACTAATACCACTGGCGCGAAACCGTGGGATGAAAACGGCACCGACGATAACAATCGCGATCAAGGACCCGATATTGAGCATGAGTAGGCGCATATCATTGGCATAGGAATCGGCCGGGTTTCCTAAAAAGGTATTGGCACTGACCGAGGTCGCAATCAAGGAAATTCCCACAGCCAACCATGGCATGTTCCCCCCACCGAACATGAAATCCTTAAAATCGGTATTGCGCCGCGAGAAGTAAAATCCGATGGAGGCTACCATTACAAAATACAGGACGATTACAAGCCAATCAATGTAGGTGAACATTTCTCTAGAATAGTAAAAAGCCCATTATTAAAGCAGGGTCTTGCTACTTTTCAGCTTATGAAAACAACCGTTTCCGAACTTCCCTTAAATGCTCGAAGATTTCCAGCTTCACCGCTGGGCATTATTCTTTTGGCCCTTCTCATCATTTCCATTTATGGCGGAGGGATTTCTTTGGCGGTTTGGGCTGGACATACTACGGTAGAAGCTGCCCATCGTGGCGGTGAAATTCCAGTGTTGCCATGGTCTTTTGCTTTTTTCTTCGTGATCTTGGGTATGTTGTCCGTCATTTACGGCTTTTTCTTCAGACCTCGGGAAGTACGTTTGGCCGATTCGATTGTTGGACTCACTTGGTGGGATGGAAGCTGCAAAGCCATGACGCGTAGTCAAGTCGAGTCCGTGGAAGTGAAATTCTTTCAACTTGTTTTACGCGGCGGAGGCGAAACCCTCATGATACCCAGAATATTTTCCAATTGGAATAGATTAACCACCGAATTGCAATCTTGGGCCCAAAAATAAAGGCTCAAGATGGGATGTAACCTAGGTGCTAACTCCCATTGGTGACTATCTTTACTCGCACAGGAGCAAACATGGATCCGAAGGACTTTGAGACTTTAAAAAAAGCCGCCGGACATCTGGAAGCTTCCCTGAAATCGATTGAGCATCTGCTTGAATCCATCAATAATCGACCCGTCTTTCAGGCTACTGGAAGTTTGATGGAAGCTTTACGTCATCTCCATGATGCAGATCCAACTTTGCTCAGTTCCCAAAACCGGGAGAGGGTTGAAAACTTGATTCAAAAATCCAAAGCAAAGACCGGTCGCGACTCTTTTAATACTGGGTTCTAGTTTCATTTCAGGCCGAGCCCAAGTTCGGGCGAGGCGTTGTTTTACAACCATCTTCTCACTGCTTTTTTGTAATCTTCGTATGGCTTACCAAAAAGCAAACCCAATCGAACATAAATTGGATTTCTCGAAACCTTATAAATACCGGTTGTCTGAAGAGAAGACGCTGGCTTAATAAGAATCAGCGTATTTTTAGTTTTGAAAAATTATCCAAGACTTTTTAAAAGCAAAACTTCATGCATGGGGGTAGAACGACCCTGATGTGGGGGACTTGACATATTCCCATATAGGAATATATATTATATCCATGTCCAGAGCCGCTACCACATCGGATGTATTCAACGCCATTGCGGAATCCCGCCGTCGGGAAATTCTCGAACTTCTGGCCAGCCAAGAGCGTCCCGTCGGGGACATCGTAGACATGATGGGGCTGGAGCAACCTTCCGTATCGAAGCATTTGCGTGTATTGCGGGATGTGGATTTGGTGCGGGTACGTCGCGAAGGGAGACAGATGCTATACAGAACAAATGCTGATGCCATCCGGCCCCTGCATGATTGGGCCGATGCCTTTAAGCAATACTGGCATCATCAATTGAAGCGTATCCAAAAACGCGCTGAGGAAAACGACTAATCTTAACTAGTACATCGAACTTCGATATGGCGGAGCGATAATTTTATGAAGGAGGAATGCATGATTACGAAAGAAGTATCAATAGAAAATATGACCCTGAACATCACCGAGGAAATCCGCGTGCGCGCGTCCCTGGAGGCGACATTCGCGGCCTTGCTGGAGGAAATCGGACCGTATAATGAATTCGAACCCGGCAAGGCGCTGCCCATGAAGCTCGAAGCATGGCCTGGCGGACGTTGGTATCGAGACCTCGGCAACGACAATGGCCATTGCTGGGGCCATGTCCAATCCATTAAGCGTTCGTCCTTGCTTGAAATCTATGGTCCATTGATGATGTCCTATCCCACTGTTTCAAGCATACAGTATCGGCTGAGCGAGGTGGATGGCGAAACCCTGATCAAGTTCCATCATATCGCATTCGGTTTGCTAAAGGATGAACACAAGGCCGGATTCCCGCCCATATGGAAATACAAGCATAGCCGAGTGATTGAGCGGGCTTTGCGAACGGCCACAACTTGACCTTTAGCATTCCGGATTTCAAAATCACGGGATGAGGCGACTTGACAGCGCAGGCCGCAGAGCCAACCGCAAGCGGATTGATCAGCAGCCGACCTCGAAGGTGTAGCCTTAAAAGACTCGAAGGCTTCGAAACTTCGACGGGAATTTTTTCCGACCTAAGGCATCGATAAGATTTGAATTTTTTAAGATCGATACTTTTCGGTTGAGGTTGATTTGAATTCCATCAAACCCCCAATCTAAAAAGCTGGAAGAAGTCACAATGCCATTTTTGGCTACAACAAATTGAATGCATAGGTGGCCAGGTCTCTTTGTGACGGCTTCAACCGTATCTTTCGATAAGTTTAGATTCCAGGTATTATTTGAAAAACATCCTGTGACTCTTGTGAACAAATTTGGCAGAGCTCGGTCAAACCACGGTCCCACATGAATCCGTTTTGAAGTTGGATTCACTTTGGATCCAGGCGGATAAGCCAGGTTAGTGAATCGAATGGCAGAGTCGAGCGAAAAGGGCAACAAGCATTGTTGCTAATTTCAGCCGAATCCCCAACAGCAAAAAAAAA
>JAYVCH010000007.1:0-16741 GCA_043750055.1 Fibrobacteria bacterium
TGGTGTGTCGCCATTTGCATGGCCAAGTCAAGAATTGCTTAGAGAAGAATAGAGGTAGGAATGGTACGGACCTCTCCATTCGCTTCGAAGCGACAGAAATAAAGGCCGGTGGACATTCTCCGTCCTCGGTCGCCTCGACCATCATATGGGAAGGCATGACCCCCGGCCTCCAAATTGCCATGGTAGAGTGTGCGACGAACCTGTCCCCGCGCATCTAGAATCTGCACACTAACCGAAGCGGGAATCGGCAATGTGATACGCAAGACCTTGAAGCTTCTTCCCCCAGGCGCGGCTTTCAGAGAGAATCCTACTGCCGATCCAGCTAGGATTCTTGTGGTGGGCACGCCTGTCCATGCCAACTCTTTCAAAGCGCTCCACGGCGTTTCATGATTGTGAGAATCGCGAGATTTAACTCTGACCCAAACCAAGATTGCGCCACCCGGCAAATCCACGTTCATCGAATTTGACTTCAAAGAATCGGCACGCAAAAGAGGTTGTGTTGAGAGGCTATCCCGGAAAAATTCTACTAAAGAAATAGTCGTGCTTTTGTCTAAACCCGATTCCTTTCCGACTTCCCAACCCCAATTTAAACTCTGGCTGGAGGATAGATTCGAGCCGACTAGATTTAAAATTATAGGAGCGTTTAAAGCCAAGGTCGCTGGGGCTGGGTTGGCAATCACCACAGTCCCGCTAGGCGGAATGACAACTGGATCTTGACAGGCTGTTCCACTATGGCTCGCGCGCCAGAAAAAATTCCCCACTTCGTTCAATTGCGAACAACTGAAATTTCCGTCAGGGGGCGAAAAATTTGGATCCAAAATGAGACGTGTGAGCGGGGGCAATCCGGAGGAAAACAATACAAATTGCTCGTCCACCCCCGTGGACTTATAATGGAACCAGCGACCGAATGCGGAGTTGCCTTGGAAACATCGGGTGAGCCAACGACTGCGAGTGGCTACGGCACCGGCGTCTAATCCTTGTTCAATATTTCCATATTTTGTCACCCACAAGGACCCGAGTGTACCGCCTGATGCTGGGTCGGGAATAGATAGTGGAACATTCTTCGAGGAAATAAGGTCCACCAACCCGGCAGCGGTGCTATCGATAATCATTCCAAGACTTGCGGAATCGAGATTAGGCGCACGGTCATCATAAGGGTAAGCATGTACGGTTACGATATCGGGTCTTGCGGTCATGGCGTTTAAAACCTGGGAGAGATAATCTCGCGTCCCCTGGGCCAGGGTTCGCGATAAAACAGTATTTTTTACATCGGCCACTAAATTTGAAAAGACTCCCAAGGTTTCCATAGTGTTATACAGATTGGCTGCTTGTAATTCCGCTTTGATTTTGCCTTGCAACTCCTCCGCGAACCGGACCTTTAAATCCTGACTAATTTCAGGTAAGAACAACGCACCGATCGCCACCAATGCAGTGGGATCTTCTCCCTTAATGACTCGATAATAATTGGAAAAAATGGCGGCGTATTCACTGGGTAAAAGGGCCGGAAACAAATTCGGTTCATTTCCAATTTCCCAAACCGTACCCGTAACAGCAGGGTTACGAGATTTTTCCCTGCGGATGGTTTCTACTATCTGCAAACTTTCCGCATGGATCAAAGCCACAGGATCAGGTGAATACCATTTAAAGATGGGTTTTTTTCCTCTGCCCCAAGCAGGAAGGGCATACCAAGATGCCAGGTCTTTGGTGTATTGTGTCAGTAATGCCTGGAATTGAGAATGCGTTTGCCCTAAACCATCGGTTCGAACATTGAGTTTGGCAACTTCACGAACAACTTTGAACCCCACTGCCGGATCATTTACGGGATCAACGGAGGAAAAAACCGATTCCTTCTCTGCAGCATAATTTCCTTCTAGGGTATAATACGTCAATCCGAATTTAGCCGCAAAGGCGGCTCCACCGGCGCCCACTAAACCGAAATGGGAATCCGCGCGCAAGAAATGCGAGTCCTCTGGCAATGAGGTTTGTACGGAAGCGGTAATGGCATTCACCTTGCCGGGGCCAAAACTAAGGACAATGCAGAGGTTCAAAATTAAACGGGTTGAAAATTGGGAGATTTTCATCACTCAAGTATTCTAGAGGATGGCAAGGGGTTTCGGCAACTTAGAATAAAAGTCAAAATCAAAAGAATTGCCTCAAACAAATCAATCCATTAAGGCTTTTGGAGGCGAATGGATTTGCGGGCTGTTTTAAGCTTAGAATTAATCGAGAAAGTCCGACCATCGAGTTGGTATTCCCGCAATTTCTGTTGCCTTCCATGCAAATGTTGATTTCCATTCAACCTTTTTTCAGGAGCGAGCTTGGGGGCATGGACAGCGGTCATTGGAAGTACAGATGTGGTTTTTATCACAAAATGACTTGCGGAAAGCGGGGGCAGTAAATAAGAAAAAGTGTTTCCGGAAAAGGATGCTATTGCGGATTTCTCGGTCAATGCAGCTCCTGATCCATCGAATCCAAAAACGGTTCCCGTGGATAGACCCACCGGGGATGTGATTGCAAAAGATCCATTCACCGATTCGGTCAGGTTTTTGTTTAGGGCGATAAGATGAATTTCATTCCCACCCGGAACGAATGAAGCATATACCGAGGTATTTTCCCGATCCGATGTCATGGCGTAAGTGGCCGCGTCGGCGAATCGAGAATTTTTCCCGTCGTAGTTACGAAACAACCGAAATGCGGCCGCTACATAGCGAAACTTTCCTGTAAGCGGCCAGTAATTGGAGGCGAAAACTCCGTCTCTACCCAAAATGCCTAGATAATCTGCCTCTGCGATTCCACCAGTCACATCCTCACCTCCGCCATAATTGTGTTCCGTAATGGAAAGCTTCGTTCCCGGATATTGGCTTTGAATTGAAGAAAAAAGATGGGGCAATAAATTAATGGGTCCTGCGGCATTGCCCTTTGGCGTCGCCGAGAGACTAATCCAACTTGTTTCCACATAACTGCTATCCCACAAAGAACGCGGGGCTTGCATGCGCGCAATCTTATCCTTAACCGTAACGGCTGCGACGTCATTGATGCGATGATCCCCGTTCGCTTCGGAATACCAATGAACATCGAGCACATCGACAAGCCGACTGCCCGCTTGGTCCGAGGCTTTTTTTAACTCTGCCAGGAAATAATCGATAAACCAAGTGTATCCCTTTCCCGCACTGACGGTTTTCCAATCCGGTGCATCCTGCAAGGTAGCATAGGCGTAATAGCCGTAGAAAACCCCTCCGAAAACCTGGGCTGCCGGGTCAATTTTTTTCGTAGCCTTGGCCGTGGCGACGGTTCTTTCTATCAGTTCCACGCAGGTTACGGGCTTGGGGTGAATGCGGGGATGGGTGAGCGACCACAGGGCCGGCTCATTGTCGACCAAATAAAAATGGATGCCTTTTTCATTGGTCGCGCCCCCGTATTTTTTCACCATGAAATGGACGAACTCATCCGTATAAACTTCATCATCCGTGGTGTCGGGAGTCAGGGAAAAAGCACTTCCCTTTTCATACACCAATTTTGCCCAACGCGAGGAAGGGGCTGTGGCTTCTGAGTCCACGACGCCTTTTTTGTCCTTCGCGACATATCCAGCTGCTGGCAAGGTGATGATGGACATTGCGCCAGACGCTAAACTTTTATCATGAAAATCGGTTATGGCCTTACCGGGAACATTGCCACCCCCCAAAAAGCTATCACTGGTATTAAACCAATCTGTACCAGCGTTAGAGGCATTGTTTTCCCAATTGTAGCCGGTAAGGCGGTTACCGCCAGACCGCCGAAATGTGATGCCATCCGCTTGAGTCAACTCCTCGGAATTGGATCCGTAAATGAGGGGGCTGATAGTCCGCACATTTTTGGTCAGATCGATAGTGAATTGCGCTGATATTGCTGCATGGAGGTATACCGCAGAGGCAATGAGAAGACTGAGGAATCGTAATCGTGAACTAGTCATAAAACCCTTTCCAATAGGTCAATCAGCCTAGTCCTTACGCAGTACTCCCCAAACTTGGTCGAGACCGCTATTTTCCTTGACCTTACCAGCTACTTTAACCTGATAACGAATGCGGGCCACATAGGCACCGGTTCCCACCTTCGCGCCATCCTTAGCTGTATAATTCCAACCCACAAACATATATCCACGGTGGGTTAAGCAATCGCCTTGATAAATTGGATCTTGGCAGGTGAATTTACGCTTGTCCTCGACGACGGGAACACCCAGATTGGTAAAATAGGAGGCTTGGTATTCGAAGGTCACCTGCGAGGGTTCCACCTTCGAGAAATCGTCGTTGACGGCGTAACTGCCCAAATCAGTTTTGATCAAATGACCCATGCGACCCGTTCGCTCTACGACTTCTTCGACCACGGCATTGGTAGGCTGGAGGAGTGGGCGCACTGGATCCTCTAAAAGTAATGTTTGGGTGGGTGAGATTTTACGATAGGTAACGGTTTTGATTTCATTCCTAGTGGGTCCCGAAATAAGACGAAACTTTGATGCCGTACCGGATGTGTTACCGGCCGCATCACTGATATGGCCTGCGCCATCCTCCATTCGCACTAAATTTCCAGCATGAGGAATCAATGCAGAGGTGTTGATGAAAATCAATGTCACCTCGGTTTGATCTGTATTCCAGGTCAACGATTTTGGATCGTATGAAATTGGCACATCCTCACCCATTACTTTATAGCTGAACAATTCTCGGGGAGGAACGGAGACTGCAGCGACCGTTGCAGGCTCACTGAGTAAGATACGCAAGGTATCTTCGGTTTTTCCCAAAGTGATAACAGCCTTGAGAATTATCGGTCCCATATGATCAGCAAGGGCGATTGTTTGGGTCGAATCCACTTTGCGTGCTTGATAAATGGATGTGAAGCTCCCCGAACCGGCGGTCATTGGCGTTATCGAGAACTTGCTTTTAAAGACCAGGTTTTTTCCACCGACAATATTAGCAGGGATTTCACTTTGTGGCATGCCCACCGCACCAGCGGTAGAAGGCCACTTCACACCAATTTGTTTGGGCGGAATGGCAGTGATATCCCGGTCATAAACAGCGACTACCCGATCTGCAATTCCGTCACCGTCGTCATCGAAAATGGAAGCGGAAACAACCTTGGGCAAATCCAAGGGTGGCATGCGGAATATCAAGGTCATCTTTTTAGCCGATGCGGCAATTTCCAGGATATAGGTTTTATCAGTTAGGTCGGCAGAATCGGCCGTTGCATAAAGTGTGTCATACCCAGTGGCCTTAGTCATTAATGCCGCGCCATTTACCACTTTATTGGTTTTGGCTTTATCCGTGTAAACATCAAGACCCAGTGGGACAATTACAGTGTATTTTTCGGCCTTCGCAAGCAGGGTGTCCTTTTCATGGTTAGCCACTATCAAGGTGACAAGGGTGTTCACTAAGACATCATGGGAAAGCGGCGCCTCAAACTCGACTCTATTTTTGGGGACGAGGAAGGAAAGCGTAACAATTTTGGAGGATCCGGGAATGGAGAGAATATAGGTTTGATCCGTCGTCGCCGCAGCGGCACCGGTAACCCACAGGGTATCGTAACCGGTGCCATCCGTGGTCAGCTGCGTGCCTGCGACTATATTCAGAGTTTTGGCAGAGTCGCCGTAAACCTCGAGTCCGGCGGGGAAAGTTGGCGTGTATTTTTCAGCGGCAAGAACCAAGGCGTCTTTTTCACGATTGGCGGCAATGACTTTGATTAAAGTTCCAAGCGGCGCAACACCCAAATAGGGGGCCTCAAATTCAACCAAGTTGCGACTAGGAACCACAAAAGGAATTTCAACGCGGATTTTTTCATTGGCCGGTTCAAAGGCGATAATTCGATATTGACCCGCAGCCAATCCTGTAATTTTTCCTGGGCTAACAACCACATTAGGAGTCGTAATCACAATACCGACATGATAGGTTCCGTCTTTCAAATCCTCAAGCACTTTTCCATTTATATCCGCTAATTGATAGATCAAATTTGTAGCATCGAGCACTTTGGTTTCGGCATCAATGGAAGAACACGAGCCTTTTCCACCTTCTCGTTTGCGAATTTTAAATTGGACAATGCCCGTCGCGCCGGGAATTTCTTCTTTGAAAAGAGAACGCTGCTGTTTGAAAAAGATGGACGTTTTCACCCGCAGGGATGAGCCACAGGGTTGGCGGTCACAGTAGAAAAAGTCCCACTTGTATTCGTTGCCAGGGGTAAGGGCGAGCTTATCCAAATCCAAGGAATCGGATTTTGGAGTGTGAACACCTCCGAGATCAACGACCAATTTGTCATTGATAAAAACCCAGACATCATCATCGCCCCGAAATGCAAAGCGTTGCCCGGGTTGATAGATAAAGGTGGCATGGGATTCCATGCAAAAATTTCCATTGCGAAGGGGTCCATTGGTTACCCAACTCGTAGAATCAGGGGGTGGTTTAACATAGCATGATGCCATGGTTTCATTGAACCGATTCGCTGGGCCCTCGATAGGAAAAAAACTGTGATCAGTGGGACTGTCCCGATAACTATCATATTCCCAAAGTCCATCACTGCTTTTACTCATGGGAATATCCACACAGGTTTCATAGGCCCGCATGTTGATATTGGCATTGGTCGTATCGGTAGTCCACCATGAATCAAATGTGCTAAATGTCACGGGAGGAGTTGAAGATTTGGCAGAACGGGTGGGCTTGCGGTCTGGAAGATGAAGGTTCGGTTCAACCATCCCTTTGAGCAGGAAGTCCCCTGTCAATCCGGGGAAATCAAAATCAGGATGATCCTTAGTGAAATCGCGAACCGTGGCCGCCATCATGTATTGGCATTCCCCATCTTTGTTGGGCCAGGTTGCCGTCCAAGCATTCAAATCCGTATTCAGCCAAAGAGAACTTCCTTTAGAAGCGAATTCGGGAGTCAAGTCATAATCGATGATATTTCCAAACCCAGCTTTACCATAGGTATCGGCATTATTCACTTCCGCGAAGTGAATTTTAGTCATGGTCGTATCTAATATTAGTGAAGTGAACCAGCCGCAACGCCCAGGAGTGGTGGACATCGACCGAGTTTTTGTTCCTGAAATAATTTTTGGAGCCGTTGTGGGCCAGGGATTTAAAATGTTAATCGATCTGGGAGCCGAGAACATCATGATGGGAGGAGCGGTAATCGGGCCAGATGGGTCCACTACGAACCAAATATCCTTATGTCCCATCAATTCGGGAACTGTATATCGACCTTCAGTACTTGAACTTAATCCCGATTTTCCAAATTTCCATTTGAAATGTTCACCGTCGGGTGCGGTTCCATTGCTGCTAAAAAAGAAATCCTGTTGATAGACATCGCGACCTGTGAGGGTCAGGGAATAATTGTATGGACTATCTTTTTTAAATGCGATATCGCCGTTCTGAAAATAGAATGCATTAAAATTGTCGGACTCCACATAAATATGCAGGGTCTTCCCATTTAAGTTGTCGGTTGGAGGTTGGGCGAATGTGCGAACAGCGCCCAAGTAAGCGAAGGCCATAAAAAGGACTTTTAGGAATGTATTTCTAAGCATGGTAGCGAGTTAGTGGTTAAAAAGTACGCCCTCGGTTTGACCACCAAGTCAAATTTTGGGAAAAATATAAATCAGCTTAATTGGCCTGATTTCTGCCACAAAACACTAAAACTTGAAATCTTTCGCTATTCAATATAACTGATTGGATTTCTGGTTGGAATCACTTTTAGTTTTGAGCACTTTCAGAATTCACTTAAAATTCAAGGTGATTTGAGCTTCAAAATTAGAAGAAAAAGTTTCCTTTAGGTCAGTCATCCCCTACAATAGAGTCGGATATGGATAATGGGATAATTGCCCCCGATTTTATAGAGGTTGGGAAACAGATGGAAATGTCTATTCAAACATCGAAGGGCTATATTCTCGATAACTGCCTAAGCAACTTTCGAAGTTTCTGGCAAAAGGACAAATTCTATGTTTTATAGTATTGCGTTCAAATTCTTCTGGCAAAAAAATTTGATGGGTCGATTGTTGGGTACGAGCGCTTATCTCCTTTTTTTAATGGTCGGATTTGGATATTCCGCCCCCAAACGTTGCGATTGGCATGGCCCCACTTCCAAGGGCGAGGCGACTTATAAAAAGTGTATCGATTATGCTGCATTGCAAGGAACTACCGTTGGGCTTCCAACTAATGTCACCCGGATTTCGGCGGATGGAATTTCATTTTGTGATGGTGCTTTTAGCAAACCGGGCGCTGGAAATGCCGATATCGTTTTCATCTATGATAATAGTGGGAGCATGCAGGCCCAGACGGCTTTTGTAGATGTTCCGAATAAAGATACCCTGTTTTATTATTCCATGAACAATAAACCATGCAGTAACGGGGGTATCAAAGGAAATCTGACTTATATGACTCAGACTGGGTCAAAAACCATTCCGAGTCTAAATAACAATTCGGGTTGCGCTCAACAAGTTTCAGGGGATCCCTATTATGCTCGCGGTGAGGTCATTAAAGAAGCCATCGATTTTCTGGTCACCAACTCTCCAACCTCCACGGCCGGTGCCGTTTCTTTTAATGAGACAACCTCACACGAACAAACTCCGCTTCCAATTAATGTTACTGCGAATGTAAATGCGATAAAATCCACCGTCATCCTGGATCTCAGTGGGGGCACCTTCTATGAACCCCCTTTAAAGTTGGCCAAGGAATGGCTGAATAATCCCTCGATAATCAAAACCAAAAGACAGGCGATTATTTTTATTTCAGATGGCGCGCCAAAAGATACCGTTGGTAATGAAAAAGGTGCCACCCCCTACACTACCTTGCTAGACCCTCAGATGCCTCCCATTTACAGCATTTACCTTGGCGATGCCACTACTCCAGATACAGCAAAGCTACGAGAACTCTCAGTAGCTACCGGCGGAACATTTAACCGGGTCAATCCCCGCAATGTAGCCGCGATCAAACAACTCATGACCTCCATCCTAAAAAATATCACCACCACGGCAACACCCAAGTCCGTAGTTGTACAGAATTCCTCGTTAACACCTCCCCAGATTAGTCACAGTACCGGGGTGGTTCAGAATCCCGATGGCAGTCAGGGCATGCTGTTGGATAGCATTGTCGGGCTAAACATTGGAACCAACAATATTAAAATCAGCGTGACAAAGGATGACAATTCAATCATCGATTATCAATTCGCTCTCAATGTTGCTGGGGGGGACCCGGGTATAACTGGAGGGAATCTTACCTGCTATGATATGCCCACGCTCACAGCCTTGGACAAAACTGGAAATCCCCCCATCATCTATCCCCAGGATGGTACCGAGCTTACTCTGAAACTAACACGGTCCCCCTCTGATTTAAAAGTTGTGGCGATTGGCGCAGAGTCAGCGGATAAGGACAAGGAAAGCCTGCCGCTGGGCGCGCCTGACAACTCGCTTGGATTCATCAGCCAAACCGGCAGCTTTAAATACAATCCAAAGGATCCCTCCCCAACTCTTGGAAACAAAATTTTGGAAGTATCTGATGCCGGCGACCTATCCTTCACTTGGAGCCATCCCCGTGATGCCCGAGAAACAATCTCCTATACATTACCCGGAAAAGTGCCCATTCTATTAGACGGAAATGTGTTGGTCAAAATCAAGGACCCGGTGACCAAAGGCGTGAACATCACGCCAATGAAACTTTCCAATCCTGTGATCATTGTGGATAACAAAGATAAATGTGTAGTCAATTGCACCGGGACCGATGTTTTTTGGACTAATCCAAGTGTACCAACCTGGTTTTTGACGGTGAAATCCCCTATCAAATATACGGTTGTGATTTATGATAATCTCGGGCAATATGTTTCCAAAGGGGAAGGATCCATTGATTCTACCACCTGGAAATCCCTAGCCAAAAATGGAGACTCCACGGTGGTTCAATTGAAGTTGCCACCGCTTTCCGAAAATGGACAACCCTTTGGAACCGGTGCCTATGTGATGCGTGCCGAAATCACGGCCTTGGGAAATAAGGTGACGTCAAATGCCGCTGGGGATCCTGTGAATGTGAAAAGTTCCAAACGGGAATATTTCCGAAAATTCGGATACGTCCGCAACTAAGTCAAGCTCGCAACCAAACTGCATGCCTTACTTTTCCGTGGCTATGACAAGGGTCGCGACTACTATGACCTGTTCTTTTTTCTCCGAAAAAAAACCGTGCCGTCCCTGAGCTTATTTCAAGCAGCGAGTTGATGTGGTCAAGATTATTAAAGCAGCTTTCCCTTGAGTAAAAGCAGGGCAATGTTGAAATAGATCACGATGCCGGTCACGTCGATAAAGGTGGCTACAAAAGGTGCGGAGGAAGTAGCCGGATCCGCGCCGAGACGTTTAAGAATCAAGGGGAAAAGCGAACCAATCATCGTACCCCAAGCGACTACACCGATTAGGGAAAAATAAACGGTAAGCCCGATCAAAAACCAGTGGTCGCCGTAAGTGCTGGAAAACAGGCTCCAGATGCTGATACGCAAGAGACCTACTAATCCCAATGTACAACCTAAGATCAATCCCACTAGAATTTCACGCCGGAATACAACGAGCCAATCCTTGAAATGAACTTCGCCCAGAGCAATAGCTCGGATGACTAGACTGGCGGCCTGCGAACCGGCATTGCCACCACTGGAAATAATCAGGGGAATGAATAATGCCAAGACCACGGCACGGGAGATTTCTTTTTCGAAAAAACCCATGGCTGAAGCTGTCAGCATTTCTCCCAAAAAGAGAATGGTCAACCAGTAGCCGCGCTTCGCTACCATTTCTTTGAGCGGAAGGGTGAGGTAGGGTTTAGTAATTGCGCCGACGCCCCCAAGCTTATGAATATCTTCCGTGGTCTCTTTTTCCGCGAGATGCAGAATGTCATCGATGGTGACAATGCCCAACAGAAAACCTTCTTCATCTGTTACCGGCAAGGCTGTTCGATTAGAATATTTCTTAAAAATTTGAATGGCTTCTTCTTCGGGATGGAGCGCATTCAAGGAAACGAATTGCCTATCCATGATATCCAAAGTTTTCCTCTCCAGAGGTGACAAAAGAAATTCACGGATACCGATTTCATCGACCAATCGGCCTTTGTCATCCACGACATACAAATCGTTCAGCGTTTCTTTATCCTCGCCATTACGGCGAATAAAATCGAGCACCCGCTCCACGGTCCATTCCTGTTTGATAGCCATGAAATCCGGGGTCATGAGACGGCCAATGCTGTCCTTAGGAAAATCAAGAAGGCGTTGGGCTTCTTTGCGTTCTCGCGGCTTTAGAAAGCTGAGTAACTGACGTGTTACTGTCTGTGGAAGAGATTCGAGCAATTCGGTGCGATCATCCGGATCCATTTCGTTGATGATGGCGACCACTCGGGGGTTGCTGAGCGAGCTGAGTACAGATTTTTGGACATCGACGTCAAGGAGTTCAAAAATCTCCGTGGCGGTGGCCTCCGCTACCTGCTCAAAGAAAAGACCTTGCAGGTTTGCCACTAGTTTCACGACCATTTCCGCAAGGTCTTCTGCGGAGAGGGTTTCACAAATTTCGAGCAAGCCTTCGGTATCGTTATTTTGCAACGCGGTTTCGAGGTCGGGATAAAGCAAATGAATTTGAAGCTTGCTGGCCGGCATGTTGCGTTCTATTTCCCTATAGCGAAGGACCTGGCGACATCGGCAAATTTAATCATTCCTGGGATAAGGTCACAGTCCACGGAGGCAGGTAGATACGAAACTGTAGAACAGAGAATTTTGAGTTAGGAGTCTAAGCCTTAACGCTCGAAGAGGCGGAACCGATAGGACACGCTACCCTCTTTCAGAACCGGAGACGAGGCCGTTTCTTGAAAGTCCGAACTGAATTCGGGGAGAAATGTATCGCAGGAAAATTCTGAATCAATGTCGGTAAGATAAATGCGCTTGCAGTCGGAATGTGCAAGGGCCTCGGTGTAAATTTCACCGCCGCCGATCACGAAGATATTCTGTATGGAAGGATTTTTTCCCAACTCCTCCAAAGCCGATTGCAAGGATGGCCAAATATGCTGCGACCCTTGAAAGACTCCAGGAGCGGCGATGCGACTGAGAACCCCATTTAGCCTATCCGGCAAAGGACGAAAGCGAGGGGGAAGGGAATCCCAGGTTTTTCGACCCATCAAACAGGCATTGCGCGCGCCTGGATTGGGTGCGGGCACATCCGGAGACCCGCCAATCCTGGCCACTAAAGTTTCCCATTCAAAAATCCGCTTGTCTTTAAACGCTTGGTCCATTCGATAGCGCGCCGCGACTGCGACGGAATCGGGACTGGTGGTTAATTCTTTAAACCATTTCATGTCACCGCGAAGCTTCCAGGGCAGCCGTCCCGATTTACCGATGCCGCGTTTCCGGTCCACGGCCACCACAATGCTGAAAGCCATTAAACGGCCACGGCAAATTTGATAAAGGGATCGTGAGTATAATCAGACAGCTTAAAATCTTCGAAGGTTAAATCAAAAAAGGGTTTGGGTTCGATTGTCACCTTGGGTAAGGGATGCGGCGTCCGCTGCAATTGTTTTTCTATACCTTCGAGATGATTAAGATAGATGTGAGCATCCCCTAAAGTATGCGTGAGTATGCCTGGCACCAAACTGCATTCCTTTGCAAACATCATCAATAGCAAAGCATAGGAGGCAATGTTGAAAGGGACTCCCAAGGCCATGTCCGCCGAACGCTGGTACATTTGCATGTCGAGCCGACCATTGACCACGTAGAACTGGTAGAAGGCATGGCAGGGAGGCAAGGCCATGCGGTCGATGTCGGAAACATTCCAGGCACTGACTATGATGCGACGCGAATCCGGATTTTTTTTGATCGTATCGAGTGCAATTCGAATTTGGTCTATGGCTTCTTTACGATAAAGTCCGGTAGGTTTGTCCTCCACATACTTGGGCCAATGGCGCCATTGATAACCATAAATAGGACCCAGTTCACCCTCTGGATTCGCCCACGCATTCCAGATGGGGGTATGTTCTTTGAGCCCATCATTGATATTCGTTGAGCCTCTAAGGAACCATAAAAGCTCTCGAAGCACCCCGTCGAAAAGGGTTTTTTTTGTGGTGACGAGAGGGAAGCCCTGGCGAAGGTCATATTTGGCTTGGAGTCCAAATAAGGAAATGGTCCCGGTTCCGGTACGATCTTGTTTTTTTTCGCCGTTTTCGAGGACTTGCCGCAGTAAATCCAGGTATTGTTTCATATTGAACCTGGATAGAAAGGTATAAAAAGCCTCTTATGGTCAGGTCCAACCCGTCTCTAGCATTTCACGGAAAGCGACCCAAACAAATTCCCAACGTCTCGTATTAGCGTTTAGAATGGGCTCAGTCGCCAATCGACAACCCCGTCCTAAGGCTTCGCGTAGTCCGGGAGGCAAGGGTTCCGAATTTTTCGACTCCGTCAAACCGGCTTTTCCTTTTAACAAACGCGATGGCTCCCGAAAATCAGATACTGGCTCAACTTCTAAATCGGGGTGAAGCCCATACACATCCATCCATCGAGTTAAAGACTCTTTAGCTTCCAAAGGATTGACCCAATTATCCGAACCAAATACAAATCCCAGGCCATTGCGTTCCATATACTGGATCATTCCAAACCACAAAAAATGCGCGGCCTGGCTGGGTTCACATCCTTTCAAAAAAACAGGTGAGCCCATTTCCAGCAGACTTTCACGAGAATACCGTAGTGCTATCAAAAGTGGAGAAAGATGAAAGCGACCCGATTCCAAAAGACTTGGGATTGGATTTTCAGGGACCAACCGCATCAATCGACTTGCGGCAATCAGTTGGCCGGCCTGGTTTCGGAGCATTAAAAAATCACAGTAGGGCACTGCCAAAGGAGAATAAATTCCTTCCACTTGACTAACTTGCCTTTTCGCAGTGTAGCTTCGTTCCAATGCCAAGCAATCTTCTAAAGCACCGATGTCATTAGCCAAAGTGAGGGAATGTCCCCGAACCTTTAAATTTAAAGGAAACAACCCCGTAAGGGCATTTGGATAGGTAGATATCGCTTTGGTCGTTCTAGAATCTGCTGTCATGACCTTAACCTCCTGGCTCCTCGTATCGGCTACGCTCACGAGGGTTGTAGAGGGGTTACCCAGTAGCATCCCTCACGGAGTCGTTCCCGTGATTGAGCTATAAGATCCAAAGAGGAGGATGCAGGCGTGTTACGGTATCATTGCGGTTAAGTTACAAGAAGGCTAATCCCTAATCAGCCCTTATGCTCATCCGCATGATGCTTGACCACACGCGCCTGAACATGAAAAATCACCTCTTCGGCCACGTTGGTGGAAAGGTCGGCGATGCGCTCCAAATTTCGACTGATACGTAGCACTTCCAAGGCCATTTCGATGGAGGATTTGTCGTTCTTGACCAGTTGGATCGCTTGACGTGTATTGGCTCGATTCATCTCGTCCATAATGTCATCCGTTTCCAAAACGCTGCGTGCAAGGTCCAGGTTCTTGGTGAAGAAGCTTTCACAAGCATCGTGAAGCATTCCTTTTCCAATCGAAATCATTTTGGGTAATTCGAGCAAACCCGTTTTTTGTTCGAAGTTGGAATAACTAATCGCAGATTGGGCAATGTTGACGGCATGATCCCCAATTCGCTCCAGATCATTGTTGATTTTCTGGATGGCCAACATGAAACGCAAGTCGATAGCAACAGGTTGAAACAAGGCGAAAAAATCTGCGATCCCATGGTCGATCTCAATTTCGAGATGATTGATGGTGCGTTCATTGGTAAAAACAGTTTCGGCCATCACTCGATCTTGACCCAACAACGCCCGAGTCGATAAATCCAAAGACTCCTGAGTCAATCGGGCCATGGCCTCTAGTTTGGACTTTAAATTGTTAAGCTCTTTTTCAAAATGACGTTGCATCATGCCTCCGATTGGAGAAGTAAAAAATTGTGAGTGGATTCGAAATCAACAGCTTTTCCAAGGTAGAAAAAAGCGGGATCAGTGCTTTCACGAACCGCATATTACATCATCCCAATTCTTGGTGTAAATATCCAGAGGGTAATGTTAACCCCACAACTGGTTTGTCATCTTCTCTCAGAGTACGACCCATCACAACACCCGATTCAGTGGTCGATCCGGTACCATTGGATTCGCCAATGCGTGCGGAAGCTAATCCAACTAGGATTCTAAGTCTGCGGACCGGAATATCAGAAACAGGATATCATGTTGCCGGAATAATGGGAACAGTCCGATCAGGAAAGGGGGATTTTATCCCCACAGGTAAACCCAAGTCTGGATTTCCGTGCTGTTTACTTAACCACTCTTGAGCGTGGATGGCTGGATCCGTTTTTGATGGGGTAACGCGAAGGTAACTTCCATCGGCGCGCATGATCCTTGATTTTACATTGTCGGCCCAATAAAGGGAAAGGACATCTTCGATTTGTCGGATAAAATTTGCGTCGTAGATGGGGATGGTCGCTTCCACTCTCTCTCGCAAGTTACGCTCCATCCAATCCCCGCTGCCGATATAGATATTCGGATCTCCATCATTTTCAAAATGATAAATGCGACTATGTTCCAAGAATCGGCCAACGACGCTCTTCACTTGAATATTTTCACTCAGACCCTTGACTCCGGGTCGCAAAGCG
Source organism: Fibrobacteria bacterium (assembly GCA_043750055.1). Classification (GTDB taxonomy): domain Bacteria; phylum Fibrobacterota; class Fibrobacteria; order UBA11236; family UBA11236; genus Chersky-265. The sequence goes on from JAYVCH010000007.1 coordinate 15,615, forward strand.
CAAATGCCTCTGACCAACAAGCGAATCAGCACACCCGCCTGGGATGCGAGATACAGTTCTTCAATGATTTCCCGGTCGAAAAGAGCGTTCATTTTAGCGGTGATGCCGGATTGTTTTCCAGAGAGGGCGTTATCGCGTTCACGACGGATAAGTCTAATGGTTTCACTCAGATAATTGACAGGTCCTACCAAGAGGGATTTAAAATCCGGGCTGCGAGACTGGGAGGTTAGGAAGTTGAAAATCTCCGATACCCCTTCTGTGATTTTTGGATCGCTAGTGATGAGACTGAGATCGGTATAGCGTTGTGCGGTTTCGGGATTGTAATTTCCCGTTCCAATATGGGCGTACTGAAAAAATCCGGAGCCTTCTTTTCGAATGGCGAGGGAGAGTTTGCAATGGGTTTTGAGACCTACCAAGCCAAATACAACGGTCACGCCTTTTTCTTCCAACTGGCGGGCCCAATTGATATTGGATTTTTCATCGAAACGGGCCTTCAATTCCACTACCGCGACCACTTCCTTGCCTTGTTCGGCCGCGTCTAGTAGGGCGTACATGACTGGCGATTCCTCATTGGTGCGGTATAAAGTCTGCTTGAGAACCTGTACCTTGGGATCTTCCGCCGCACTTTGAATGAAGCGTACGACGGGGTCATAGGAGTCGAAGGGATGATGAAGCAAAATATCACGAGAACGGATTTCATGAAACATGTCTTCGTGATCTTTGAAGTGGGCCGTATGCGTAGGATGCAAGGGTGGATATTTCAAGGCGGCCAATGGAACCATGGCCGAAAGGCTGGATAGTCGATTCAAATTCACCGGACCATCCACGCGGAAAACAAGATGGGACTCCACATCGAATGTCTTGACCAACGCATCGACGATGCGCTTTGGTGCGGCTTTGTCGATTTCAAGGCGAACCGCATCGCCTTTCCGTCGGTTATGCACCACCGCTTCGACGGCGTCTATGAGGCTTCCCGCTTCTTCCTCTTCGAGGTACAAATTACTGTTACGGGTAACTCGAAAAGGTGAACATCCTTTGATGACATAACCTTTGAACAGCTCGGAGATATAATGTTGCACCACTTCATGGATAAAAATAAAACTGTAGGATTTATCCTTGGTGGGAAG
>JAYVCH010000008.1:0-5692 GCA_043750055.1 Fibrobacteria bacterium
ATCACCGATGAGGAACTGAATACTCATCTTGGGCTTTGTTATGATACCTGTCACCAAGCGGTACAATTTGAAAATCCGACCGACATGCTCGACAAAATCCATGCGGCCGATATCCCCATTGTCAAAATGCAACTCTCCAGCGCATTAGAATTCAAGGCCGACCCCGATGGGCTTTCGAAGTTGGAACGGATGCAATTTGTTGAGCCACGCTTTTTACATCAGACCCGAATAAAAACTCCGGGTGGAATAATTGGATTTGATGACCTTCCCGACGCCCTGGCCGCAGCATCACAAGTCCAAAGTGAATTGTGGAATTATCCCTGGCGTGTGCATTATCATTTGCCCATTGACTCCTCCGACATGTTGGACTCCAAGGCTGTGGCCACCACGCGCGAGGATATGCTAAAAGCCTATGCCTATGCGGTCGTAAAGGATCGCTGCCGTCATTTCGAAGTGGAAACTTATACCTGGTCCGTCCTGCCTGAAGCCCATCGTCCCAAGACCGATGCGGATTTGGCCCAGAGTATCGCTCGTGAATTGCGCTATGTGTATGGCAAGCTTCCCCCCGATTCTATTGTGAACGGTTCCCCTTTCAAAGGCGATGGCCATGGCTGAGACCTTGCATAAAACCGTTGTTCTCGATGTTGTGGGATTAACGAAATCGTTGATCGGCGAACATACGCCGCGCTTAAAGGCTTTTTTGGATTCGGGATGGTACCGGTCCTTGGACGAAGTTTTTCCGGCCTTGACCTGTTCCAGTCAAGCCGCCATGTTGACGGGCACGGCTCCTTGCGAGAATGGTGTGGTTGGAAACGGTTGGTATTTTCATGACTTGGCGGAAGTGGGATTTTGGAAACAAAGCAATGCTTTGATTCAAGGTGAAAAGGTGTACGAAAAACTGAAGCGAGAAAACCCCGGCTTCACTTGCGCCAAAATGTTCTGGTGGTTCAATATGTATTCGGCCGCGGATTGGAGCGTCACGCCCCGTCCTCAATATCCCGCGGATGGCCGCAAGGTATTTGATGTTTATACCGACCCCATGGATTTGCACGATGAAATGATTCGTGACTTAGGCCCCTTTCCGTTTTTCAAATTTTGGGGACCGGGTGCGGGCCTTGGATCTTCGCAATGGATTGCGGAAAGTGCGAAGTGGATTTTCAAAAAAAAGCAACCTACCTTGAGTCTTGTGTATCTTCCCCATCTGGATTATTGTCTCCAAAAATTTGGTCCAGGTGCGCCTGAAATCATTCCGGAACTGAAGTCTATCGATAAGGTAGTGGGCGACCTTTTGGATTTCTACCGAGAAAACCAGGTGCGAGTGATGATTGTGTCGGAGTACGGTATCACAAAGGTTACCCATGCTCTTCATCCCAATCGCATCTTGCGCAAGGCCGGATACCTTGAGATTCGAAAAAGCCTGACTTGGGAAATGCTCGATGCCGGTGCCAGCCAAGCCTTCGCCGTTTCCGACCATCAAATCTGCCATATCTATGTCAAGGACAAATCCAAAATCGCCGAAGTCGCGGCCCTGTTTGAAAAAGATACGGCCGCCTCGGGCACGGGAACTCGCAAGGTACTAGTGGGTGAGGCCATTCGTGAAGCCGGACTTTTGCATGAGCGCAGCGGCGATATAATTTTGATGGCGGAACCGGATACTTGGTATACCTATTATTATTGGGAAGACGATCGCCTGGCTCCCGATTTCGCACGTTGCGTAGATATTCATCGCAAGGTTGGATATGATCCTGTGGAACTATTTTTGGATCCAAAAAAGCCGCTCATCAAACTCAAAATGGCTTGGACCTTGCTCAAGAAAATACTTGGCTTCCGTTATTATATGGATGTCATTCCCCTTAGCCCTGAACTTGTAAAGGGCAGTCACGGCACACCAGCCCTAACCGCCGACGAATCCGCCTTGATCATTTCGGAAGTGCAAAGTCTCAAACCGGCGAGTGCAATCATTCCCATGACGGGGGTGCGCGACCTCATTCTTTCTCATGTCTTATCCGAATAGGATTTAACCTATAAATGAAACTCAAAGCTTTCCTTTCCCTGGTTCGCATTCCCACCATTTTCAGTTCCATGTCCAATGCCTATGCGGGTTATTGGATTGGCGGTGGACGTGGCTTAACGCCACAACTTTGGAGTGGGGTTCTCGCGGCGGGTTTTTTCATCATGGCTGGCATGGCCTTGAATGATATTGCCGATAAGGATGTCGATGCGAAGGAAAGACCAACACGACCTATTCCCAACGGTGCCATTCGTCTCGGACAAGCCTGGGGCTTAAGCCTTTGGATGATGGTGCTTGGTCTTGGATTATTATTTCGTGCGAATCCCATTTCCGCCGCGGTGGGCGGACTTTTATGCTTGGCTATTTTTGGATATAACTTTGTGCTCAAGGGTGGATTCTTCGGACCGGCCGCCATGGGGCTCTGTCGAACGTTAAACCTGTTGACGGGAATCAGTTTGACCTGGAATGAATTTCCCGATTTCACCCATTTTCACAAAGCGGTTTATTTAGCCTTGTTCTCCATTTGGGCATACATCGCGCTGGTGACCTACATTGCACGTGATGAAGTGGGAGGCAATGCGGCTTCACGCATTCGAAATTTTTTCATCGGCCTTGCAACTTGGTTTTCAATGTGGGCGGCTATGGCCTTCGTGTGGTTTCGCGCCGAGTTATACTTGCCGGTCGTATGGTTTGCTCATGCTATGTTCCTACGCGGACCTGTTCGAAATTTAGCTAAGGACCCCTCTGCCAAACACACGGGTCAGATGATTGGATCCTTATTGCGGCTTGTACCGCTTTTAGATGTGATGGCCATGTTGACCAACCATGTGCCTCTTCCCTTCGCCTTAGCTGGGGCTCTTTGGATTATTCCAGCCTATATGGTAGGGAATTGGTTCTACAGCACTTAATCTGATTTAGACTATCGCAAATACTTCTAAAAATCCTCTAAGTATTTGAGCCGAGAAAATTGCGGTTTGGTGGAAATCACAGCAAATCATATCATAAACTCAAGAAGTGAGTGAGTTTGCACACAAAAAGCCAATTGATCACTCAAGGTTTTTTCGCAGCATTCCGAAATCATAGCATGGTACTTGGAGGTCCTAATATGCAAATCAAGAATACAACCACCTTCAAACTGCTACTCGCTCTTATCGCGCCGGTCTTTTTCGCAAATTGCGGACAATCCCCTGCAGGGCCTTCAGCAAGTAATTACCAAGGCTCCAATGCCACGGTGAAGTCCACCATCTTATTAGGTAAGGTTGGAACCTTGAGCAAGACCTCCACCATCAATTTACAGAAACTGATTGTCACCGCCATTTCCAGTGCTTCACCTGCGGATACGGTTCATGATACCACCATGGTTAGTGGTAATTCTGCATTAACTGTATTGCGGGTCCTGACACTTGCACCCTTGCGCAACTGGACCATCAATGCCAAGACCTTAGATAGCAAAGACTCCATCATCCACAGTGGCAGCACGGCTTCTTTTTTCGTGAAGCCCGCCGACACCGCAGCCGTTACACTAAACCTTACCTCGCGTTTTGCGATGTACGAAGCGAACTTCAACACCTTACCCGACAGCATTAGCTCTTCCGTTTCAGGAACCGGAAAAGACAAGCTCAACTTGAACCGCGTTGTGCTTAAAGTAGACGGCGTCATCAAATCCGACTCCGTGCTCGCTTCCGGTTATTTCGCCGCTAACCAAACAGTTAAAGTGTTCTTCGACTATATCACTCCTGGAAGCCATACGGTAACCTTGGAAGCCTATGGTGCCTTGCATACCTACTCGGGAATTCTTTATACCGGCGCTTCAACCTTTACCGCCGTGGCTGGGGTCGATGATACCAAATCCATTAGCCTAGGTTGGGTTGGCCCAACCACCGGTACCGGTAAACTTACCGTGACCTTAGGCAAGGTTGGTAAAGTCACCATCAACGGCGCATTGCCCGGAACCGTTATTCCTTAGTCCCACTCTTATATTTAGTGACCTGGCCTCCAGGTAAAAGAATCCGGTAGCACCGGGTTCTTTTTTTATTCGTTCAATTTCAACTATCAAGCGAATATAGTTTTGACGACCCTCATCAAATTGTTTACACTGTAAACATGTCGGATTTACGAGAACGGATTCTCAGCTGTGCCGTTGACCTGTATTTAGAACAAGGCATCAAAGGCCTTTCGATGCGTTTGATCGGAGAAAAACTCGGTGTCAGCGCCACAGCTTTATACCGACATTACCGTAATAAGGAGGATCTTCTCCACAATGTGATTGGGGAAGCGGTCAAAGTTTTTGGAACCTACCTGTTCGCCGCATTAGCTGGGAAAACGGCCAAAGAACGATTTATATTAGGCGGGGAAGCGTATTTAAATTTTGCCTTGCAACAAAGCAAATATTACGAAGTCATCTTTTTAGCCCCGGATCAATTGGGCGCAGAAGCGATGCCGGAAGAATTGCAATTGCAAAGTCGGGCCACTTTTCAATTTCTGGTGGACCGGGTTCAAGAATGTATGGAGTCGCGATTCTTGAAGAAGGCCGACCCATTTGCTGTAGCGATGAGTATTTGGGCTCATAGTCACGGTTTGGTATCTATCTATTTAGCCAAGAAGTGGACCATTGACGAAGGCGGTTTCCGAAAAATGTATTGGGAATCGTCGGAGCGACTCTTTGCTGGGCTCGCGCTAGAGCAAATGAATGAATAAGAACCCTTGAAACCTCAGTTTACATTGTTAACATATCTATTTACACCGGTATGGATTTGGATTTAAAGTGAAATTGACGAAAGCGAAAAAGCCTTGCAGCGGTACAAGTCTAAATGTCCTGACGGGATTGGGATTGCTTTTTTCCATTCCCGCCATGGCCGTCAAACCTGCTCCCATCACGACTACGGCGAAGGCACTACTCCATTTTACGGGTACCTTACAGGATACCTCCTTTACTCCACATAATCCCATTCGTCTCGAAATTTTGGAATCTGGGGACACGCTTGTCCTAGAACTCGGAAACCCTTTTTCACTGGACCTTCCATCCGATACTTTGTGGAATCTATGTTTCAGTTCTGTTGCGAAATCCGCCCTGCCGACCGAGTCGGGACGATTTGAGAGATGTTATGAATTACGTTATACGGGGGTTGATTCCACCTTCGCCTCTATCATTGGTGGTGAAGCACCGGTGCTGGAACAATCCCCCGATTCCGCTTTAGCATTGGGTCAGAGTGTAACAACCGATTCTACGGCCCTGGACTCCACTTCCGAAGTTCAACGATCCGAAGACGCTGTGCAGTTGAAAAAAGTGCTAGTGCGCGCCCAACGCGCGCCAAAACGGTCGCTGGGCAAGTCCACCGTTTCCGCAAAGCTGATTAAACGGATGCCGGGGCTCGCAGAAGCGGATGTGATTCGTTCAATTCAAGGGTTGCCGGGCGTGGTCGCGAGTTCGGACTTTTCCACCAAAATTTATGTTCGTGGTGGTGGGTCGGATCAAAACCTTATTTTGCTTGATAAAGCCGTCGTGTATTCCCCCGTCCATTTCTTTGGATTGTTTTCAACTTTCCTCGTGGAAGCCATTGATGAAGTCAATTTCTACAAGGGCGGCTTCCCTCCTGAATATGGCAACCGCTTGTCTTCCGTGCTTGACATCAAATCACGGCAAGGCGGCAAAGACACCGTCGACAGTTGGTTCAAAGGATC
>JAYVCH010000009.1:0-12342 GCA_043750055.1 Fibrobacteria bacterium
GATTCCAGGGTTTTATTGATGACGGGAATAATGCGAATGGTTCGCAAGTGGGCGGGGAGAGTGGTACCCGAAAAGCTATAACACCCTGAGAACAACCCACAACCCAGGAGGATCGCCCAAAGGGCCAGAGCCCAATTTTTTTTTTGCCGGGATGCCATGATTAGGCAAGTTAGCAATCTTGGATTCTTGGGGCGCATGTCTGGGCCTATTCCGCCTTTGGTTTCAGAGCTTCCAAAGTTTTGGAAATCAGTTCTTCTTCGGTTTCGCAAAAAATTGCTTCACGTCCCAGACCCCGTAAATACATTGTTCCATATTTTTCGGTAATTGGGCGTGGGTCTAAAATCCAAACGATTTGAGGCCGGTTGGCATGGCGTGGCATGCGATTAAGTTCTTCTTTGAGCCGAAGTATCGACTGGGGAAGGATATAATCATACAGGACATTCCCATTCGCGGCCTGGATTTTTTCCAAATTCGCGGCCGTGATGGGTTCGGTAGGCACTGGAAAAGGCAATTTGGTGACCATGATAAGTTCGGGTAAAGTCCCATTGATGGATAGATTCGCCGTAAACGCTTCGGTGCCTAGCAAAACGGTGTCTTTGCGGTTTCGGAAAAGATGAAGCAAACTTTCCCGGCTGCCATCTACATGTTGGGCCAAAACCATGCGTCCATCGGACGCTAATCCCTCTTGGAGAAAGCCGCGAATTTGTTTGAGCATTCCAATGTGTGTGAAAAGCAGGAAAGCGGGACGGACTATCTGCTTTAATCCTCGTAGAATAACGCCGCTCAAGACCTGTGCTGCGGCCGCATTATTTAGGACCGGATTGAACTTGGCGATGAAGATGGGCGTTGGTTTGGCTTCTTTATCCTTGGTATGGACCATGGCGGTCTTGAGTCTGTCGGGAAAGGAATCTAAACCCACTTGGGCAGTGAAAAAACCAAACTGTTCGCCTAAGGCCAATGCGGCTGATGCAAAAACGACCGTATCCATTTGTGGTAAAAATTTTTGGGCCAGGACAGGACTGATATTTAAAGGCACACTGCGAATCATGGCGCGATGGGGATTGGGAAAATCTTCGATCCAATACACTTCTTTGGAGGCGGCGATGGACCCCTCCACAGCATCATAGGAATCTACCATTGGGGGGTGGGAAAGGTGTTCCAGGTCTTTTGTAAAGGACCGTAACAAGTCGGTTACCCTCCTCAGCTCTTGGGTTAGTCCTGCGAAAAGCCCGCCTAATTGGGTCAGGATCGTTTCGATTTCAAAAATGGAGGCGAGCACCGCCTCCGGTCCGACGCCGAATTCGATCACGAGCTTATCGGTATATCGAATTCGATTTTCTCCATCCTTGCGTCGCTTTTGGGCATGCTTGGCAATTTTATTGAAAAACTTTTGAAATTGACGTTCGGGTTCGAAAACGATTTCACGTAAGCGTGCCAGCGCGACTTTACCGGCTTCATCCAAGTTGACGCGCTCGGATGCCTGCCTTTCCAGTTCCGCCAAAATCCCGGTGGATTCGGTTTTGGAAAAAGCGAGGAGTTGTAAAATGAATTTCAATCGGAAAAAATTCACCTCGCGACCCAATTTTTCCTTGCCCAGTTCGATCAATCGATGGGCCTCATCGAAAACGATCCCTTCATAGGAAGGCAACAAAGCAAAATCGAGGGAAAGATCATCAAAGAAGAGGTGATGATCAATCAAGACTAAGTGGGCGCGCGAGGCTCTCTCACGTGCGGCAAAGGCATGGCTGCCCGGCTCGGTCAGATAGGTGTCGGAGGCCAATTTTGACCACAGCAAGCGGTTGCGATCTTGATTAAAGCCCATGGATTCTCCAATGTCCCCATCCACGGTGTTTTCAAGCCATGTGATTAGGGGGAGAAGGGCCAGTTTTTCTTCGTCACGCAATCGCGTTTCAGGATGCGCCATTACGGACGCAAACTTTTTGGGACTAAGGTAGGAGCTAGGAGATTTCAGGACTTCGAGTCGTAACCCATTTCCGAATAAAGCTTTCAAAATGGGAAAGTCGAAGGCCACCAGGGCCTCGGTTCGGTAACGTCCATAAACGGCGATGAAGGCAGGGCGCCTTCTCGCTACCGCTTGGCGAACAGCTGAAATGAGGCAAGCGAGCATGCGACCGATTCCCGGTTCTGATTCTACCGCTAGAAAACGGGATTCTTCGAAACTGCGCTCCACCAACGCAGCCATCCTAGCCTGACGAGATCGGCTTTTAAACTCGCGGTTCAATTTCGTGAAAGCATTGGCGAGTTCTTTACCGGGAAGAAATAAATCTTCAACGTGTTCAGTGGCGGCAGTGGTTATGGAGGTGTTCTCCACAATGGGCGCGGGTTTGTTAAGGCCCATCAATGCTGCGGCATCCTCCAAGTCCAAAGGCTGGTCCGAGGCCTCCGAATTTCCAAAAAAGGCGCGCCAGGGTTCGGGTCCTGCGGCGAGAGTTTGTCGAATTAAGGAAAGCGTACGGGGGGAGTAACCGGCAAGTTTCTCCTGACCTAATATCCAAAGAGCCGCCGCTTGTTCCGCGTCTGGTAGCGCCCGATGAGCCGCTTGCACGGGAATGCCCAGTTTTTCGACCAGGGTTTCTAAGCGATGGCTGTCAAGTGTGGGCCAGGCCACCCGCGCTAACAGTAGGGAGTCGTAAACAAGATTGGATAGAGGGGGAAGGCTTAATTTGATCAACGCATGACCAACAAAGGTTGCGTCGAAATCGGAGTTGTGGGCCACGAGAGGTAAATCTTGAATGAAGGCTAAAAAGCGCTCCAAGCCCGCGCGCAATTCCTGACCGGATTCGGTAAGCATCGCTTGGGTGATACCGGTGAGGGAAATAACCAAGGGTGACAAGGGTTTTTCAGCCTTGAGCAAGCAGGACATTTTTTCCGCGACTTGCCCATTTTGGATTTTGACCGCGCCGATTTCAATGATTTCGTCCGCGTCCCTCTCCAGGCCGGTGGTTTCCAAATCGAAAGCAACGAAATCCCTAAGTGGGTTCAACATAATGGATTCTCCATGAAAGGGGCCGGTTCAGGGAATCGATGGGATCCCATGGCCAGGTTTATTGCAAGGTGAGGAGCAGCTGTTCGGCTTTCTTCAAGTTCTCTGCCTCACCCTTTGGTTTAAGGACAAGGAATCGAACTAACGCAGCCCTCGCTTTGTTGCGCGCTTCTCCGGGTTCATTCGTTCCCCGGCGCAGTTGTAATTTCGCTTCCAACCAATGGAATTGGGCCTGGTTGTCGTTTGTCATTTTTCCAAGCCAGGGCTGAATACGATCCAATTCGCTTTCGGCCAAGTTAAGCATTTCTTGATCCAGCAAAATTTCAACTTTAAGCAAGGCGATGGTAGGATGAAAGGAAATATCCAACGCTTTGGTCACAAGCAGAAGTGCTTTCTCGGCATCATGTTTTTGATTGAGACAAGCTTTGGCCAGAGAGAAATAGGCTCGTTGTTGCTCGGTTTTTGGAAGCGTCCTAATTTTTAATTCGGCTTCTTTGTATCGTTTCAGCTTCACCAGTTCATCGATGTTCACCGGCAGTGACTTGGGTGTTACTGCAAGCACCAAGGCTGGTTTTGGCCACGCAACGTAAACTGTAATTGCAGCCGCCGCAACGGCCAATGCCGAGATGACTAAGGTGGATTTATTTTTCCAAGAGGGGGGCTCCGGAATGAGCGCCTTGATTTCAGCGGTGGTAAATTGGCCTCGGGTCAGAAAATCATGGACAACGGTGGCGGGCGAACTCTCGCCATGATACACTTTATAAATCGGTTTGAGTGCGGCCAGCATTTGCGAAGCATCTTGATACCTTTGAGCTGGATCTCGCGATAACGCTTTTCGGACAACTTGTAATACATCGACGTCGCTACCACGCCATTCCAAATCCAAATCCAAAATATTCCATTTAAGAATATTTTCCAGTACCTGGGTTTTATTTCCCCCGCTGAAAGGGCGATACCCTTTATGCAACTCAAAGAGCATGACACCTGTCGCAAACACATCGATGGATCGGGTGCTCAGTTCTCCCCGCAATCGCTCCGGAGCCATATAGGCCACGCTGCCGCTGATATGCTGGGTCATCGTCATCAAGTCGGCACCGACCTTGGCCACGCCGAAGTCGCAAATCACCGGCTGGCCAGTCTTGCGAATCATGATGTTTTCAGGTTTGAGATCGCGATGAATGACCCCGTCGAATTCTGTATCCCCAAAGGTAAGGCGGGAACGATGCGCATGTTCCATGCCTTCAAGGACGCCATAAATAAGGGCCAAGGTAACAGAGAGGGGAAAAACCTTGCGTCGTTCCAAGTGTTGCCGGAGACTGTATCCTTCGATGTACTCCATTTCTATTTGAAGTTTGGCCGCCGTTTGCGTGACGTCGAAAACCTGAACAATGGCGGGATGCTTTAGATGGGCGGAAACTTGCGCCTCAAGCATGAACTTGGCTCGTCTTTTGGCATCCATCATCATGTCATTGTGTAAAATTTTTAAAACGCGCATTTCCCCAAAGGCAATATGGCGAGCCAGATATACGGTGGCGGAAGCGCCTTGACCCAGTATCTTTACGATGTCGTAACGCGTGTCCGTGGACTCATAAAGCAGCATAGGTCTCTACTCTTCGCTTTCTGCGACCGCTTCAATCAAACTGAAGAATTCTTGCAGGCCCTGGCCCATCAGCATTCGCTTAGGACCTTCGGGAATAAAACTTTTCAAACCCTTTAGCACGTACAATGGAATTTCGACACGACCCGAAGCATGAAGTTCGTCGAGAATGATTTCATATTCCGTTTTGAAGAAATAGACCGGAGATCCCTCATGGTCTTGGTCGTCCAAAAGAACCTGAAGCCAAGAGGCCACTTCAATGCGTTCGGTTCCATCGAAAGCGATTTCGACCACCTCTTCGGCATTTTCAGGATCGAGGCTATGATAAGTGATATTAGCTAGAATTTTCTGGGCTTGTTCGAACTGTGCGCTGGAGACCAGTAGTTGAAATTTTTCCGCAACGCGGGAATCTTGGCGTAGCTCGCAAGCAACGTCATGATGACTCAGATATTTTTCCAGCCGCTCCAGTGAAGGACGCTCCACGCTGGAAGCGATGGGCAATAGATCGTCCATAATAGTGCGTAAAGGTAGTTTTTTACCAAGTGGGAGGCCATGCCAATTTGTGTTTCGCCGAACTCATCCCACCGGGTTTAACCTCAATGGAGTCGGCCCACATAACATAGGGTTCTTGCACAGACCAAGGGGAAACGCTTCCTGGATTCCAGATGCCATCCCCGTTGGCATCACGGAAATAATCCACCGCATACCATCCTTCTGGTAGGCTGTCCCAAACAAATTCTTGCGAGGGAGGTGTGGGTCGACTGAATTCGGCAGGGGATGACAAACTTCGGAGTATCAATTTAGAGCCGTAGGCGTTGGGTTGTTGCTGGAATTTCAAACTCCCCAATTTGGTGGCATCGGCTATCGAAAAGGAGGCCACGGTAATCGGTTGAGGAGGCGGAGCGATTTGAGCCAATTTAGTTGTGTCCTTTTGCTCAAGCCGACCTTTGTGACTTGAGTCAACCAAAGATTTAATCACAGCGGGTTTGTCGGTCGACGATGGTTTTAAAATGAATTGTAATCTTTGTCCCTTTAGGGCCAAGGTCGAAATTTGGATCGCAAATTCGTGATGATTAACACGAATAAGGGTCAATGCAAGGGGCGTGGTATCCGCTTTCGCACCGAATCGGATTTTGAGATCGGCGAAGGTAGAGTCGGATAAAAGCCGCGGGTAATATGCCGCTAATCCTCGGCTAGGAATTAAGTGATCAGGCCCCAGTTTTTCCTGATCCCCGTTTACTTTTCTTGGCCCGAAGACAATCAGCTCCGGGTGGGTGGTGTCGGTCGCTTTCGAAATCCGGAAAGTGGCACTGGACCGTGCAGAATCCATGGAATTTCCGCTAGCATCTTTAAGACCCGGACAGGACAAAACATACTGACTGTCCACTTCCAGCGGGGCGGTTCGTAATTCGACTTCGCCTGTGACGGGATGGGTACAAATTTCCAGCACGGGAATTGAAACCGCTTTTTTGGAGTCAGATGCAGCGCTCGCTTTACGCAGTTTGTAGGTCTCGCGAACACCGGAAAGCAGAGGGTGGGGATTGCGATTAAATTTAAGTCTTAAACTTCCTTCAGAGAGCGCGCCTGGCGTGATTTTATCGCTGATCCATTTCGCTTCCATTAGTTTCAAGGGAACGGTGTCATAAGCAAAAAGAGACAGAGATTTTGCTTCTAGGGTTTGGGTCACTTCCACAGTAGGCCCGATGGCGAGGGCTTCGCTCCCTATATCGGGAGTCAAGTTCCCATTGATGTCTTGGAAACCAAGCATAGCATATCGACCTGGTTTTATCGACCTAAAAGCAAAGCGTCCTATTGAATCAGCAGGCGATAAATAAGTCGGTTTTTCCTTTGAGGGTGTGGGTTGAGGCTCGGGTTTAACGGCGGAATCACCGCGTTTAGTAAGATGCAGAAATCGTTCCCGGAAAATAAGGTCGCGAGGGTAAAGCGCCACAAATACATTGGGACTGGGTTTGGATTGGAACGGCGCCACTCGACCAGAAATTCGACCAGAATCCAAAGTGGGACCTGTGGAGAAAACCAGTTCTAGCGGACTTTCTAAAGACAATCCGTTCAAATCTTTGACTGATCCCAAAACGCCGAGCAGATAGGTGGTGTTTGTATCAAGCCGGGATTTGCTTGTGACTTCGAGAAGGTTTCCGGAAAGTTTGACTTTGAGTTTAGTTGGAAGTGGTGGATTTAGATACACCTTGCCGCGTTCCACATCGGCGCCGACCCATTCCGAAAAGGCGACCTGAACCTTAAGTTCACTAGAGACCCGCGTGGTATCGGGAGCTGGAAAAACTGCCGCAACAAAAGGATGTTTACTATCAACCGGCCCCCCAGGCGGGGCCTCCATATGCGCGCATCCGAACCAAAAGGAGGCGCAAGCGGTCAATACGGAAAGGGTCGCTAAGGCTCTATTCGATGAGCTTGCCAATACGGGTCCACCGAATTTTCTGAGGGGTTAGGAAGTAAGAAATGGGGTTGGAAAATTTAAACCGGTCATCCTCATTTTCGAAGGAGAAATAAACAATGAAGGCTTTGGCTTTGACGAAATCTTTTGAGAGCAGTCCCCAATAACGACTATCGGAGGAATTGTCCCGATTATCCCCCATCATGAAAAAACATTTCTTTTTAACCGTATAGGTATGGGTCGTTTTGCCATCGATGACCAAGGATGGCTTTATCCAATAATGATGACCCAACTGTTCACCCTGTCCAATCACATTCTGATTTATGAATTCCAGCGAGCTTCCGAAAAAGTATTCATTGTTTTCCACTCGACGAGCCGACCGATGTTCAGCCAAGGCCGCACTATCGGCGGGATCAAACGTTGCGTAGGACGCCAAGTCATTGGTTCGGATAAAGCCCGTGCGAGCGGCCGCTTGAACGGATTTAAACGACACGTTTTCGCTGTGGATATAAATGGTTTGACCTTGCCTGGCTTGTTGCCAAGGTAAGCTGAGTAGTTTATAGACCATTCCATGAGCGCCATTCATGGGGTCGCCGTTTAAATAGGGAAGCACATAATCATTGTCGATGACGGAATCTTTCATCAGATCAAGTTGGAGTTCGACCTTGCTGTCGGGATTTTCCTGATAGGCCAGGGATCGAATCCAAACGGCGTTATTAAGGGTAAGAGTATCGAAGTCCAAGGTTTCACCTGGGGCTGGAAGTCGATACACCAACGAGTCTCGCTGCGGCTCGTATCCACGCATGTCCTTGTGTTTTCCGTGCGGAGGCAAGAGGCTTTCCTTACCATCAATAAACAGTTGCGTGCCGGAAACGGTGATGGTTTGGCCGCTCTGGGCTACGCAGCGTTTAATAAAATCCTTGGGCATATACCAAACCAAATGGTTGTAGCCAGGCGGAGGAGTTTTATCCCAATACAGATTTCCAAACAGAAACAGATTAGCCAGGAATTTGTATTGCTTCTTATTGTCCTCGGGATATTCGGGGTCGCCGGGATATTTGAAAATGAGAATGTCGCCTGGCTTTGGGTCCATCAATCCAGGAAGTTTATGATGGGAAAAGGGAATGGGCGATCCAAAAACAAACTTAAGTCCGAGCAGGAAATCTCCGACTAATAAGGAATTTTCCATCGAGGCGGATGGGATTTTAAAAGCCTGAATCACGAATTGAATCACGACCAAGGCAAGAATAATGGGAACCAAGATTTCTTTGATGAATGTCCGACTCGCTTTTCTGAGAGACCGTGGTTCGGATGGTTTCCCTATTTTTTTCTCGGCCATCTTCCGCCTTTGACGAACCTCCAACATTGGAGGCAGTATGAAGCCCACATTTTCCGCCATGCTTACGGCGACAAGATCCCAAATTTCTGAAAAAGTCCAAATCCGTTGGGCGGGGACGCGGACCCAACAGACGCGAGCTAAGATAAAAACCTCAAGCGGACTTGTCTTGCGCGCCTAGTCGAGTCATTCGTATAATGGCAAAGGATGTCGCGCGGAAGCGCGAGAGAGGCGGGTCCGTGCAGGAACACTTAAAGATGTATGACGAGGAATTGGTCAAGGAAATTATGATTTCCACCGCCCTGTGCGTACAAGAATTGTTGATGGACGATCCCGGTGCCCAACAGGACGATATCTTCGATTTTGTGGAGACTAATTTTCTTCAAATCATTAACGAAACCCTTAGGGCCGAACGCGAGCGCGAAATGGCCGAACCTGGCGAAAATCCCATGTCGGACGAATCCCCCCTAGCAGAAGATCTCTAAATTAGACTTACCCTAGACGGCCCCTTTCTCAAGTCCACCCTTCGTTTTACTATATTGGATTTCGGTTTCTGCCGTTTTTCGGTCGACTTTGTCGATTCCAGGACTATCCCTACGCCAACTGCGAGAAGGAATTCCAAATGACCAACAGTTTTCTTGAAAAATTGAAAAAATCCGTTCTAGCCGGGGCACATACCTCGGCGACCAAAATCGAAGAGGCCGCCCGGACAGGTAAGCTTCATCTGGATTTAATGGCCGAGCGACGCAAACTCACTCGAGAATTCACTGAACTCGGTAAAGAAGTCCATAGCACTCTTTTAGATGGAGTACTGGAAGGATTTCACGTGAAGTCCGGAGTCGTGGAAATGCAGCGAAATATTGAAAAATACAAGCGAACTATTGCTGAATTGGAAATGAAGCTGGCCGATACCCAAAGAAAGCCAAAATAAGGGGATATCCTCTTGGATTGAACCGATGGACAAGAAGTTCAGAATAAGCTTCTATCCCAAAGACGCCTCCCGTGTAAAGGTTGTCACATTTTCGCGTCAATTTTTGATTTTTACCGTTTGCATCTCCTTTTTGTTATCGAGTATTGGGGTCAGTCTCGTCCTCCTTGGAAATCTTCACGAGGCTCCAGAAACGCGGCAACTACGGAAACAATTAGAGCTTGAAAATCAAGCGCTTGAGCAAAGAGTAGGACAACTCGACCAGGACCTTCATGGTCTTCGGGGGGATCTATCCCACCTTGAAGAACAGAAGGTGAACGCCTTGATGCTGTCGGGTGTTCAGTATTTGGAAGAAGGAAAACAACGCAAAGGGGCGAACTTGTTTTCTTTCTTTCATAGTTTGGCGCCTATGAAAACAGATGTCGGCGCCTCTCTTCTAAAAGCGCAACGAATCTCCACTTATTTCGATTCCACTTTGAAGTTGCTTGAGGGACAGGGAAGATTGGTGGACGGGCTCCCGACCGGTTATCCTGTGGCAGCGGAAGCATTGGTGACACGCGAATTCGGATACAGCCCTGATCCATTTACAGGTCGCAAAGCCTTGCATGCCGGGGTGGACTTCTCCCTGCGCGCGGGAGCTCCGATTTTCGCAAGTGGGGGTGGCGTAGTGGAAGAGGTTGGCAAAGATTTGCTTTGGGGCAATTGTATCAAAATCAATCACGGTCGCGGAGTTGTGAGTTTCTACGCGCATCTTCAAGACATGTTAGTCCATCCCGGCCAAAAAGTCATGCGGGGAGAAACGATTGCGACCATGGGTATGACTGGCGTGGCAACGGGTGTCCACCTGCATTATGAACTGACGGTTCACAATGTCAAGGCCGATCCCATAGGGTATTTCCTTCCGGAGTTAACCCTGTCTCGAAGCCGCGACTCGGAGCGGAAAGGGCCAGGTGGTTGATGGACATTCAAATTGATCCTATCCTCTTAAAGGAATGTACGGTCTTGCGTCGACGCATCCACCAAGCCCCCGAATTGAGCAATCAGGAATTTGCCACCCGGGATTTGGTCGTGGAAACGCTCAAGGGTGCGGGATTAGAGGTTCAAACTTTTTCCGATACAACGGGCGTAGTTGGTTTATGGCCAGGGCGAGATCGTAGTCGATGCGTCGCTTTTCGTGCCGATATGGATGCCTTGCCCATGCAGGAAACCTCCGGGTTACCTTGGGCATCGCAATCTGGCCAGGCCATGCATGCCTGCGGTCATGACGGTCACTCCACCATTCTCTTAGGTTTTGCGAAACATCTTGGGCGCGTGGGAAAAGCTTATGCGACGGATGTTAAACTCCTATTTCAACCCGCCGAGGAAGCAGGTAATGGAGCCAAGCGCATGGTTTTGGACGGCGTTCTCGAGTCTCCAAAGGCTGAGGCAGTCTTTGGGTTGCATGGCTGGCCAGATTTGCCGATAGGGTTCGTTGGCGTCCATAATGGAGCGGTCATGGCCTCGGTGGATAATTTTGAGATCAAAATTTTGGGTCGCGGGGGACATGGCGGGCAGCCGCATCATGCACTCGATCCGATTTTCGGGGCCGCCCAGTTAGTTGTCGCCGCCCAATCACTGGTTAGTCGCAATACCGATCCCGTGGAAGCTTCGGTTCTCACTTTCGGTCACATCCAAGGTGGACGAACCTACAATGTTATTCCTTCGGAGTGTTTATTACGAGGGACTTTACGAACTCATAATGAAGCCTTGCGCGCTAAACTCAAAACGGGATTGGAAAGTTTAACTCAACATCTTTGTCAGGGCTTGAACTTGACATCCGAGATTGAATGGGTGGAAGGCTGTCCCGCTACGGTCAATAATCCGTCCATGGCGGCCCTGGCCCGTCGTGCTGCAATAAAAGTCGTAGGTGCGGGGAAATGCGTCGAACCCAAGCCAAGCATGGCTGGCGAGGACTTTCCTTTTTTCCTGGAAAAGGTTCCTGGTGCTTATCTGTGGCTAGGGATTGGGCAAGATCATGGACCGCTCCATAATCCTCAGTTCGACTTCAATGATGATGCGATTGGGACTGGGATTAGACTTTTTCTCTCAGTTCTAGAGGAAATGCAATAATCATTTTTTTTCTGAGCAGTTAGCGTCGTTACCTTGGTTTAGTCTCAAACTCCCACAACGTTGCACATACTGCGCAAGCTATTGCGCACCGTCGCCAAGAAAATCATTAAATTGCCACAAAATTCATTTGGCATGTGGCTTGCGTTATCTCCCAACAACAGGAGATAAATCATGCAACTACAATTCAAAATTAAAACCGCTCTCGCTTTCTCATTCACCTTGCTCACCCTCCCGCTTCAAGTCAAGGCGGAGGCCTCCGAAGGCAGCCTGAAAACCCATAACCTGGGATTCGGAGCAGGTTTCCTTTCAGGTTATGGGCTAACCTATCGTCATTGGTACCCATCGGGAAATGGTTACCAATTGGCTTTTATACCCATAGCGACCGTAAATGAACATCGAACTTTTTTCAATTCGAGCACTGGAGCCATTGGATTACATTCCTTGCACCAAACCCTCCACAGCAATTTTTTCGGATATTATGGCGGACATTATAATTTCACCTTTGAAAAAAATACGAATGCTCGAAACTCTAACATTCCAGTTTGGACGGAACAGAGTAACAATGTTTTGCACAATATTTACGCCGGTGGAGGTATGGGCTTGGAAGTTCATGTATGGAATGTGAACGTATCAGTGATGGCAGGTTATGCGGCGAACTCCCAAATGGAGAAAAACGAGGGAAATTACTTTGATTACAATTCACAAAAAGTCATTCCGAATTCTGATTCCGGAAAATGGAAAAATACCTTTGAATTGCAACCCAGTGGCGAAGTCGCCTTATTCTATTCCTTTTAGGGCCTTGGCACTAAAAGGTAGGGGGCATTGATTTACCTATACAATTTCTTCAAGCATTACATCAAATCCTACAACCCAAAGCCTAAGGAAACTC
Organism: Fibrobacteria bacterium; assembly: GCA_043750055.1. GTDB lineage: Bacteria > Fibrobacterota > Fibrobacteria > UBA11236 > UBA11236 > Chersky-265. Next base: position 12,277 of record JAYVCH010000009.1, read on the forward strand.
TACCCTCCAGGGTTTGCCAAGCAATGCCTCACGACGATTCCACTCAATGAGGGCGGCCCTCTCGGT
>JAYVCH010000010.1:0-3691 GCA_043750055.1 Fibrobacteria bacterium
GAAGTTAACGCAACGTCCCGGGAGATGAATTTGGCCACGTCCTCCGCGCTGGAATGAGGATCGTTCACGATTTGCATCACCTTGGCCGCGATAGTGGGCATGGTTGGGATTTGTCCAAGATCCTGGATAATCCGCTGATAACGCTTTTTGGCGTCCTCGTTCATTTTGCTTTTCTTTTTTTGAGGTTCTTGACTCAGTTTATCATGATTTTTCCTGGGAAGGAAGGGGTAGGCATGAGGAGTCAAGTAAGGAAAAGTAAAAACAGGAGAAAAACCGGCGGGGAAGTTAAAAAAAGGCCACGGGATGGTAAAAACGGGAGCTTCGGAAAAAAACGCCTGGAGTGAGGATTAATTCCAACTCCAGATGTTCGAGTAAGTCCGGGGTCGATGACCTTGGTTTATTACATACGATTTTCGATGATATCGATCATGCCATAGGCCTTGGCCTCCTCCGCGGTCATGAAGCGATCGCGGTCGGTATCTTCGCCGATTTGATCGATGGTTTTTCCCGTATGATCCGCGAGGATTGTATTTATGGAGGTGCGAATACGTAACATTTCCTCCGCTTGAATCTGAATATCGGAAGCGGGGCCATACATGTGACCAGAAATTAGCGGCTGATGAATCATCACTCGGGAGTTTTTCCAGGCATAACGCTTGCCTTTCGCGCCCCCGGCAAGAAGTACAGCGCCCATACTGGCGGCCTGTCCACTCACAACGGTGACGACATCGGATTTGATAGCCTGCATGGCATCGTAGATAGCCAAACCAGAGGAGATGACTCCACCGGGGCTGTTGATGTACAGAGTGATATCTTCATGATTCTGGGAATCCAGAAACATGAGTTGTTTCACCAATTTTTCAGCGGTAGTGTCGTCTACTTGCGACCAGAGAAAAATCTTTCGTCCCTTGATGAAGGACTCCATGATTTCTTTGGCGAGGCCACCCTCGTCCTTCTCTTTTTCCTTGTCCTTTTCTTTATCGTCCATCCTGATCATGTTGCCGCCGTGACTTGAGTTGGTGGTGATGACTTTTTCCGGAATTGTCCGGAATCGAATTATATCAAATATCCTTTCAGCATAAATAGAAAAATCGCTTGATGAAAGGCAATGATTCGTTTTCTGTCGAACGCTTTAAGGTTTCATAGAGGAAACCATCCCGTGGTTCCGTCCGGATTATCCTTGATTCCAAAGCCGCGAGCTCTGAACAGATCTCGGATTTCATCACTGCGTTTGAAGTCTTTGTTTTTTCGGGCTTGCTTTCGGTCTTCTAATAAGTTCGCTAAATCCACAGGAATGGGGTCAGCGGCAACATGGTCGGGTTTTTCATTTAGTCCCAAGCCTAGCAAACGGTCGAAGTCGATGATTAGGGCGGCTTTCTCCCCTTCAAGTAAATCAAGGTCTTTCAACATCATATTGAGGACGGCCAACCCTTGGGGAAAACCAAGATCGTCGAAGATGACTTGTCGAAAACGGTTTTGCCAAGCCTTTGCATTATCCGAAGCCAAGGTCGTGGCTCGACCTATAAAATGATCGGTTTTACGGCGTAGGTTTCGAAGAGAATCACGAGCAGAATCGAGCCCTTCCCAACTGAAATTAAGATAGCTACGATAATGGGCAGTCAGACAGAAATAGCGATAGTCCATGGCGGCGTAACCCTTGGACAACAGAAAATCCAGCGTGACGAATTCACCCGAGGATTTGGACATTTTTCCACCGCCGCCCTTGTCATCGAGGGCTTCTAACAACCAACCTCCATGTAACCAGAAATGCGCGAAGGTAACACCGGTGGCACCCTCACTTTGGGCAATTTCATTGGTGTGGTGGACGCGAATATGGTCAGTGCCGCCGCAATGGATATCGAGCGTGGGACCCAAATGTTTCATGGCCATTGCCGAACACTCCACATGCCATCCCGGAAAACCACGCCCCCAGGGAGAGTCCCATTCCATTGCACGTTTGGATTGCGAAGGAGAAATTTTCCATAAGGCGAAATCGGTGGGATTACGTTTGCCTTCAACCATTTCCACGCGCGACCCGGCCTGCATCCCTTGAATATCGAGTCCGGCGAAATCGGCATAGCGTGGAAATTTTGCCGTGTCAAAATACACTCCGTCACCAGGGATGGTATAGGCTAAATACTTTCGTTCCAGGGTTTGGACCAGGGCGATTTGCTCTGCAATATGATCCGTGGCCCTGGTCCATTTCGAAGGGCGAATCAGGTTAAGTCGATCCCAATCTTTGACAAAAGCTTGGGTGTAGAATTCCGCGATGTCCCAAACCGATTTACCTTCGCGAGCCGCACCCTTTTCCATTTTATCTTCGCCCGTATCCGCATCTGAAGTGAGATGGCCGACATCGGTGATATTGACGATATGGTTGACTTTATAATCGGCATAGTCGAGTGTACGGCGCAGCAAGTCTTCAAACACATAGGTTCGAAGATTTCCGATATGGGCAAAGTTGTAAACCGTGGGGCCACAGCAGTACATGTTCACAATTCCCGGATGAACGGTTGAAAAGGGTTCCTGTTTTCGGGAAGCGGTGTTGAAAAAACGGATTTGAGGAGTCATGGGGCCAACCGGTTAAGAGACAACGGTAAAATTAGGAATTTCGGGTCTGAATTAAAAATCAGACTTCAGCTTCTTCTGGAACTCCAACCAGGGTAATGTAGAGGATACCGTGAGTAAGTGGCAGGCCTAAAAGCTCATTGCCTTGATCATCATAATAACCCCCGATTCCACTTGATCCGAACCCCTGATAGACAGCCCACAAATTGATGCGCTCCCCGATTTGTCCAGCATCCATGCAAGCATAACGATATCCCCTGTCCCCATAAACCTTAGCCAAAACCGCCAAGTCACTCGTGTACACCAAGGCATAGGCGCAATCCGCCGCCAATTCTTGTCCTAAACACATGAATAAGGTTTCGGATTTGTAGTCGCCGTTTTTTTCCGGTTCCAAAGTCAAGGTGGTGGGATGAAAACGATAAATGCCGGCTTCGAGTCCTTCCACATTTTGAGCGAGGATGTGAAACTCAAGTTGGTCGGAAGCCAAGCACCAGGTGCTCCCCTCGGTTCGAAAAGAGAAAGCCAAGTTTTCTTTTAGCTTGGCGAGGGGGATCGATTTCCCATTGAACTTACGGCAACTGCGGCGATTGAGAATGGTTTTAAGCACGTTGAATTCGCTACCGAAGTGGAAGACCGGCCCTTGACCATCCCCTTCAACAGGAGGCCGAATTCGATTCATAACACGAATGCGTTCACATGCATTTTGCTGAACCTGCATCGCATCACCGGCCTCAATACTACGAATGGCTTCACCGGGAAGATCGCTAGGATTTTGGCCATGCGTTTTGGGTATGGAACCAATCGGCCCCACGGCTACGCCCAGCAATGGAAATTCTTCCTTGGGAGTTAAAAAAAGCAACTCTTCTAATCCATTGTCGAGGAAGCCCCCCATCATGGCATGATCAAGGCCATCGTGACGACATACCTCAAGAAGGTTTCCCACGGCATGACCCGTATCAAGCAAGATACGTCGATAGGCTCTTTCTTTATATCGCCAAGCGCTACGGCCATAAAGCCCGGTGAAAAGGAAAATCAGATTCGCGGACTCGACGGCAGGATGACCGAGAAAATAATGCTTGAGGTCGGCCCAAAAAGAGCCTTGCCAAACGGGAATAAGCGCGGA
>JAYVCH010000011.1:0-11735 GCA_043750055.1 Fibrobacteria bacterium
AGGAAAGATATAGGGTATTCATATCTCGCTGCGAACTGAATGCCGCAACCCTAGCCATCCCTGAATCGATAACCACCGTGACGCCGGGAATAGTCAGAGACGTTTCGGCCACATTAGTTGAGACAATGATACAAGTGCCCATGCGCGGTGCTCGCAAAGTACGCTGCTGCGCATCCATATCCATCGACCCATGTAATTCATAAAGGGAAATCCCTTGCTCGCGACAAAGGGGATCGAGTATTTCCAGGGTTCTACGGATTTCACCCTGGCCGGGCATGAAAATCAAAACCGAACCAGAGAAGCCCTGGCCCATCACTCGCTTCAAGGCGCGCAAGGCCTGTGCGGGTAGCGGTTCCTGTGACATGGAAGGCTGATGAGATATTTCCACCGGAAACGATTCAGCGGTTACCTCGATTAATGGTGCCGAAGGAAGGTAACGCTGAAGTCCTTCTAATTCTAAGGTTGCGGACATGACAATCATATTAAGATCGGGACGACTTTCCGCGCGTAGGCGTTTGAGCCAGGCCAAAGTCGCGTCCGCTTCCAAGGTGCGTTCATGAAATTCGTCGAGAAGGACACTGCCGATTCCTGATAAGAGCGGGTCGTTTTGCAATTGTTGGAAAAAGACTCCATAGGTTTGATAAAGGATACAGGTGGACACGGTCGATTTACCTTCGAAACGAACTTGATACCCGACGGTCCCTCCCACGCTCTCGCCCATTTCCTCAGCCACTCGTAAGGCAAGATTACGGGCCGCAATCCGCCTTGGCTGTAAGACCAAAATTTTACCAGGACGATCCAGTAAAAAACGGGGCACTTGAGTCGATTTCCCCGTTCCTGGTGGTGCACATAAAATGAGACATCGCTCTTTTTCTAAAGCATTTCGGATAGCTTCACGATGGGCTATTATTGGCAATAACTTTTCCCCATCTCGTTCCACATTCAAGTCCATGTTTCGAAATGTCGCAATTCAACCGTGTCGTTTCAACCATGATGACAGATACCTTCAAGGGTCACTCGAAGTTTTCCATTCTCTTTTTCACGGCTTTGCCCTAACTCTGATGTCCATGAAATTATTCTTGTATTTCGAGCATTGTATCGAGGGGAACAAATGTGGGATAATCAATCCCAGCAATCGGTAATACGTAAGGTACAGGAAAAAAACGTGGATATAACAACAATACTTGGACCGGTTCTTGCCATTGGCATGGTTCTTCTTGGCCTGATACTGGAAGGCGGAAACATTCATGCCCTCGTTCAACCTACGGCGTTCATTATCGTAGGCGGTGGATGCTTGGGTGCCACTTTAGCCAGTTTTCCGATGGAACACCATATGGCCGCACTCAAGGCATTAAAAGTCTGTCTCAGCCCTCCCAAATTCGATCATGAGAAAGTCATCGCGGAATTGTCCGAGCTTTGTCAATTCGCTCGCAAAAATGGCATCATGGCACTGGAGGGCAAAGCCAAAGCGCATCCCGATCCCTTCACTCGCAAGGGGTTGACGTTAGTTGTAGATGGAATTGATCCCGCCATGCTGCTGAGTATTTTAGAAACAGAATTAGAGGCTTTCGAAGAAAATTCCAAGCTACCGATTCCCGTCATTGAAGCGATTGGGGCATATGCACCGACTCTCGGTATTATCGGCGCCGTGCTTGGACTTATCCATGTGATGGAAAATCTCGATGACCCCTCCAAACTCGGTGGCGGTATCGCCGTGGCTTTTGTGGCCACTATTTATGGTCTTGCCATCGCTAATGTGATCGCGCTTCCCCTTGCGAGTAAATATAAAGTGCGCGTTGCCCAAATGGTCCATGAAAAAAACATGATATTACAAGGCCTCGTCGCATTGCAAAACGGCGAAAACCCCCACTTCTTGAGTCAACGTCTGCGAGCTTTCTTGGCGGGAAGTGCCCACGCTGCTGGGCACGGCGCAGCCACACCCCATTAACCGGGGCGAAGCGAAGGAACTTTTTCCATGGCCAGAAAACACAAGCACCCAGAACATGTCAACCACGAAAGATGGTTAATCTCCTATGCCGACTTTATTACGTTATTGTTCGCAACATTTGTGGCCTTGTATGCCTTGAGTAAATCGGATGCGACCAAAGCGGCCATTGCGGCCGAGTCCATGCGAATTTCTTTTGGCTCCCCTAGCGGCAGCATTATTCCACAACAGCCTGTGATTGAAACCGCCGTTCCCTCAGACAAGAATCGCCCCATTCCCGGGCAGACCTCGGATGGTCCCACGAAACCGACCAAGCAGGCAGGCAAGACTGAGTTTGAGGAAATGAAAAAGCAAGTGGAAGAGTACTTGATGACCAAAGGCATGTTGAATAAAGTGGATGTTAGCATCCAAGAGCGGGGCATGGTTGTGAGCCTCAAAGAAGCGGGATTTTTCGAATCTGGGCGGGCAGAAGTGAAAGAGGAAGCCTATCAAGCTCTAGCGGAAATTGCGGCCAAGATTTCTGAGTACAAAAATTCAGTGCGAATCGAAGGCCATACCGACAATATGCCTATTCACTCTCGCACCTATCCAACGAACTGGGAGCTATCTTCGACAAGAGCGACGAATATGGCCCGCGTCTTGACGGATAAATTCAAAGTACCTCCGGATAAAATATCTGCCACTGGATATGGTGAATTTAGACCCACGGAAAAAAATGATACCCCAGCGGGCCGTTCTCGAAACCGTCGCGTGGACTTAGTTATTCTATCGGCTTCGGCAGAAAAAACTGAACCCGTGTCGCTACCGGATCCTGCCACAGAATCGTCGTCTGAAACAAGTCCCGAGTCGAGCCCATAAAAACCAACCTTTTCCCTCCCTTCATGTTGTTAATTGCCGCGGGAGCATGGGGCATTTGTATTCCCATCATGAAGGTCTTGTCCACGGAACAACACTTCTTAGCTCCTGAAACAGGAACTATTTCTGCCGCTGCCGCATCCTTGGCCGTTCGCTTTGGTTTCGCTATTATTACAGTCACACTAATTTCTAGAATCTCACCCCGTTCCATTAGTAAAAAGGAATGGTGGAATGGATTCGTGCTAGGCATGTTAACCGCCATCAGCATGTGGATTCAGATCGATGGGATCAATTATACCAGCGCTTCCACGGCCGGATTTCTCATCGCCATGTATTCGATATTCATTCCCCTGTTTACTTGGATCTCCGGTCGCCGAAAAATGACTTTACCATTGGCGATTTGCTGTTTATTGGTGATAGGGGGAATGGGGACCCTAACGGGGTTTAACCTTCATACTTTTTCGCTGGGTCGAGGCGAATGGGAAAGCCTTATTGCGGCTGTCCTTTTTTCCTGCCAGATTTTGTGGGTCGATCGGTTGACTCCGGGCTGGGTGGATCCTGAACGACTCACATGGGTGCTTTGTTCCACCGTCTCCTTGTTCTGTCTTATCGCGTTGAGCTTTTTTCCAGGAGGGCTATCCAACTTAGGCGACTTGCACGCTTCGGCCCGTGCCATTTATTTAACGGCCTTCCTCTCGATACTAGGAACTGCCGTTCCCTTTTTGATCATGAATCGTTTTCAATCACGGGTCAGTCCCGTCGCAGCAGGATTCATCTATTGTTTCGAGCCCATTACCACCGCAGTGGGGGCATTATTTCTACCCGCCCTTTTGGTACGGGCCGGGGGAGGATATGACAACGAAAACTTTACACTCCGACTGATTCTAGGCGGAAGCTTGGTGTTGGCTGCCAACCTTGTCTTACTGGCGGATAGGCCAGTGAAGACAAAATCGTAGCTTCATTTGAGGGCTAATCCAATCTCAATCTAAAGCTTGATCTCTAGACGAGCGCGATGGCTGGTCAATTGACGAATCACGGACGTAGGCAAAACGAAAACATCTCCCGCGCGACCGCGTCTTTCTAAAAGACAATGACCTTGTACAGTCGATATTCGAACATGCGCCGAGGAATTCCATGCCAAGGTGTTTCCGACCAATTCAATCGGCCCCAATGAAAATCGATGTGATTTAGAGATTGAAACTTTTAGGATGTTCACATCCACCGTCATCGTATGACAAGAACCGGCACCCCCATTGTCCATACACAGTTCAATGTCCACGGAAGAAGAGGCGATAGGCTTAGACAAGACCAAGGAATCGTCTCCTTGCGCCGTATCCATGATTGGGTCGGACAAGGTCCAAAGATACCGAAGTGCCGGTGAATAAGGCGCCGCTTTAAGTGCTGATGCATTTAGGAGTATAGGCTTGATCACGAAAGGAGAACCGCCCACCCATTTCGATAAGGCTGGCAAAGAAAATTGAGGATCGGGAATCACATTTTTAACTCTAACAGTGACGGACTTCTCCAAAGATTGAGTTCCATACTGGGCCGTAAAATGATAAACCAAAATGGAGTCCCCGGTGACGCGCGGTGCCTTAAAGGCTAAGGTCAGAACTTCCGGGTCGATAATTCTGGGGGTGGGGCCTGACGCGCCTATCCATTGATGTCCTTCTGAACAAGTGGCCTTGCTCTCTAGCACCACAGGCTGACCTTCGTCAACGGATAAAGACTCAGGGGTAACCTGAAAGAGACTGTCACAAGTAAAAACATGAAGAGCTGCCTCTCGACTGGTATCTTTTCCAAAAGCATTGGATACTATAACAGAATAGAATGTTCCGTTATCCGAAATTTTGACCGAGTCTAAGGTCAAAATGGAATCGGTCGAAATCACAGTCGAATCGCCTTTTTTGGTCCATTGGAATACCAACGGATTCGCCCCAATGGCACGAACCATCAGAGAGAACTTTCCACCTGCTTTCACCGAGCGATCAGAGGGTTCTGAAACAATCAAAGCCGTTCGCGCCACATACAATTTCGCTTCATGCGACGTCACTTGTCCATAGGCATTTTTCACAACGCAGTAGTAAACTTTTCCATCGGCGGTTAAAGCGAGTGGCGGTAGAGTCAGGCTACTATCGGAAGACAAGGAGGTTGTATCTCCTTTTAGATACCAGTTATAGATCAGAGGGGCTGTTCCCAGAGCACCAATCGTGAAGAAGGCATTTTTCCCTTCCGCGACCACCGTATCTTTAATGTCACGTACTAGGGTGGGGAGAACATGAACCTTAAATAAAGCCGGACGAGTTGTATCGGCCCCATACGCATTGGTTACGACACAGAAGAACAGGCTACCGTCATCTGCTGCGAGAGCGGCATTGAGGGTTAAGACTGGAGTGGTGGAGAGAATAGTCGTCGCTCCTTTTCGAAACCATCTGTACGCCAGCGTGTCCGAGCCCGATGCCACGGTTGTGAAAGTGGCCTTTTTTCCTAATAACACCGCCGTATCAGCAGGTTCAGAGACGATAACCGCAGGCTTGGGCGAAAGCATAAACGTCCACCCAATATTGGCACCTTTATCTTTACAATTGATTGTGGCTTTTCCCAATGATAGGGTGGCGGCACTGTTTCCAATGTCCGCGAAATCTGCCGTCAGAGCACCGACTGAAATCATATTCCAAGCGCTGACAGGATTCATATTGAGTTGGTTACCCAGCGTCCCAACAAACGACGTTTTGCCCCCAACATTCAGCGTACGTCCACCTAGATTCATTAGAGTAGTCGAAACCCCGTTCGTCACTTGAAGGTTACTGGACAAAGTCAGATTAAAACCATTGAAATCCAAAGTCCCGGAGGATTGATTTAGCGACCCTGCGGACAAGGGGTTGACTAATTGCAAAATTCCAGTTCCAGAATGGTTGAGGGTTGAAAGTGCTCCCCCGGAAATACTCAGAAGTTGTGTCGCAGAACCCATCATGTTAAGTGTGGAGGTGTCAGCGGATCCGGAATTTGCAAAGGAGAGAAAGACGTTCCCTTTGGTAGTCCAAGTCCCCTTGCCCATTCGCAAAGTCAACGTTCGGGTTGCTGCTAAGCCATTATCGGTCTGGAAAATACCGCTGTCGGCACTGACATCGGTGTTGCTTCGAAAGTCAACAATACCTTGATAACCCGCAGTTGTTTTTTGGTCCCCAAGGTATAATCGCTCCTTAACCCGCAGGTTACCGGCACCAACATTGATCAGGGTTGGAATTGAATCCGTTGGATAAGCCCAGAGATATAAATTAGGGTAGATGACGGTTCCAGGCTTAAACGAGACGATTTTCCCATTCCCCTGCGACCGAATTTGCACATTACCCGATGAGGGCAATGCTTTGACTCCACTAAAATCGGCATTACCACTGATGATCAAAGTGTCCGCTGAACTCAAACCCACAAAGGAACCGCCCGTAGAGACAAGGCCGGCGAATTCATGAGTCAGACTTCCCAAATCCACGACTCCCGCCGCAAGGTTCAAAATCCCCGCATGCAATCGACGGTCTACTAGCTTCAGCGTCGCGACTCCGGATTTATTGATCGCTGGAAAAAGCGAACTGGCATTGTAAGAAAACATTTGTGTTCCCGTGTTCCCATTAAAAGTTAAGGCTCCACTTCCCGGATTAAGGACCGACGTCTCTCCAAATAATGCATTTCCGCTTACCGTCATGGTGTCCGTGAGGAAAGAAAAAGTCCCTGTATACTCGGCCATGTTTAAATTGTTCAATGAGAGTGGTGCGGTCAAGCGAGCTGCCGATTGCGCAAAAGCAGAAGTGCCTGATCCGAAATTCAAATCCAAATTAGTTTGAGAAATATTGGTCCCTGCTTGGAAATCATCAAAGGTGACTGTATCCGTAGCGGTCTGGTTCTGGGCTGTCATGAACAATCCAACCTGGGCGTTGAGGGAAGTGTTTTGGGGTTTGCAGGATCCCAAAAGAATCCAAGCTGAATCAAGATTCGTTTTATAATAAGCTGAATAGGAAAAGTCGACCTTTACCACCCTAAGCCAAACGGGAAATTTGGACTTGGGTAATGTGGTACCGGGTAGGGTCGGATTTCCTTCCATATTTCCTAAGTCTGACCCAGCCGTGTCAAAATTATATTTAATACCATGATCAGGAGTAACAAATAAATCGAATGCGCCGCCTGAGGCTATTTTTTTAAAATCGTTGTAAATCAATATTCCGGCTTTAGACCAATCAGAAGCCGCGGTTTGAGAAGTAACTTTAACCGAAACATCAAAATTCCCAGTCAAATCATTTCTATATACCGCGGTGAACGAATTGTGGGTAAGCCAAATGTCAGTCCCTCGACCTCTTAATGTCAATTGTCCCACGCTATCCGTAAAATTATAGAGGGCTACAGGCAAATCCTTGGTCGAGTCCACAAAGTTCCATTTCGGTCCCAAGGTGCCGGAGGAAAAGTCATCGTCTTGAGCCGATTTCGGCCATGGACCCGTACCATTCATGTTACGGGTCCAATTAAAAGTTTTCTGCGCTTCTCCACTGCTGGTAGAAAGTAAGTTAGGATTTGGATTCCAATAATAAGTTTGAGCAGATGTTGAAATTGCCGCGAATGCCAGCAACATTAAATGCGGACGTCTGCACGTCAAAATTTGGATTACATACAAAAAGCTAATCATAGAATTCAACCAACCTTTCACTTCCAACCCTGATTTTTTTGGATCCATGCCCAAACATCACGACAGGGAGAGAACTAACTATTTAATGGATATAATCATTTATTGGAACTGATCAAGGTTGAGCCTCCGACAAAAGGGATGCAATTTTAACCATAGCCTTCAAAAAAACTCTATTTTCAGCAAAAGGCAATGCCATTTTCACTCAATCCCAAAAAGGGTTTTCGTGTACATGTGTAAAGCCCTTGTACAGTTTGCACCCCGGGGTAGGCCACATTCTCCCATTATTTCGTCGATTTTGAATTGGCCTGATTCTTGATTTAAAGGTAGCTGGACCTAGTTAACTTCGAAAGGAGGTCCAGATGTCTCGATTCAATAAAATTCTTCTTCCTTGGACAGGATTAAGAGGATCTATTCCAGAATTTCAACCCAGACCGGTGTCAGGTTCAAGGATAGCACCCTTGGCGATGATAGCCGGAGTAGGCTTCCTCTTGATCTTGCCGGGTAAAGCCAAAGCGGATCACAATGACGATTCCTATGGCCATGCCGAAATCACTATGGGTTTTCCCATCGGTCAGGTTACGGTGGGCCGTACATGGGGAGAACACCCTCGTGAGGTGGTTGTCGAAGAAGTCACTCATCGCTATCCGCAAGACTACGATGATGATGATGAAGATGAACAAGTGATTGTCGAAAAACGCCGGCATGGTCACCGTCATAAAAAGGTGGTGATTATTGAACGCTATGAAGAAAGACGTCATTATGATCGGGATGTGGAAGTTCGCAGAGTTTATGTTGAACCTGAGCGGATCTACTGCCCACCACCTCGGCCCTATTGCGCCCCTTCGCGTACCATTATCGTGACACCCGGTTACGGTTCTTCCACTCAATATGAGTCGCGTCGATCCGACAATTATGAAATCCATCCCCGCGTGCGCCATGAATCCAACGGCAATGGCCAGTATCAAGGTGGACAGCCCCAACCGCGGGATCTTTTCCCCGAAGACCATGGTCGTCCTATGCGAACACGTGGGGTGCAACAAGTCGCACAACTTGGAAACACTTCCCACTGAATTACCAGGGAAGGCAAAGTCCAATAGGGACGGCCTTCCTTTTTATGCCAACACCCTTGCCCTTACGAAAGGAATGACAATGCAAAACAGAAAGACCTACTCTATGACTTCTTCCTATTCTTCCACGTCACTCTCTACCCTAAGTTTATTCATAAGCATATCCCTCGCTGCGCCTGTCCTTTGTAATGCAGGGAACGTTGCCGGAGAGCTTGTTTCGCATGGGAAAAAAAATGGCGTCGGGGCAAGAGCCATTAGCATGGGTGAGGCGTTTACTGCCGTTGCAGATGACTATTCCGCTCTTTATTATAACCCGGCGGGAATGACCCAACTGTCTCGCTCGGAACTTGGACTCAATTTAAGTTATGGGTTATTTCAGAACATAGCGTCTTTTCAGGGAAATTCACCTAGCGAAAGAAGCTTGGAATCCACTCGACTGAATGCGCTCACCATGGTCATGACCGATGGCGGGCGTTGGGCACTGGGGCTCGGATACTATTCACCCGTATCCTTCAATGACCCATTACACTATGCGGCCCACGGCAACGATTATGTATATGACGCTTCCGGCAAAATGGATCACTATCGCATGGGATTGGCCTACCTTATTTCGGAAGCGGCCAGCATTGGCTTTGCGGTGAGTGCCATTTCCGGTCAAGAGCAAGTGGAAATTCAGGATGTTAAAACAGTTCGCTATCTGGAAGAGTATTCCGGATTCAATTTAGAGCCCTCTTTTTTATTCCACCTCTCTGATTATTTCAGTCTCGGCGGATCCGCGGTGATGGCGGAACGTTTAGCCTTACATGACACCTACCAGGAAAGGGGTAAAGCCTCGGTTCAAACCAATTATGATATCCATCATCCTTTCCAAACCAAATTTGGAATTGCCATTCAATCCGGACTCACCCAGATTTCCGCCGATTGGCATGGCGATTTTTGGAGCAGTTATGAATATTCGGAAACGGGAGCCCAATTCTTGGCTCATGATGTCCCCTATCCTAATCGTAACACCTTCAGCATTGGATTGGAACAACATGTTTCCAAACGCGGACCCGTTTTGAGAGCGGGATACAGTTTTGAAACGCAGGATGGCTTTCAAGATATTCAACCAGAAGCGCGCATTCCTTATCATCTAAGTGTTGGATTAGGCTTTATGCCTTCAAGGAGTATAGGATTCGATTTGGCTTACCAATATGGAAGTAGCAACGATGTTCAAAATTCGTTACCTGGGGGACCGGCCGATCTCCAAATCAACAATGAACAGCAACAGGCGATGGCATCGCTCAAATTCCGTTGGTGAATGCGATAGTGCGCGTCACAATTTTTTATAGCGCGACCATAATAGTTGGTACCGCCATCCTAGCCAATCGGAACGGGCAGCGGCGGAATGTTTACGTCCGCAAGTGAAAGCCAGCCCTTTCGGCAGCGGCCAGGCAAGGCCAAGTCGAACGCAGGTGGCTGGACTCCAAAACCGCCCTGGTTCGCCCCAGTTCCGTAACTCCGGGACTGGGATTTTTGCTATGTTTGTGAGTATCAAGCAAGTGACCCTAAACCTATGCGCAATGGCCTTCGTTTGCCTTTGCCTATGCGTCTTTCCCGCCGCCGCAAAAGCCCCCATCCCGGATATTCGTGACAGTTACGGCGTCGCTCTCGCCGATTTCGATGGGGATGGTTTGTTGGATGTTTACATGGTCGGCTTCCGCACTTTAAATCGACTCCTAGTCAACAACGGGGACGGGACGTTTAGGGATAAAAGCATTCCCTCCGGAGTTGGCGGAAATTTAATGCCTCAAGGCATTCGTAATTTGGAACTCGGGGCCAGCGCCATTGACTTTGACAATGATGGTGCTGTTGATATCCTGATCTGTGGATGGGGCGATGCACTCGACCTTTTAAAAAATCGAAAAGATGGTACGTTCATTTCCGTCACAAAGCGATGTGGACTGTTACGCAATGTCGATGCCAACATGGCCATTTGGGGTGACCTCGACAGAGACGGATTTTTGGATCCCCTTTTGACAAATGAAAAAGGTCCAGTACGACTGTATCGCAATGATCATGGATTGAATTTTCAACCCATTGCTTTGGACAGTGCCGGAATTGCTTCCGATTCGGGATCACAAGGCGCTTTGTGGTGTGACCTTGATCTCGACGGCGACTTAGACCTCATTATTGCAGGCTGGAATCAACCCTTGCGAATCTATGAACAAATCACTCCGTTTCATTTTCGAGAAATAAATCTTGGCTTCACAATCCCACCAGGAACGCGATGCAATGCAATTCTGAGTGGCGATTTTGATAATGACGGTGATCCAGATTTACTCGTTACAGTTAGAAATGGTCTCAATTTATTGTTAGTAAACCAAGCGAACCCACCTCATTCCACTATGGATCTTCCCAGTAAAATGTCCATGCAAAAACCAATTCGTTTTATCGAGAGCGCGGTCAAATTGGGGCTAGCCGATACCCTCGATAGTTATGGTGGCGCTTTCGCGGATTTCGATGGGGATGGAGATCTGGATCTTTTTCTGACCACTCGCAGCGTAAACCTCTACTATGAAAATCAGAATCATCATTTCGTGAAACGGGATCTGGCGAGTGTAGGGATAGAAGATGACGCCTCGCATTATAATACGGGTTTTATGGTCGGAGATTTGACTCCCGCCCCTGGGGATGAATTGGTGATCATTTCCAGAGACAGCGCCTCCGCTATTTTAGATGGGCCCAGTCCCAAGAATCGACGCATACAAATTATACTCCGAGGCGTGCAATCCAATCAAAACGCAATTGGCAGCCGCATTTCGGTTTGGGTCCAGAAAGAAAAAGCGGCGAAAGATTCGGATACTTGGCAACTGGAACAGAGTTTTGAAATCCACGGAGGATCAGGTTATCTCAGTTCGTATTTGGGTCCGCAATCGGTTTTTCTTCCGGAGGCTAAAGCCACGGTGGAACGAAAAGTAGAGGTTCGCTTTCCCAATGGGAAATCCATTGTTCGCAAAATTTATCCCGAAGATTCGGCAATGGTGATTTGGGAAAGCGGTCCTATTTCCACTTTATGGGAACGCGGAACCAGCCTTGTTTATTCCACCTTGAGAGACGCTGCCTGGCGCAAAAAAATCCTGATCTTTTTTTTGGGAATTACCGTTCTCTTTGTGCTGTTGCGCTTCTTAGTACGAGCCTTAGCTGCCAATATCGC
>JAYVCH010000012.1:0-4339 GCA_043750055.1 Fibrobacteria bacterium
GGGCTAGAATCAAGATTGGTGGTTGACTGTAGTCATGGGAATGCCAATAAGCGCTACGAGTTGCAAGAAGCGGCTTGGGCGAGTATTGTGGAACAACGCGTTCAGGGTAATCGGTCCTTAATGGGAGCGATGATTGAAAGTAATATCCATGAAGGCAGCCAGAAAATTTCCGGGGACAGATCCTTATTACGCTATGGAGTTTCGGTGACGGATGAATGTGTGGGATGGGAGACGACAGCTCGTATTGTACATAAGGCGCATGAACAAATGGCCGTTTAGGAAAAAATCAGTTGGTTTTTTTTGCGTCATTGTTGGCTCGGAGAAATCCGAATCCAATGGCACCAAAGGTGACCAAAATGACAATGGCTTTAGCCAAAAGAAAGGAATAGCCTCCGAACGGTAATTTTTCGAATAGATACTTCTCCGCGAATAAAAAGGTGGGCAAAAGCACAAATATCCCAAGGATGGCACGGGTCATTTGATTTTCAAGATCAACGGATCGGGAACGGTTTCGAATCCATAAAAACCCGGCAATTAAGCATAAAACGAGTACGATTTTTTCCGCATTGACCATTTGGGTGAAGTTAGGAAAAAACCCCCCAAACCCCCAAATAAGATTTGCGAGAACTCTCTCCCAGCCCTACAATCTGAGCGATGAGATTAGTCCTTTTTGCAATTCTTTGCCTTGCCAATTTTGGTAAGGCAGCCACAGACTATTCCGCATGGAAAGATTCGGTTCGAATCTATTTCAACGCAAATTCTGTCGTAGGTGATATAGCGAAACCATTGGATAATTTTCCCCTGCTCATTCGTTTTGATTCGATGAATCTTGATTTTAAAAATAATCCTGTCTTGCCGGGTGATTTTCGCTTCAGGGACGCGGATGGGCAAGATGTCGCGAGTCAATGGGTAAATTGGGATGCAGCTTCAGGGAAGGGAGAAATTTGGATTCGAGTCTCTCGATTTGATCCTAATTCCAAAACGGATTTCGTGACCCTGTTTTGGAATCATATCACGTTACCGCTAAACGGTTATGATAATCCCACGAACGATCGATCTGTTTTTGATTCCCTTGACGGCTATGCGGGCGTTTGGCATTTGAATGAAGAGAATCAAGGGATTCTGTCGAAAGGATTTTTTTATGACGGTTCTAATGCCAAAAATCCTGGTGACTTAGTCAATAATGGTTCCAGTCCAAATGGCGTTATCTCCCGCTCGCAACATTTCAATGGGACATCAAATTATATCAGGGTACCGAATTCAAAAAGTCTCGATATTGATGGACCCTTAACCATTTCGGCCTGGGTGAATCCCTATACCCTTTTTGGAACCAGTGGCACTTTCAACCAGAACCAGGTAAATACCATCCTAAGGAAGGGGGGGGCCAATCCCAATCAATACCAATTAAGCTTTAGAAATGGACATTTGACTATGGTTCTGAATGCAGATGAGTCTCAGGGAGTGATTAGCACCAAGGTGTTTCCAACCAAGAAATGGACCTATGTTGTCGGGGTTTGGGATGGAAAAAATGTTCAGCTTTATGTGGATGGAATACTGGACGTTGATCACGTTTTAACCAATGCTGCAAACTTGCCAAATATTCCGAACATCCCGGTTTATATTGGAGGGAGATTATCAGATCCAACTGAAACTGTCACGCAAGACTTTTTTGATGGCGATTTAGATGAGGTTCGATTAATGCGAAAAACCGAATCGGCCGATTGGGTACGGATGGAGTATGAAAACCAGAAGGTAGGTTCCAAGCTTTTAACCTTTCAATCCGCCCCTCCCAAAATCGATACGGTCAAAACCGAACCCGTCGTGGTCAAGTCCGATACCACTAAAATTATTGGTTTTTATGAAATTTATCCTGGAAAAGATACCGTCGTTACTGGAAATATTAAAATCGCCAATCCTGAAGGAGCGAAGGGACCTATTCAGGTTGAAGTTATTTCCTATCCAGACTTACCCGGCCTTGGAGTCTCAAATGTGAGCAGACTATTTAAAATAAAATCCGGGACCGATGGTTCGGACATTTCTCCCGTGACGATTGAGAAGACTCTAGAGATGTCCGAAAAAAAAAATCTATATGAGGTCCTTCCGGGAAAAGTGGGTCTCAAAGTTCTCTCTAATTTCGGATCAAATAATGGGACCTGGACCTTAACCGAAGCCGGCACCTATTTTTTAGGCCAGGATACCTTAAGGCCCGTCATTCATGTTTTGGATTTTGGAATGGGAGGTGGGGATTCTTCCTGGATCGATATTGTTGCAGAAGACAATGTGCAAAACCTCAACCTTACTGTATCTGCAAATGGAACGGAACCGGGACCGGCGGGCTCGGCTGGCTTTTTAAAAGGGGTGACAGCGGGGGAAAAAATTCATCTAGTGTTTTTAGGTAAAGAGGGCCTTTCCCACCTGGGTGTGTCTGTACGGATATGGGATGGAACTTTGGATAGAGTTTATCCTTCCCCACCCGCAGTTGATTTTTCCTTATTACGGACCTTTAAAAAAGTGAAGGCACCGATTGAATTAAAGCCCGATTTCAAATGGAGGCTTTCAGGCTTTCCATTGATTCCAAGTCAAAAAGTGCTGATGAAGGATTTGGTTAAAGAGGGAAATGTATATGGGGCCATATGGGAAAATTGGATTGGAAAATCGCAGCGCGGCACCTATAAATTTTTAAAGGGAGACGATTCCTTGCCCACGGGTAAAGGGATTTGGCTCTCTTCGCGAAAGGCTGTCGCTGAGTTTGAGTATGGGAATGCGAATACTCCAAAATCAGACACAACCGGAATTTTTCATTTAAACCTTGAAAAAGGTTGGAATCAAATAACCTGCCCAGCACTTCACGCGCTTCCATGGCCGATTAGTCATAGGGATACCGTGGCGGAGGATTTATCTTCGGTGAAGGGATTGCAGGCCATTGATGATGTGAAGGGGGGATATCAGGACGTGGATTCTTTAAGACCTTGGATTGGGTACTTTGTTCATTCCAACCTCGATACAACTGTGTCCTTAAATTTGACCGCTTCGGCGAAACAGAAGACGACGGCTCAAGCTACGACAGGATTAATTCCGGTTGAAATTTTGCTTCAATCTTTGGAATCACCGGGCCCTCAAGCGATTCTTTCTGCCCCTATTAGAATGGGCGCGGCCTTGTATGCAAAGGATGAGGTGGGTATCGAAGATGCACCCATGCCGCCACCACCGGGGCGCTTTGCCGTTTTATCCGCTGTTCGAAATGGATCAAAACTTAAAAGCGACTTGATCGGTTATCAGAAAAACTCACCGCTGTTTTGGAAAGTTGCTTGGACCGCGGAACAAGGCCTACCTCCCGAAGTGGGTCAATTTCGGGTCAGCTCGGTTCGTCTTCCAAAAAACATGACTCTCTGGGCCGTGGCTCCGCTGCGGAAGGTGAAAGAAAAAATCGAGAGCGGAAGTGTTCTGGAAGTTCTCGGAGATGATCGTGATACGCTAATGTTTATGGCCCTACCTTCGGACTGGTCAGGTGAACTTCCCGGCATTCGTTCGATGCCGTTGAATCGAAATGCATCTTGGTCTGCAAGCACGGGAACACTGCACTTAGGACTACCAGCTGAGGCAGGAATCGAGGTATCGATCATCAACGCGAAGGGACAGAAGTTGGCGTATTTGCAAAAACCAAATTTGGTTTCCGGCTACTACGACTTTCAATTCCCAACCTGTCTTGGTTATCATGGTCTCATGATTGTTACCCTGGATTTAAATACTCCGGGGAACACTGTCGGGAAAAAACCAACCGATTCTGACCACTTGATTTTTCGAACCACCGCGCCTTGAATTTTAATCGAATTCTTGGAAAGCTTACTTTCATCAATTCCATTTCATATATTTCAAATGAGTCACGAGGCATCATTTGATGCCGCCACGCGGGAGAGATCATGATTAAAAATTGTATCCAAATCTGGGCTTCAAAAAAAACATCTTTGACGGTCTTAACGGTTGGTCTTTTTTTGCTGTGGCCAAGCGCAACCCATGCGAGGTTGGGCGGAAATTTGGGCGTAGGATTCATCGCTGGACAACCATCGGGAATCAACGGGAAACTATGGCTTGGTGAAACCACCGCGATAGATGGTACTCTCGGATTCAATGTTTTTGAAAATGAAATATCCCTGAATGCCGACTACCTTTGGCACGATTTTGAATTGATTCGAATTCCACAAGGGCAAATGCCTCTTTATTATGGGATGGGATTATGGACCGTCATTCAAAATCACGGCGCCTTTGGCGTGCGTGGTGT
The DNA here is from genome assembly GCA_043750055.1 of Fibrobacteria bacterium. Taxonomy (GTDB): domain Bacteria; phylum Fibrobacterota; class Fibrobacteria; order UBA11236; family UBA11236; genus Chersky-265. The sequence goes on from JAYVCH010000012.1 coordinate 4,280, forward strand.
AGTCGGTGTTGAATACCTATTTCCCACGGCGCCATTAGATGCCTTCTTTGAAATCGCTCC
>JAYVCH010000013.1:0-3265 GCA_043750055.1 Fibrobacteria bacterium
TTCTTGGCCGAAATCAAACCGGATGTCCATGCCAATGGATCCGAATACGGACCGGATTGTATCGAAGCGCCACTTATCAAAAAACTCGGCGGACGCTTGCATATTGTGGAAAAAATTCCCGGTCTTTCCACTTCCAATCTGCTCGCCAAAATTCGGTCTGACGGATGAAAGTTCCCGAGGGGGATTCCAAGAAAAATTCCAAGGAAGATTCCGTAGAAAAGCCTGTGGGCAGATCCAAAGAAAGCACTCAAGGCCTTACCGGTGCAGGCGAAAATCGTTCCTCCTATCACCTGAACGTAAAAAGTTATCTCGACCTAACCGATCCCTCCGCTGCACGGGAAGAAGGCAAATTCGTGATTTTGACCAAGGGGAAAAACTTACATCTGGTGCTTTCGCCTGTTGCTCTCACGCCCTACCATGCCAATATCGTTTATCAATATTTACAAGTAGAAGGACGCGGTCAGGTGGAGGCGGTTAGCAGTAGCGGTTGTCGCATTCTCACCAAGGGTTGGCATGTCAAAGGTGGCGGCTATTACAATGTGCAAACGTGGCTACATACTTTGACCCTGCTTGGAAAATCAACCGCCTTCGGAAAATACGAAGCGGAGGTGTTAAAACCATTCTTGGAAGAAATCCCCGGCTTGCTCGGACTCCCTTCCTATTTTCTGGAATTGAAATAATCAGGTTTTAAAGGATGCCAACCGTTCACGAGCATCTTCCGCCAATGGGCTGGTCGAGTCTATTTCGATCACAGCGTTGAATCCCGCCACTGCTTTCTTAAAATCCACGGCCTGATCTATTCTGAGTTCCGCCGCGCGGAAAAGGCTAATTTGTCGCGTATGGACATTGGTTGCTCCCGAAATATCCGCGGCAGTTTGATCATAAAGTGCAATCGCCCATTGCCACCATTGACGATTTTCCATTCGTCGCGCCCAAGAGTAGAGGGCCCCGGGAGGTAAGGTCAGGGATTTTGTGGATGTGGATGTTATGGTGTATGAGCTGGAATTGTCGACCGAATTCATCGCTTCTAATAATCGCCTAAGCGCCGAATCTAAAACATCGGGCGCGAGCGTGTCGATGGTGAAAGCCCGATCGATTCCTCTGAATAATAAATCGGCCGCTTTTGAAGCATCACCTTGATCCAAAGTATGCCAACCCAGATTCAACAGACTCATCACTTCGCTATCCCGTGAAGCTTCTGGCCCCGCTTTCGCCTGCCTTTCTTCCCTCGCTTTCGTTAACTCTTCAGGGCTGGATTTGAATGCACCTCTTACTCCGGCGACTTCATCTTTAACCATTCCATCCCATATTTTCGGTCCTGGATCGGATTTATACGCCTTGGTATAAAAGCCATCGACGGGAATCACTTTCCCCGCAATCAGTCCACTGAGAAATCCCACGATATGGGCAGAGTAGGCTACTCCGCCAACGTTCGTCGAACTCAATATCGCATCGAACACTTGTCCCGCAATCCAAAAACCCAAATATATTCGCGCGGAAACGGAAAAAGTTCCACCCCGAAAACCTATCAGCCAAAACATTTTCACTTTCGCGTCTCCGTGAGTCAACGCGAATGCGCCCATCATTCCCGCAATGGCACCGGAAGCACCGACTAAGGGAACACCAACAGATCCTGGTCCAAGCCCACTGAAAAACAGATAAGCCAAATTTCCTAAAACACCGAAGGCCAAATACAATCCAATAAATTTGCCCAGTCCCCAGTACTTTTCCATGGTGACCCCGGCCAAAAAGAAAAACCACATATTAAAAATCAGATGCATCCAATCAGCATGGGTAAATAAAGAGGTGATCAAATTGAGAGGATTGAAATATCCTTTCACCAAAGCCAATTTATAGAAGAGCGATTGTGTTCTTAACTCTTGGATCTGTTTTTCAATGATCTGAGTCTCTTTTTCCTTCGACTCTTTTTCCTTCGACTCCTCTTCCTCCAATTTAGGGAGAACCGATTCCGATCCCCCGGGTACACCGAATTGCTTCAGCAAATCCTGAATTTGTTGTTTGTTTTTGCATTGGGGCAATTGGCTTTCCAAACGATCCAATTCCGTTTGGCGATTGGACTGATCCCGAAAAACCAAAATGTGAACGAAAAAGCAAAGCAGGATGATGCCGAGGGCACCGATGCGGAACCGACCATCATGGGCATCGGTTTTGAGAGGAAAGAACATGAGACTATTGTCCCCTATTTACCGATACAGAATCCCAGAAAAATTTTAACTAGCACTTCATCGGAAGATATTTCTCCCAATAATTCCCGCAATTGATCCGAGGCTTCGCGGATTTCAAAAGCGATTATTTCAATGGCCGGACGCTTGCGTAATTCCATTTCCGCTAAGGCGGCCTTAACCCGATTTCGAGCTTCATCCACCGCGCGAAATTGTCTTTCGGTGGTTAAAAGAATATCCCCGCTGATTCCCCCTCCTCCAAATACAAGAGCGTTGAGATTTTCCCGCATCGCATTGATGCCGACATGAGTTCGATTAGACAAACCCAAAAATCCATCCTTGGATTGGAAACCGGGTAGGTCCAGTTTGGTTTGAATTCGTAACGAGAAGGCGTTCGCATCCAACACTTCCCCTCCACCCAAAACCCCATCTTCGATCCAGATCCGGAAATCGGCTTTTTCCAATTGGCTACGGGTGCGTTCCATGGCCAATTCATCGAGTCCATCCACTGGCTTGCCCAGTCCAGCCGTATCCACCAAATGAATCATGCCTCCTGGTAAATTTAAGGGCACGTCAACATAATCACGCGTGGTCCCGGGAATGTTCGAAACCAACAATCGATCTTCCTCAACTAGAGCATTGATTAAACTGGACTTGCCCGCATTGGGCGCTCCCAAAATCGCCACACGAGGCGAGCGCGCTAAACTTCGTCCTTTTTCAAAACCGGAGGCCAACTTATCGAGTGTGGCAAGCACTCCCTGAATTCTCGGAATCCAGGACGAAAAATCCGGGTCCGCTTCTTCTTCCGAAAAATCCACGTCCAATTCCAAACGGGCCGATAAATCCAGTAGCGACTCGCGCAAAGCCTTGAGAGGACCGCTCAACTCACCGCCCACAATTCTCTGCGCGTTTTTTAAGGCTTCGGCCGTTTGGGCATGGATCAATTCTCCCACGGCTTCGGCTTGCAATAAATCGACTTTTCCATTCTCGAAACTTCGACGCGTGAATTCACCGGCTTCCGCAAGACGAACACCCGATTGTTCCAAAATGGATTTTAAAATTCCATCCACGATTAGCATATT
>JAYVCH010000014.1:0-3427 GCA_043750055.1 Fibrobacteria bacterium
GCTCCATTTGTAGCCGGTATGGGCTCCATGCGTTTTCGTCAATATATTTTCTATAGCGTTGCTGGTGCGTTCTTATGGGTGAGTATTTGCGTGGGGGCAGGCAGTTTGTTTGGAAATATCCCCATCGTCAAGAAAAATTTCTCTCTGGTGGTCCTCGCCATCATCCTTCTATCCATATCCCCAGCTATTATTGGGTATATTCAGTCGAAGCGGCAGCGAGCCTGAATGGTGTATTTTTTGGGTGAAGAAAATGGACTAGACGTTAATTTCTACCAGTTTAAGGAAATGTTATGCACTTAAAACCTCACACGGCCAACCGTATCTTTCATGTTACCTACTCAAGGCCTTGGTCCTTGATGGGATTTTTAAAATCAATACTGTCCGTTTTGGCGATAATCACTGGGCTTTCATCTGCTCAGGAATACGGCAGTCATACTCTGCCTGCGGACTTGGCCGACTCGACCGCAAAAGTGCTCGGAGCCTTGAATAAGGATCCAAATAATGCCAATAGGACTTTGGGATATTCTGAAGGCCCGGCCACGGATATGGATGGCAACCTATTTTTCACTGAAGGCCAAGACAATACCGGCAACATATTCAAAGTCACTCTCGATGGAAAGGAATCTGTTTTTTTTTCCGGGCCGACTCAGCCCAATGGGATGGAATTCGATCCTCAAGGACGACTCACGGTTTGTGAAAAAGGTTCAGTCAGTACCTTCGATAAAGCCGGAGTACGAACTCAACTTTCCAATCCTGGAAATGTCGATCTCAAAAATGTCAATGACCTTTCCATCGCCTCCGATGGAAGCATGTGGCTGACCAATCATGGCACAGGCAACACTTATTTTTATCGAGACCCATCCGGAGTTATCACCACTTACCCCAATACTAATGCTCTGGGGGTTTTGGTCCCCAACGGGATTGAATACTTGGAAGAGAAAAAACTTTTATTTGTGAATTCCAGCGATGACAATAAGGTTTATTTATTTGATGTCAGCGCCGCTCACAAGCCCTCGAACAAGCGCGTCTTCGCATCCGTACCGGTTCCCGATGGCCTTACAGTCGATGAAAAAGGAAACGTGTATATCGCGAGTTTTAACGATGGCGCCATTTATGTTTTTGATCCTACAGGAAACCAATTGCTTGGAAAAATCAAAGTCACTGGAGATGCCAACCCGGTCGCGAATACATCCAACTGCGTATTTGGCGGGATCGACGGCAAGACCTTATACATGACTGGCGATGCCGGTGCCTTCAAATTGCAAATGAAGGTCGCGGGTCGTAAGCGTCCGGGTTCCGTAGGCCTGCATGCGGGCCGTTCCCAGTTGTTTCATAGAGGACCCAACACGTGGAAGACCCGAACTACTTTATTGGGCCGAAGCATCTCCCAACGACTTCCTGTAGCAACCCTAGCGGTTTTCGAGTCTCCTTCTCGATAATTTCTCCCCCCGGGTTTTTCTGATTCGAAGGTCCGGGGAATGCTATATTTCCCGTCCGTGAACAAATCCATACGTTATGAAGATCGAGGCGCTTCGGCTGACAAGACCGAAGTGCACAAGGCTATTTTAGGTGAACAGCCAGGCCTATTTCCTGGCGCATTTTGTAAAGTGCTTCCTGATACTCTAGCCGGAAGCCAAGACCATTGCGTGTTGGTGCATGCCGATGGAGCAGGAACAAAATCCATTCTTGCGTATTTACACTGGCGTGAAACCGGAGATTTGTCGGGCTTCAGAAGTTTGGCGCAAGACTCTCTTGTCATGAATATTGACGACTTGGCTTGTGTAGGAGCTTTTGGCCCCTTCCTCTTATCAAATACCATTGGACGAAATGCCAAGCTCATTCCTGGCGATGCCATCGCCGAGATCATCGCAGGGTACCGCGATTGCGTTAGCCTGTTTTCCGAACAGGGAATCGTGATTGAAAGCGGCGGTGGAGAAACAGCCGACTTGGGAGACATAGTACGCACCTTGGTCGTCGATTCCACCGTTGTCGCTCGCGTTCGTCGCGATAAAATTATCACAGGAGAAAAGTTGCGGCCCGGCCTTGTGATTATTGGCCTCTACTCAGGTGGTAAGGCCTCCTATGAAAAGGAGGAAAATTCGGGGCTCGGTAGTAATGGCTACACCATGCTGCGCCATGAATTTTTATCCCCGTATTATAAAGAGACCTATCCGGAAGTCTATGCTCCTGAAATCGCCAACCTCGCTTATACGGGAACCTTTCGGCTAACCGATTCCCTTCCGGGTTCATCGATGACCGTGGGTCAAGCTTTACTTTCTCCCACTCGAACCTATGCTCCTATTCTCAACACTATTTTGTCCCAAGCAGGCGAGGGCGTCGCCGCAGTATTGCACAATACGGGTGGGGGTCAAACCAAATGTTTACGCTTTGGCCGAGGCCTTCTCTATATAAAAGACAATCTCTTCGCGCCTCCACCCGCCTTCAAATTCTTGCGCGACAATCCAGCCTTGTCCAATCGTGAATTGTATCGGACTTTGAATATGGGACATCGTATGGAAATTATTTGTGAACCTTCGGCGGCCGAAACCATTATTACGATTTCAAAATCGTTTCAGGTGGACGCAAAAGTCATCGGGCGCACCGAAGCGTCAGCGGGCCCAAACAAACTCATTCTCAACGATGGAAAAGCAGAATACCAATACGAACTTTGAATGAATTCTAGTGGTTTTTAGTAGGCGCCGATTCCCTTGAGACAGCTTGTAATGGTTTTGGCAAGAATAACAATGTCCAGAAGTAAGCTCTGGTTATTGATGTAATAAATGTCATAATCCATGTTTTCGTGAATGGCGATTTTTCTGTCCGCACTAATCTGCCAAAGACCCGTGATCCCAGGCTTCACATTGAGACGCTCGCGGTGGAGATCGTTGTACTGATCAACGATAAAGGGCATTTCGGGCCTGGGCCCGACCAAACTCATATCTCCAATAATAACATTGAAGAGTTGAGGCAGCTCATCCAAAGAACTTCGGCGAAGAAACCGGCCGATAGGGGTTATGCGAGGATCCAATTTGTTTTGTGGAGTCACGGCGTAAATCGGCGAATCTACTTTCATAGAACGAAATTTGAAGAATCGGAAGCGGCGCCCTTTTTGTCCGACTCTCTTTTGAATAAAGAAAATGGGACCCTTGCTGGTTGCTTTGATAATCGCAGCGATGGCAATAAATACTGGGCTTAGAATGGCTAACAGGAAAAACGATGCCACCAAATCGAAACAACGTTTGGCAACTTGGGTTTTGAAAGAATACTTGGGTTCGGAAATGCCAATTAGGGGAATCCCTTCCAACTCGGTAACTTTTACTCTTTGAATCACGATGTCATAGAGCGAGGGAACGATTTGGAATTCGCACTCCGTTTCCCGGCAGACATTCATAATGTCCACCACAACCTTGGACGGAACCTGTGGCAA
>JAYVCH010000015.1:0-6224 GCA_043750055.1 Fibrobacteria bacterium
GCCTTGGCGCCCACCAGTACCGAACTGGTTAGCACCAGGGGCGGCTGGCCGCGGCGGGTGAGCCCTTCGGCCACCTGACATTTCAGGGCATTGACCACGGCGGCGAATCCGATGGTGGATGTAGGTCCCACCGGATAGGCCAGACCTGGAATCTCCAGAACTGCATCGCCGGCCAGGGAGCCATTGTCTATAGTGACATCCGCCACCTCGGACAATTTCCTTCCCGAACTATGCTTCGGCTGGACCTTACCGCTATGATCCCCGGAGACCACGGCCATGACGGGAAGCCCCAGTCGCTTGGCCTCCAGCGCCACCTCCACCACGACCTCGTTGACCCCGCTATTGGAGAAGATCATCATGCTGTCGGGAGGGGCGAAGACGAAATTCCTCATGATGGCCTTGCCCAGACCCTCATAGTGCTCGAGCAGCATGGCCTGGCGTTGGCCGTTAGCGCCCACCACTTGATTATGGAAGGTCAGGGACAGTTCCACTAGGGGGTAGAATCCCGGAAAGCTGCCATGGCGAGGGAACATTTCCTCGATGGGAATGCGGGAATGACCGGTGCCGAAGAGGTAAACCAGCCCTCCGCCCGCAATGGTATCCGTGCATATCCCGGCGGCTCGCTCCAGGTTGGGCATTTGCGTGGAACGGATTCGGTCCAATACGGCTTGGGCCGAGCTGAGGTAATCTAGGGCAGCACTCATGATCAGGATCCTTTCTTTGAGATCTCTACGGAATAACGATAGGTGGTTGCTGGCGCAACCATATGGGCGACTTCCAGTGGACGATGGTCCTGGAGAAATGTGAATCTTGTCACTACCATGACGATCTTCACGGATCGGCCCAGGAAAGAGGATTCCTCCCTGGTGGGAGGCCTAGCTTCCACCTCTTCCCTAGCCCGGAATGGAACTAGATCGTAGCGGCTTTTGAGCCATTCATAGAAGGATTCCCGGGTCAGGCCATCGGCCGGCAGATGAGGCACCAGGGACAGGGGCAGCTCATTGCGCATCACGCAGAAGGGTTCGCCGTCAAGGGACCTCAACCGGTTCACGACCACAGATTTTTCCCGCGCCTTGAGGCCTAAGGCCCGGGCAATTTCCGGGGGTGGCATATCAATGTGGATGCGGCAGGACGAGGTCCGGGGCTGCCGGCCGACGCCGGACATCGAATCCGTCCAGCTGGAGACCTTTCCCCGATCGTCCCGGATCTGGGGCTTGATCACCACCGCGCCCCGGCCCCGGACGGATTCCAAAAGCCCTTTGCGCGCTATCTCTTCAACTACGCGTTTGATCGTGATCAGGCTGGTATTGAATTCTTCCGCCAGTGCCTTCTGGGTGGGAAGCAGCTGTCCCACCCGGTATTCCTTCTGAATGCGTTCCAGGAGCACCTCTTCGATGCGCGAGTACATGGGTTGGGAAGTTGGGTTTTCACTCAGCATGCATAAATAATATATTATTATGCTTTTCCCGCATGACGTATTTTTTCTGGCGGAACCTAATTTTTGACGGGGATGTGTAAAACGCTCACTCGGATGCTGAGCGACGCGGACGAAAAAGATAGACCCTAAAAAAAGAAAAAATATGGAACTCATCCATCTCCACATTAACTGCAACGGAAATGGGGAAGAGGCACTCCATTTTTACAAATCAGTCTTTGGTTGAGAGTTCGCAAAAATTATCCGTTTAAAAGAAATCTCAAGCGCTGAACATCCAGTAGCAGAGGAAGATGCCGATAAGTCTACTTAATTCATCAACCGTTACGCGTGGTACTTTGGAACGGAGGCGATAAACTCATGCCTTGTTCCGGCATGGGCAAGATCAGGGGGCGGGCGGTCCTTTGGGGTCCATCCAAAACACCTCCCACATGTGAGAATCGGGATCGAGGAAGCTGCGGCCGTACATGAAACCGTGGTCGTACGACTCGTTGGCCTTGGAGCCTCCCAGGGTCAAGGCTTTGTCGGCTATGGTGTCCGCTTCCTGGCGGCTGTCTACAGAAAGGGCCAGGATGGCTTCATTGCCTTTGAGGGGATCGGGAATGGGTTTCTTAGAGAAGCCGGTGAAGAAGGGTTCGGTAAGCAGCATGGCCTGTACGCTTGTGCTGATGATGAGGCAACCTGCATCTTTATTGGTGAATTTAGGGTCGAATGAAAACCCCAACCCGGTCCAGAAAGCTATGGTCTTCTCCAGGTCTTTGATGGGCAGATTGACGAACAATCCAATCACGGCCATGGTACGTATCCTTTGGTGGAACTATAACATAATCAATTCTCGGCACCACTTATGTCTGTTGCAACTCCGGTTCTTCAATCTTGCTCAACCTGCGGTAAAGGTTGGAAAACGACATGCCCAAGGCATGGCAAGATTTCCGCTTGTCGCCTTTGAATTTGCGCATCGTGCTCAGGATATGCAGATCTTCCACTCGTTTGAGATTGTCTCCTTCCGATTCGGCTGCTTGTGCCGGGACATCGTTCTGAAAATCCGTGAAATGATTTATCGTGAGAGGTTGACCTTGGGCGAACATGCAGGCGCGTTCCATCACGTTCCGTAATTCCCTAACGTTCCCTGGCCAGCGGTAGCTTTTTAGGAATTCGAGAACGGGTTCGGCAAGGGGGAATTGTCTATAGTTGAACATCTTCAAGAAGTAATAGGCAAGATCCTGCATGTCGTCGGACCTTTCCCTCAGGGGCGGGACATGGATTGGAAAGACATTGATGCGGTAGAAGAGGTCTAGCCGGAATTTCCCCTCGCGACTTTCTTGAGCGAGATCGTGATTGGTAGCACAGATCAGTCGGAAATTGCTTTTGCGCAGGCGGGTCTCGCCAACCCGACGGAAAGTTTTGTCTTCGATGGTTTTTAGGAGTTGCGCTTGGGCTCCCAAGTCCATATCTCCTATCTCGTCGAGAAAAAGGGTACCGCCGTCGGCCATCTCAATCAGACCTTCGCGGTCTTTGATGGCCGAAGTGAATGCGCCTTTTGCATGTCCGAAAAGGTCGCTTTTCAAAAGCTCGCCTTTGAGGCCAGAACAATTGAGTTCGATGAAAGGCGCCGATCGACAACCGCTGTTATCGTGGATCCAGCGTGCAATGACACCTTTTCCCGTGCCGGTTTCACCCAAAAGCAACACGACGGATTTATTTGGCGCAGCCAATCCGATGTACTTGAGTACCTTTGCAATCGATTCACCCTTACCGAAAATAGGCTCAACATTTTTCCCGGCTTCTTGAGTTGAGTCAAACCCGGTTTCAGGCAGATTGGATTCGAAGCATTTTGCTAGGAATTGTCCCAGTGCCGGCAAATCAAGCGGCTTGACGAAAAAATTATCCGCGCCATTTCTCATAGCCTCAGCGGCTGAGATCACATCGCTGTTTCCGGCGAGAATGACGATGGGAACTTCAGGTCGGTTTCGTTTCAGCCTGGAAACCCATTCCATCGCGACGGGATTTGGCGAATGCAAAACCAGCAAAACGGCGAGAGAGGTCCCAGCATCGATGATGCTGGAAGCTTCTTGGAGGGTTGTGGATGAGTTGATTTCGAATCCATTTTCTACAAGGTAGGGTTCACACTCTTGACGAATTGAATCCTCCTCTGCTATGATCAGGACCATTCGGTTCATTGCAGGTTTCATATATTTCCCTGTTTGATGATAATGTGTTTTCACATTAATAAGAAATATATCCTTCTACCTTTTCGCAAGAAAATTGTTCGCACTTATCTGGGAGGAAAAATCTTTCTTGTGATTTTTGAATGCAGTCCTTGTCCTTGAATATCCAAACTAAGTATGTAAATGCCGGGTTTTAACCCATTGACAGTTCCTTTAAAATTCGTCACGTAGTCGAAGTGATAAAGGCCTTCTGCAATGGGTCCAATCGAAAAGGTACCGACCCTTTTGCCATCGAGTCCCCAGAGCGTGGCCTTGATTATTGCTTTAGAGGGAAGTGAAATTTCCAATTGGAATCCGCTTGGCTTTGAAATAACTGCGAGATTGAGCTGTGGGGCATGGGTCGCTAGTTTCTGAAGGGAGTTCAACTTTTGAATTTGTTCCTTGGGACCAGAATAAATGGTCAGGGTATCTTGAGGTAATCCGGAAGCGGAAATGGACTGTCCAGCTTCCAACTTAAATTTCATGGAACGAGATTTGGAGACCGCCCACGTTTCATAACCTTCAGGGAGATTTTGTTCCAGTATTTTAAGGGGAGGAAGAGAGTCGCCGGTTCCACCCAGAACAACGGTCCAAGTAAGTAGGCCGCCTTGTTCAAATCGAATCCAATCGGTGGATAGGGAATGTCCTTCTCTAATGGCTTTCAGGTAGTTCATGGAATTTTCATGGGGTAACTCAAACTCATCTTCGCGGCCAAGGCCATTGCTGGCATTGCCAATGGCTCCCAACTTCAGAGTACGCCATTTTCCCCATCCCATGGATAAGCTTACCTCCGAACTCGCCTCACCGAATTTTTTTAGCAAGCTCCCATTAGATGCGGGTTGATAAGAAAGGGTAATCGCTGTGTCTTGAGTTAGGTAACTGTAAACAAAATATCCGCGCCAAGGCTCAAGTGAATCACTTTCTACATACTCGCCAATTTCCGCGTTGTAAGCCCATAATCCCTTGAGGGGCGAAGAGCGATATGCGGCTTGATCCGCCCTTGAAACCGGCCAAAACAACTTTTCTAAATGTGGATTTCCAATTTGGTTCCATCCCTGTTTAATCTTGACTGAATATTTGGCAATGCCATGCGCCGATGTCTTCGCTGCAGGTAAGGCTAGGCCTGATAATCTTGTAAAGGAACTGACCCAAAAGGCCATCCCGGGTTGAAATGTTTCTTTAAGGTCGACGGGGAGATATTTGTTTTTCGCACTATTCCAAACAACACTTTGGATGGACATGTTTGGAATAGTTTTGGATAAGGCAGATAATGAGAGAGGTGGATTTAAATCGAGTGGGATACTAATCAAGTCGTACGGATGTTTGGAATTAAGTCCCACTCCCCATTTGGATGGGCCTATGAAGGCGCCCAAGCTCTGTGAAAGCGACAGCATGTATTTTGAATCGGAGGGTAAATAACTGGAAAGTTGATAATCACTTGCGATGACTTGAACATCCAAGGATTGCAGAACTCCTATTGGATTTTTCATAGACAGTTCAAACCTGGCCGGACTTACCATCGATAGCTGACGAATATTTTTCGAGGGCGCGTCTGAGCGTTTAATATCTAAAACCACGTTTGCAACATTATCCTCTATGGAAAAAGAAACCGAGGTAGAGTCGTTCGCAAGTATTTTCTCACCTAGGTAAGTAATTTTAGGTGGGCTTACATCAATGCCCATGAAGTAAATACCCGGTTGGCCAATGGTGACCGTATCCGCGCCGGATATGAAATAAATTTTCCCCGATGGATCCAACTTGTACAGTGAGCGCTTTTCGGACAGCGATCGAGTAAAAGAAAGTTTTGGAAAAGTCGGAGGGGGATCGAAAGGTTGTTTCTCGGCTAGACTCACTGAAATGCTGTACTGAACGCCATCAAAACCGATAAGATTGAGGGAATCGGCGCTGGATAATCGGACATGGACAATGGCGCTCTGATCCTCTGGGCTACTTATTGTATAGCCTCCTTTCAGATAATAAAAGTCGCCGGGCTGAAGGGTGGTGTCACTCACTCCAAAAATACCATATGTTTCCGTTCGCACATCACTCGCCATATTTCCAGCCACGGCAATGGCCTTCAAGGTTTTGTCCGTTTTAATAAAAATCGTATCCTTTAGATGATATTCAGTTCGATTGATTGGAGTGGGATCTTCTCCATCCAAGGTGTAAAAGAGTGAGGCCCGTTTGGAAGAACAGGACATGGTCACTTTTTGAGCCGAGGCATATGTTCCACCCACCGGAGAAATAATGGGCATACTCGGTATTAAGGTGAAGGTGGCAAACATAACCTTACTGTGTTCATAATCTTTTTTAATCGCAATTGCCTCAATGGTGATTGTGGAGTCGATCCAGAAAGGAGATTGGTAAATTGGGGAGAGGGTCGTGGGAAGGTCGCCATTGACTGTGTAGTGAATCTCAGATCCTTCCGTGGCGAAAAGCGAAACCTTGAGCGAATCAGCGAAAGTGGCTGTACTACCTTGGGTCACCGGAGAGGGTGGCGCTAATTGCCCGCCTTTGAGGGAATAACTGAATATGGAAATAGGGGTAACGACACCGTCTAAAACAGCGAGGGCAGAAATGGTTGT
>JAYVCH010000016.1:0-16098 GCA_043750055.1 Fibrobacteria bacterium
TGTTGACTTGGTTATTGGCACGTAAACACGGAGGCAAAATCTACCTTCGTATCGACGATTTGGATACCGCTCGCTTTAGGGAAGAATACTTAGAAGATATTTTCATCTCCCTGCAATGGTTGGGTTTGGATTGGGACTCCGGCCCCCGTTCACCCATAGAATTTCATTCATCCTTCAGTCAAAGACTACGCCGTGCAAATTATCGTGCGGCATTAGAAGTTTTGATGAAAACCGAGGATGTAACAAAAAGAAAGGTATATGCCTGCCGATGCAGTCGCGAAAAGGTTAAAAGGGCATCGCAACTTGCGGGTCAGCCTGGAATTTATCCAGGCACTTGTCGAGATGCTGGATATCCAAATCTTCCGGCAAATCTTTGGCAATCGGGTAAAGGTATTGAGTCTCCCGGTCAAGCATCCGTTTTGCGTATCCAAGTTCCCAGTGACATAGATGTTACCTTAAAAACAAGCAACTCCATGCCACTGATTTTCAAACCGGCGGAAGAGATTGGGGACTTTGTCCTCTGGCATCGAAATGGAGAAGCAGCCTATCAATTGGCCTCGGTTTTAGACGATGAAGCTTTAGGCGTGGATTGGGTAGTGCGAGGACGTGATCTTTTGCCCTCCACCAGTGCCCAAATTTATTTGGCTGGCCAGTTGAACGCCACTGGATTTTTTGGAGCGACTTTTGTCCACCATGGCCTTCTGCTTGGACCTGGTGGTAAAAAGCTTTCCAAATCCACTGGATCTTTACCCACGCCGTCAGCCCTAACTTTAAGCCAGTTGCGGGAACAACCTAGTGGACGTAAGTCCTTATTGGGATTTTTTGCCCAATCCTTAGGCTTGGACTCTAAAATTGAAACAATGAGTGAGATCCTCAGCGCCTTTGATCCCGGTCAAATTCCCATGGTTGATTTGGCCTGGGAGGATTTGGAAAAACTAATTTTAAACTTATGATTACCGCCTCCACATTTGGACAGTTCAAACATAAACCCTTGGTTATGGCCACGGGCTATGATTATCCCTTTGCGCGCATTCTCGAAGAGGCCGGCGTTGACGTTATCCTCGTGGGCGATTCCTTGGCAAATGTGGTTTTAGGATTGACCTCAACCCGAGAGGTGGGAATGGAAATCATGGAGATTTTCGTTTCCGCGGTCGTACGCGGAGCCCCCAATACTCATGTCCTCGCCGACATGCCTTTTGGATCAGATTCGACGGCAGAACTTTCTGTGTTAAATGGAAAACGGTTCTTAAATCTTGGTGCGCAATCCGTAAAGTTGGAAGGTGCCAAACTCGAGTCCATACGCGCGATGACGGATGAAGGAATACCCGTTATTGGACATCTAGGGCTGCTTCCGCAAACGGCAAAATCATTCAAACAGGTTGGCCACGATTCTAGCGAACACGAAGAGATTTTGAAATCGGCTCAAGCTTTGGTCAGGGCAGGTGTCATTGCCATAGTCCTTGAACATATGGATTCAAACTTAGCCGCCGAGATCACAAAAAATGTATCCGTCCCTACCATTGGCATTGGCGCTGGACCGGAGGTGAATGGTCAGGTTTTGGTGCTCCATGATTTGCTTGGCATCCATTCAGGGAAGCCACCTCCATTTGCTCGAGCCTTTGCGAACTTACATGATGCGGCTTTGAAAGCCGCCGGCGACTACTGCCAAGTGGTACGAGAGCGCCGCTTTCCTTGAAAGGAACTGAAATTGGAAAACCAATCCCATACTCCCGATGAAAATGAACTTCGACCTGAACCTGGATTAGAAATCGTACAAGGTCGTGAATTTCTTTCTGAAAATGTTTCCATCTCGGGACGGCATTTCATCCACTGCTCGTTTAATTTCTGCAATTTGATTTATGCCGGTGGTCCGGTGGGTTTGGTGGAATGTGGCGGTGGTCATAATCGCTTGGTTGAAATCGGCCCACTTCAAGAAGCATTGAAGGAAACCTCCGGTGATGCCATTAAAGAAAAAATGGTCCGCTATTGGAAAGAAGTGCGGGTAGGTTTGAATCTCGAAGCTCAAGCGAATGATTAGCGCGCCTACAATTGAAAAAGCCATCGCCACTACGACTGGGTAGCGCTTTTTCTTTTTTGCCAGGCAAGGATAAAACTTGCTGCCGTACCCATTATAAAAAACCAGAACAAGAAGAATTCGATTCCGTCCCCATGCCGAAGGTAAAAAGTTTCCCTAGAAATAATGGAAACTTTGCGTCTGAGCACGGTCTGTTCTTGTAGTCTGGATTTTCCTAAAATTCTGCCTTTGTAATCGTAAAAAATGCTGACTCCGGCATTGGAACAACGCGCGATTGGCGCACCCACTTCGATGGCGCGAAATCGGGCGATGTTGGCATGTTGAAAGGGTGCGTTGCTGAAACCAAACCATCCATCATTGGTAATGTTCACCAACAGTTCTGCTCCTCGTTTTCTTGCGCCGCGGGCGAAGTCGGGATAAATAATTTCATAACAAATGGAAGGAGAATAGTGGACGCCTCTATCCCAAACGGAATAATCCAATCCAGCGGAAAAATCTCCTTCCCCCAAATTGACATAATTGATAATGGGAAAGACATCGTCAAAGGGAAGGCGTTCGCTAAAGGGGACGAGCCGCATTTTGGAGTATTGTAAAACCTTGTCGCTCGCCCCCTTTCCTGAAAAAAGAAAAGCCGAATTATAAAACAGGTAGCTGTGATAGGGCTTGTCATCGGGAACCATATCCAATGCTCCGATGATAAAATCAGCGCCTTGATCCTGAGCCAAATTTTGAAATTTTGCGTAGAGATCCCCGCGACTTCTAAGGAAATCGGGTACTGCCGTTTCTGCCAAAACCACTAAATCGCTCCCTTGGATGGCGGACGAACTGCCTTGGCCCTCCATGGTATCCCAAGTTTTTTGTAGCACTTCTTGAAAATAATGTTCATCCCATTTTTTGGTTTGGGGGATGGACGGTTGCACCAGACTGATATCCAGTGAGTTTTGACTGGCAGGGTCAGGACGGCTCAGAGAGATTTTTCCTTGTACCCAAAGTCCCAGGGGAATGGATAAAGCTAAGGAAGAAAAAAGTAGACGGCGTTTGGGTTGGCTTCTATAGGCGAGAAAGGCCAGACAGTTGGAGAAGAGGATAGCGAGGGAGAGACCAAAAATTCCCAAGGTCGAAACAGCTTGAATTAGGGTTTGATGATTTCCCAATGTGTAACCGATATTATTCCAAGGGAAGGACATCTCGCCCTGGGTACGCGCCACTTCCAGGCCACTCCAAAGAAAAGGGTAAGCGAGTAGTCCAAAAGGTTTGCCGACTAAAAAACGAAACAGCCAACCAAGCAGCGCGTTAAAAAGGGATAAGAACAGAATGAGCACAATCAAGCCGAGGCCGATAACAAATGCCGGCCCCACTTTCATGACATTGTAAATCCACCAATACATGATGAGGTTGTAGAAAATGCCTGCCCCAAAATGGGACCAGAAGGCCTGCTTTAGACTCAGTTTTTGGGTGGCGAGAAAGGCAGGAACCAAAACCAAAAAGGCAAGGGGTCCAAATGGAAAGGGCGGATAGCACAAGGCCCAAAGGATGGAAGAAAAGGTAATCCAGCCGAGGGCAGGCCAATGCAGTCGTTTGAAAATGGCCAGTAACCTCAACATTACCGTTTATTCTGAGGATGAAAGAGGAGGACAAATTCTCCTTTGGGTGTTCTCTCACGGTAATGTTCACGCAGTTTCGTCACTGGACCGGCCAGGAACTCTTCAAATTTTTTTGTGATTTCGCGGCCCAGGACAACATGCATATCCGCCCCGAATACCGTTGTGATTTCTTCCAGGAACTGGCGAATCTGATGCGGGGAAACATAGAACATTAGGGTAGGGGCATGCTGTTCGTCATTTCCATAGCGTTGTTGCAGTGTTTCCAACTTACGTAAACGTTGCGCAGATTTTTTTGGAGGAAAATTTTCAAATGCAAATCGATCCGTGGGTAAGCCCGAGGCAGTCAATGCAGCAACCATGGCACAAGGTCCGGGGACAGGGAAAACGCGAATGCCTTCGGCTAGGGCGGCCTTGACGAGGTTAAACGCCGGGTCGGCAATACCGGGAGTTCCCGCATCGCAGATAAGGGCCAAACGTTGTCCCTCTTTTAGCCTTTCAATGTAGGCGGGTGTCCGTTTTTCTTTGTTGAAATCGTTATAACTTTCCGAAGGTCTGGAAATTCCATAATGGCTGAGTAGCACTCGGGAATGGCGTGTGTCTTCCGCGAGAATAAGATCCGCAGATTTCAAAATACGGACGGCTCGAAAGGTTATGTCTTCAAGATTGCCAATGGGTGTGGCCACTAAGTAAAGGCCGGAGGCTAGAGGAGAAAGTGGATCGGCTGAGGCCCCGGAGACTAGAGAGTCTCCTGATTCATCTTCCGCTTCAGCTCCGGATTCGGTATGGGAGGCTTCGGCCTTTGGCTCTTCCTCGGAATCGGATTCAGAATCGAAATCGGGTTCAAGGTTCATAACAGCGAAAGATACTAGAATCCTCTTGGGTTTTGAACCACCTATTTTCGCTGCTTTTTGAAAAGTTTAAAAATCTTTGAGGATTCTTTATCACCCGCCTTCGCGGTGACTTTTAGGAAGTACAATCCATTCGCGATTTCCTTTTTGCCTTCCTCCCTTCCGTCCCAAAGTACTTCTTGATATCCAACCACATTTTTTTCACTTAGGCTTCGCACCAATCTGCCCGCACGCGAATAAACTTTCAATTCCACTTTTTCGCAAAAGTCGGTAAGACTGAATACAAATATAGCGGTATCGGCAAAAGGATTTGGATAACTGCCTAAATCACGAATCGACAAATCATCACCCAACCGGTAAATCAAACTGCGCTGCGCGATGTTACCAGAAATATCCGTGGCAGAGATAAAAAGGGAATCCCGTGTCCCCGTACGTTTGGGTAAAAAATTGATTCTAGCGAGAGTGGGGAAGGGATTTTTTCCCGAGTCCCTAGCATTATTCAAACTATCAAAAATTTGATTTTGACTAGTCATAACGGGCGGATGCAATAAAAGATCAACGCCTTGCCCATCGCGAATAGTGACATCAATTGGAGTATTCAAGGGAACATAATCATCAGGAAGCAAAACTTGTCCATGGCTGCTTATCTGAATGATCGGTGCCTGTACATCGCTGTTATTTAATAGAGCGTAGTAGCCATTTCTATTGCCCAAGGTTGTATTTAAATTCCCACTTTCAACCAGGGTATCCAGTCTAACCCACGTTTGGTTCAATGCTGGGCTATAATGCCAATGCGGCAAAACCGCGCCGGCCACTTTGGGGAGAGGAGGTAGAGAATCCCATTGGCCTAAAATAAAATTGGCTTGGGTTTCCGATTCAATGTGAATCGCATCAAAGGGTAAAGATTGGTTTATGGACTTCAGGTGACGAGGTAAAGAAGAAATGGAAACAGTTTGCGCAAAAATTCGGTGGCTGGGAGACTTAGGCGCAAGAGTAAGAAAATGATGTAAGGTGTCCAACTTAAGGGTATCTAAAAGTGAACTAAAGCTTTGGGTTTTTAATTGAAAGGTGGTGTCTTGAGAGGCATTCAGAACCGACAACTCCCCAGGCCTGGACGCTATTAAAATGCCACGGAGAATTTTGCCATGTAGCATACTGTCGGTCATTGGGAAAAAAATGGAATCCAATTCACCAAAGGCTAATTTTCTTGTATAGGTTACGGTATCGGTGATGGGGGATGAAGATTGTACATCTCTCACCATACTAACTTGAAATCCCGTTGAGGTACCCAGCCCTTTATTATGGACCGCAATCCAAACGCCTAATTTTTCTTGGATAGGCAGCCTAAAGGCTTGGGCAGGAAATTCCAAGTTGGCTAAATCGGATAGGGGTAAGGAGTAACTTCTGGAGTTAAGATTGTTTAGAGTTTGGGTGGCTTTTCCCTGGTCATCTAAAACGTCCAAGTTTAGGCGGAAGCCGAGGTAAATTTTGGGATGGACCAAATCTGTTTGCGGTACGTCCAAAACCACTTTCGATTGTGAGGTAAGATGAACGCCATCGCTAGTGATGAGGCCATCTTGATTCGCCTCTGGAAACAAGGGAGCCGATTCCCCGCCCACGACAAAGGAAGCGACGCCTCCCCCAAAACTAGTTTTAGCATAAGTAGTATTGAGTCGAAGTGATATTCGCACCGAATCTCCCGGTGCCGCGTTCGCTGGTTCAATGGAAACGGAATCGATGAGCCAGTCCAGGGTTGAAAAAGGCGAGCTCATCACGCGCGATTGCTTTCCATCCCAATAATTCACAATCACTTTTCCATTTTGAATGCCCGGTATCGGTGTTGCTAAGGTGGCATCCTGGGAAAATTTATTTTTTTCAACTTTGATGGTTGCGGCACTGGACGTTGAATCCCCTAAATACACTGTCGCGACTGCATCAGCCGTTGATAAGGCCATGGCAGACCCTTCCATTTTAAAAGCACCATTTCCCTTTAAGGTTTTTGGCGTTAAGTTAAGATTCCCTTCCTTGCTGGGGTAGGACATTATAAAAGCGGGATCGCCTAACAGATTAAACTCAGCTAATATGGGTAAAAACGCATCACCCGTTTTAAGCTTAACCATGGTTTCGGCTTGGGTGATTATGGCACCGATAGTACTCAATCCATTTCCCGTGGCCGCCCTCAGAATTTCGGCAGACAATGCTTGCCCAGCCAAATTGGAGATATAGCCAGAAGAGCCATAGAACCCAACCGCACCACTCTTGGGTAATCGAATCATTTCTTCGCCAAGAGAACGGCTATCCGGGTCTTCAAAATATCCTGTTAGGCATGTGATCGAAGATACAAGAGGGATAGGAAAGTCGCCATGGAGTTTCCCCTCATCCATGGCCTTAAAGGTTAAAACGCCGGCATCGGACCAAACCGATCCGCCTCCATGACCTATGAAATTAACGAGGTTAAAACCGGAGTCAAGCTGATCAAAAAAATTAAACCGTTGTGCGGCATTTTTATAATAAGGTGATCCAGGAAAAAGATCGAGTCGTGAGTATTGTCGATCATTTTCAACTGCAATTTTTTCCAAAACATAATTTTGTTCCATGAAGGTTGTTTCATAACCTGAAATCAGAAAAGCCTTATTTCGCCAATGCCCTTCTGGTCTCGCAGTTTCTGATAAGATGGTTTTGCGCACAACGATGGATAAATCGGAGAGGGAACTGACGGGAATCCGCCCCACAAAAAGGTCAGAAATATCATCATCTCCGGAAACCTTGGTGAAATAATCATCGTTGGCGGCCACGCCCCAACCGCGAATATTGATCAAATGGGTTGGAACAATGGTGATATTATAGGGCCCACTGTGTTTCTCAAACCAAAGGCTTGCGTCTCCCACCAAATTGAGAAAAAGCGGCGCTGGTCGTGGCCAATTCTGATACGCATACATCACAAATCTGCGTATGGCGGCCGGGTCCATGGATCCGTCTCCGAAGGCTTGATAGATTTGGTCCGCAAATACAACGGCGCAGCGTAACCCTTGCTTGCGGCGAAAATCAAGGAGAGAATCCAAGGCTTTTCCCACCATCGATTTTTGAGTGATGACGATGTAATCGGCACCTTCTTTTGGTGTCAATAAATCTGGCAAGGTGTCAACCATCACAGAAGGGACGTCTCGTTTTGCTTGGGTAAGGGCGATATAAGATGTGGCTCCTGCCAAGCTGTCTTTAAAATCCACTTGATAGCCATCGCCTTGTTGTGTCACCTTAAAGTTTGAAAGTTTTCGCCCTTGAGTGTCCCATATGGTTATCGCGGTGGATGTGAATCCAGTCAACGTGAATTGTTTGGTTCCCAGGCTATCGGCGAAAGAATTTGAAAATGAAATAAAGTCATTTTTCACCTTATAATTGGCCGGGTAATGCAGTTCGATATAATTGATATAAGCATCCTGGTTTTCAACTAATTGTCCTTCGATAGTTTTTAGGTCATTTACTTTTTGAATAATTAATTTATTCGGTCCTGCTTTGAGTACGCCAGGATTGAGGGGCGGGGAAACCCAGGTGTAGGATTCCTGGCCTTTCCAAATCGCATCGTGATTGACTCCTCCTACTAAGGAAATATCAAACCCATTCAAAATAAATTTCAGATGGTGGTCCAAATCCGCTTTAAGATTATTCGTGATGCCTTTTAAATTGATGGTAAAGCGCAACGATCCGGAGGAATCCAGGGCGCCGGTTTGTCCCTGCGTAGTCGAGCCAGCTATTTGCGTAGCTGGCGTATTCTCAAGTGCGAAGGGCAATTCTGAAGCGTCTTTTTGAGCTCCCAGTCTTTGCCAAAACCAAAAATCAGTTAATTCGGTTTCCTGTACTCGCGATCCCAAATCGATAATTTCTTCGGCTGAAGTGCTACCGATTCTTAAAATTTCTTCATCTACCTCTAGATGTACATGAACGGTATAAGGCTTTGCCTGCTTGGCGATGTCAGTTTCAATGGGGATGGCTCCTCCCGTTCTGGACGCAACGGGAACACGAGGCGCACGCAATCCAGGGCGCGCTCCTTCCCAAGTCAATATGTAGGCCGAGGTGGTAGTATAAAAGGAGTTAAAAGAATTTTGTCCCTTACTGCGACTTCCAACAAACTCAATATAGTCTCCGGGATTCCAATGCCCATCCGCTTCGCCTTCAATGAAAATGGGCTGTTCAATCCCATCTTTATAGAGATGCATTTTTCTCGGATCAATTTTGCTAAGCGGAACCTTGTTGTTGAGGAGCGTCATGTAATCGAGTACCTCTACGATTTCGGCCCGAGTCCTGATGACCAATCTTTCTTTAGGTAAAAATGCTCCCGGAGCGGGACCCTCAGCGGCTGATTTTCCCAATGCCAGCTTTGTCGACCCTGAGATTGAGGTACTGCGTAGGTTACGGGACTGGGGATAATTCGTTAACCAAGAGCGTAAGACGATTTCCGCCGGAGAGTCCATGGTGGGCGGAAAAGCGGAACGTGACGGGATTCCGGAGGTCGGTTTGAAGTCAATCCGGAATCTCGCCTCGGTCGGAGGAATTTTTTTTTCTGTCCCATCCGGGGTCCAAGTTAGGGAAACCAAGGTCACATCGCGATAGCGTGCGGGTGCTGAGGCTGTAACGATTCCGGTTACCTGGGGCATTGCTGACTTTGGCGAGAGTTTGATGTTGACTAGGGTTCCTGGTGCAATGGCAATGGTGGTCGTGTAGGATTGACTCGAATGTGTTTTTGAGGTGGATGGATTTTTCCACAGCAGCCAAAGTCCGTTGGCATCGTAGGACTCCACATTCCATTCCTCAGCCTGCAGAGGAAAAATCAAGTTTACCATGATCAAAAAAAAGACAAAAATACCACGATGCATTCTTCTCATTGGCTCACTCTTAGATACCGGGAGCATCCCATAGACTGTCTCAATCCTGTCAAATTTCCTTGAAAGCTTTCGGTACCATCCAAACAAAGCAATGAGGGTAGCGGTGATTCGTTTGCGGGAACGTCTTGAAGGGTTAGCGTATCCTTTACTGACGCGGCTCCAAAAATTGGCGTTTCACAACTTCCATGAGGCAGGCAAGCCCTTTGGACTAACGACCAAGTTTCAATGTGTTTTTCAAAAATCGACAGGTTCAATAAAATACCGGGATCACTGTGAGTTTGCAGTTCAATAAGGATCTCGCGGCCCTTTTGAATTGATCCGGTGGGGGGAATTAGAATGGTAAAGGAAGGGAGAACTGTGATGGAATCGACCGGAAGGGTGTCGCTCACTAACTTTTGGCCGGTTGGTTCAACCCAAATGGATCGTACCGCATAGTAAATGGTTTTTGGAAGTGTGGAGTCGGGTAAAATCACAACCGTGCTTGGTGTATCCTTGGCTGCCAAGGTGACCAAGGAATGGCCTAAAGAGTCTCGATTAAAACTCTGGTAGATTTCATAATAAGAAACCTTGCCATCTACCGGTTTGGACCAACTCAAAAATATTCCTGGTTTTCCTGAGGCAGGATCGGCCATAATGAGGTGAATTTCATTTAAACGAATAGTGCTAAGCGCCGGGGTGCTGCGATGTTCCGAACAACTCATGCCCTCAAAAGTGAGGGCAACTAAAAACAAACCGAGTGCCTTAAGTGGCATCGGCCATCGCCCCCCGTTTTCAGAATTTTGTATCACAGTCGGTTTTCCATTTGGGCCGTTTCATAAGCGACCCTTTTAGTTTTTGTCGAATTATATCAAGTCCGATGGATCTGATGCCACACTCTATGCAATTTCCTAGCTTATTTTTTGTTCAAAAATGAAAAACTCGCCTGTTGGACACTATATCGTCGCCATTGATGGCGTGAGTGGATCTGGAAAAAGCAGTACGGCTCGAACCGTGGCTAAAGAACTCGGAATTCTTCATCTCGACACCGGTGCCATGTACCGAGCCGTGACCTACTTAGCGCTTCGAAGTCGAATAGCATCAAATCGGGTTTCTGACCTGACCCAAATGGTCTCGGCCTTAAATTGGAATATCGATTCAAAGGGAAAGCTCACCGTTGATGGTCTTGACCTATCGGGAGAAATTCGTGGCCCCGAGGTCAGTGCCTCCGTATCCGATTATGCAAAAATCCCTGAAATGCGCCAAATTTTAGTGGAAGTTCAAAGGGTGATTGGAAATCGGCAGTCCTCGGTTGTTGAAGGGCGTGACATGGCCACGGTGGTTTTTCCCCTTGCCCGCTTCAAGTTTTTTATGTCTGCAAGTCCAGAAGTCCGTGCTAAAAGGCGAGTTATGGAACTCCAATCTCTAGGGTTACCGGGAGATTATGGTCAGGTTTTACACAACCTTGCCGAGCGCGATGCCAAGGATTCCGGTCGGGTACACAGCCCTTTGATGATAGCCGTGGACTCGATTGAAATAGATACCAGCGGGTTAACGTTTGAAAAGCAAGTTGCTATCATTGTGCGCCACGTCTTGAACAATCTCCCCTAAAGAGCCAAATCAAGCCGTCTTACGGCGAAAAGAAATTATTCCGGGGTCCGGAATTGAACCCTTATTTGCCGAGGAAAAACCATCCATGTCATCCAAACTTTTATACGGCAGTGAAGCCGACCTTCTGGAATTTGGCGATGAGACCGCCTCCAAAGGATTTATTGTTAGTAAAGAAACACTTTCACTTTATGAATCCACCCTGATGGGTTATGCCGAAGGCAGCATAGTCAAGGGCACGGTCGTTCGGGTCACTGACACCGACGTTTTTGTCGATATCCATTTTAAATCTGAAGGAATCATTTCCCGTCAGGAATTTAAGGACGAGCCCGATCTCTCTCCTGGTAAAGTCATCGACGTCTACCTGGAACAGGTCGAAAACGCCGATGGACAAATCATTCTCTCCAAGCAACGCGCCGACTTCATGCGCGTCTGGGAACGCATTCGTGAAGCCTTTGAAAAAGAAGAGATCGTCACCGGTACCATCACTCGCCGCATCAAAGGTGGCGTGGTTGTGGACTTGTTTGGAATCGAAGCCTTCCTTCCCGGGTCGCAAATCGATCTTCGTCAAGTTCCCGATTTGGACGCTCTCATCAACCAACGGATGGACTTCAAGGTCATCAAGGTCAATAAAATCCGTCGCAATATCGTCGTCTCTCGCCGAGTGGTACTCGAACAAGAGCGCTCGAAAATGCGCGACGAAATCATCGACACCCTTGAGAAGGGCCAAGTCCGCGAGGGCGTGGTCAAGAACATCACCGATTTCGGCGCCTTTATCGATCTCGGCGGCGTGGACGGATTGTTGCATATAACGGACATGTCTTGGGGCCGCGTGAACCATCCTTCCGAGGTGGTTTCCTTGGGCGACCGAGTCAAGGTTGTCGTGCTCGACTTTAATGAAAAGAAAGAGCGCATTTCGCTCGGCATGAAACAATTGACCAAACATCCCTGGGAGGATGTGGCCGCCAAGTATCCAGAGGGTACCAAGGTTAAGGGCAAGGTTGTTTCCATCACCGATTACGGTGTGTTCGTGGAATTGGATCAAGGCGTCGAAGGCCTCATCCATATTTCCGAAATGTCTTGGACTCAGCATATCAAGCATCCTTCCCAGATGCTCAATCAGGGCGATGAAATCGAAGCTATCGTGCTCAAGCTGGATGCCGAAAATGAGAAAATCTCGCTCGGTCTCAAGCAGGCAACCCCCGATCCCTGGCAACATATCGACGATGAAATTCCCGTGGGTTCCAAGGTCACCGGCGAAATCCGAAATCTGGCTGCCTTCGGTGCCTTCATTGAAATCAAAGAAGGCGTGGATGGACTCATCCATGTTTCCGATATGTCTTGGACCAAGAAGATCAACCATCCCTCTGAAGTCCTTAAAAAGGGCGACAAAGTGGAATGCATCGTCATGGCCATCGACAAGGAAAAGCGTCGCATCAGTCTCTCGATGAAGCATACCTCGGAAGATCCTTGGGAAGTCGTCGCCGAGCAGTTCCCGGTTGGCAAGGAAGTCCAAACCAAGATCGTTCGTCTTCTAGAACGCGGCGTTATCGTCGAAGTTCCCGGCGGTCTCGAAGGCTTCATTCCCACGTCCAAGTTGACAACGGAATCCATACGTAGCCCCGCCGATGCCTTTAAGGTTGATGACGAGGTTCCCGCTGCCGTGATCGAAGTAGATGGCCCCTCACGCAAGCTAACGCTCAGCGTCGTGGACTATTTCAAGAACAAGGAAGACGCGGAATGGAAAACCTATCTTGCTGCTCACAAAAACAACCCCACCACCATTGGGGATGTGGTTAAGCTCGAAGGCGAGTAGTTTCCTTTAAAAGGGGAAGGAACGGATTTGGTATCCGGATCCGAAACCAGGTTGTCTCTAAAAGCGGTATCCGGTGAATCGGATACCGCTATTTTTTTATTTCGAGATTTGGTAATTCCCTTAGACCACTGCGATGCTCTCTTTAGTCGATAGGGCGGGAAAAGGAAAAAATCGCATCAGTCCCTTGCTCACTTGTAAGGCGAAGTTTAAGAGCACTTCTCGATCCGATTCGGAAAAAATTCTTCCGACGGAATGATCCAAGGGCTGTTTGTTATAAAGGGAAAGCGTCCCCAGGATTTCGCCGCTGATTTCAATTCCCACCGTCAGCACGGACAGCCCCCCCAAAGACTCCCGGGCATATTCGGATTGGCTTAGATCTTCAATTCTTAGCACTCCTTTTCCAGGAGTCCGGTCGGCCGCCAAGGCCGCATCCAGTTCCAAAATTCCTGCCATTGAAGCCGATTTTCCCGGCGCAAGGACCTCGCAGACCTCAAGATTTTCCTCGACCAAATTTCTTAGACGTAACACACAGGTTTCTGCCTCCAAAATCAAACCGATATTGGACAAAATCATCTTGGAAAGTCCCGGCAGTGACTTAGCATTGGCAATGTCGAAGGAGAATTGTGATATGGCGGAGTATTTTAAAGATTGGCTTTTGATCGTTTCCATGTCGCGGTTTTTGCTTATTTCCCTCGATAACAATTCTCCAATTTTCCGAAGCAAAGCTGTTTCGACTTTTAAATGATTTTTCTCGGATTGTAAAAAGATGAATAGGGTTCCCACCGGATCGGCGCTTCCCGAGGACCTGAGGGGCTGTAGGATGTACCACTTTTTACTGCGAGGACTTTTACCTGTGGCATTGACACAGAAAGTACTGCCAGTTTTAATCACGCGATGAGCAAAAAAATCATCCAGTATCAAGGGACGGTCCTTTTGTAAACTCAGTCCGATAGAACTCGAACATTTGGCGATAAACGATCTTGCTATTGTATCAAATTCATAATAGGTGCATTCTTTGGCTCCCAGAGCATTGGCGATTTTCATGAGAAGAAGATTCATGCGTTCTTCGAAACGATATTTCATAGCCAGGATTTCTCGAACGCTATTCATCAATCCCAAGTTAAAGTTGGAGTGTTGATTTAACTCCATTTCCTTCGACGTTTTTATCACCTCGGCCGTAAGGGCCGCCAAATCGTTTAGGAAGGCTACGTCTTCTTCTCCAAAGATACGATCCGGATTTTTGCTGGCTATATTAAAGACGCCGATGGGCTCGTCTCCATAAAGGATCGGACAGCAAATGGAGGATGTGATTTCTGGCTTTTGATATTCTACGCAAAAAGTTTTTCGGTCTACCGCTCCTTGTAATAGAATCGGTTCCCCGCGTCGCAATGCCGTTCCTGCAATTCCTTTGCCCGCGCGTTGGATGACAGTAACTACCACATTCTCGCTTAACCCTGAAGAGGCCTCAATAGTGAAATGTCGCTTCGACGGATCAAGCAGCATGAGGGAGCCGCAATCCGCTCCGGCGGTTCTCATTGCAGTATTCAAGATGACCTTGAGAATTTCTTCCTTGTTTTTTGTAAGGCAAACGGCTTCGCGGATATCTTCCATCCTTCGCAAGACGACTTCTTTTTCTGCGGTCGAACTTTTCCCGACACCACAAAAGAGTAACCGTGCTCCTAGTCCGCTGATGACATCAACTTTTTTCAACGGTAACTTGCGTAATCGAGCAGCGATGGTAGGATTATGTGTCGTATCAATGATGATCGACAGATGTGGATACTGAGTGAGCCGGCTGAGGTCTTCTAAATCAGGATTAAGAATTTTAATCACTTGAAGTCCACCTACGTCCATCAGATTTGGAAGTAGGGTTGTGGTTTCCCGATTCAGGCCAACGAAAGCGACCTGCCGAGGATCGTTGGCCGCGGTTGGCGAATTTGATTCTGACTGTTCTGACATTTTTCCACCCAACAAATTTGATTGTACGGGAATCATCAGCATTTTTCAATACACACTTGAGGAGCTATTGGGGAAGATAGAGGATAAGGGCCCAAATATCGCCGAACTACATTGCAAAAGAGGTCAAAAACCTCTACAATAATTCGATGCAACCCATATCTCTATTGCCTAAAAATGGGTCCAAACCGATTCTTAAACGTAAAAAAGCCGGCATAGATCCGTTCTCATGGCCCTATGCCCTTGGCATCACGAGTGTCGCTATCGCTCTTTGTTTATTACCGCTAAGTTATTTCGCGATTCTCGGAAGTTTCTGTTGGCTACTCTACCAGCATGTGACTCTACATTCCTCTTGGGTTCTCGACGTTCATTTGGAATTGGCGATGGCGACTCTATATGTATCACTCACCCTGTTCTTAAGCATGATGGTTTTTTTTACTCTTCGCCCATTATTGCCTATTGGCATTTCTCCCAAGTCTGAGTTGGCGTTGAGTAAAGAAAAAGAGTCGAGGCTTTTTGCATTCGTCCAACAGGTATGTTCCTCCTTGGGATCCCCCATGCCTGTAGGTATTCTCGTCAATATGGAAGTCAATGCAAGCGCACGCTTTGCACGAGGCTTTTCCCATTTTTGGAGGGGTCGTTTGGAACTCATCCTTGGCTTGCCTTTGATTCGTGGATTGAATCTCGCACAATTTGCCGCTTTGCTTGCGCATGAAATGGGCCATTTTCGCCAACCCTCGGCGATGCGACTTGTGCATGGAATTAAAGCCATGAACAATTGGTTTTCCATCGCCGCAACTTGTGAAGAAGGGTGGCTAAAAGGAAATACTCAAAGTGGGTATCGTGTCGATCCCTTCCTCATCCTACCCCTTTGGAGCGCCAAAGGATGTTCCTGGATGGCAAAAAAAATAATGCTTGGACATATGCATCTGGGCCAAGCCACCAGTTGTCTGCTGCTTAGACAAATGGAATTCGAGGCCGATCATTCTTCTGTCCGGATTGTTGGCGGGGAGGTATTTTCATCCATGGTTCTAGAAGCTAAAATTCTGGAATCAGCCTGGGGTCTGGCCAATCGCAGTTTGGGCATGTCCCTCCGCGAGGGTTGTCTGGCCGACGACTTGCCCGAACTTGTCGCCGCTCATACGCGAGTGTTTATTCCCGAGGTACGCCGCAAAATGGAGCGCACGTTGTTACAGGGCCAAACCAAACCATTTGATACGCATCCCAGTTTGGGAGAGCGGGTACGTCGTGCCAGGTTATCAGTTTCAAGAGGAATGTTTCACTCCACCGGCCAGGCCGCAACTTTATTCGCTGATTTTACCTCTCTGTCTAGAAAGGCCACTATTGCTTATTACCGCAGCGACCTGGGGGAAGA
>JAYVCH010000017.1:0-6165 GCA_043750055.1 Fibrobacteria bacterium
GACATGAACATTTGGCCAACCACGGGGTTGAGCCTGGCGTTTCACCTTCCCGTATTGTTAGGTTTTGAAACCGACCTTCTCTATGTGGATAAGAGCGGAGCGATTCGAACTTATGAACCCGATCCAATTAAGATTGGCAGCCAGCGAACCAAGGTGAATACTATCAAATTACAAACCTTGGAAATCCCTTTTATGTTGAAGATCACGGCGCCAACGGGGAATGAAGTAGTTCCGATTTTTTTTGGCGGACCTTCAGTTGCTTACATTTTTTCCAAAAAGTCGTATTCCGAATTCATCGACATCGGTAGCGGTGGGACAGTCACTCCTGAGGAAACGCCTTCCCTGATTGAAAAAGAAAATCTGGTCGATTATGAATGGAGCTTTTGTGTGGGGGGCGGTGTGGAATGGGGGCTGGGATCCTTCCAGCTCAGATTTAATGTTGGAAAAAATTCTTTGGATAAAACAAAACAAAAAGAGGCTAAAACCGTCGTGATCGCGGCGATGGCTGGGTTCATTTTTTGAGGACAGTCAGGTCTTTTTGGGCGTAAGGGCCTGTTGAATCCAGCTGGAGGCGGGTAGGATTAGCAAGGTTAGCCCCGCGAAGAAGAATCCGAGGCCTAATAGCATTTTCATCCATGTTCGGAATTGGCCTTCGACCTTTTTTTCCAAAACCGCGTCCTTGGGATAATCAGGCTCGTAAAAAACCTTCACTGCCGCACCGGGGCTATAACCCTTAAGTCTTTCTTCCCAATACTCTTTAGGATGTGGGCGCTCCTCATAGGAAAGCCTCCATCCCCAAATACTTTTGCCATCTATGAAAAATTCGTAAAGCACATCCGGGTAATATTCCTGTTCCGATCCGGTGGAATCTCGGCGGACTTTGACCTGAATAAATTTTCCATATGTTTGTTTGAATTCATCAATGTGACTTATTTTATGGATAGAGCGATAATCTTGGTGAACCGATTTGAATCCAAGTACGGCCACTACGAGTCCGCAGAGAAAAGAAAGAAGTTGCACGCCCATGGGAGTTGTGGCCGAAGTATCGGAATCGTCGTCAATAACCATCTTCCCGTCCCTAGCCATGGCAGAGTTCCCAGGTTTAGGCTTCGCAACCCTAAACTTGAAGCCATTACAATATACTCCAACCATCATAGATCAAACAAGTAATTAATGGTCAGTAGAGACCCATTCACGACGATAGATTTTTTGCGTTCACGCCGATTTTATCGCCGATTAATCCTGTGGTTTTTTTCACTTGTGTTGGGGTTGGGATTATTGGCGGCCGGAATTATGGTTTATGAAATGTCAACTTCTCGTTATCAAGCGAAATACTTTAGCGACCTAGCTAAAAAATGTTTTTCCACCCTCGAACCTGGGGCTAGTTCCAAAATCATTTTTCCAGATAAAGGTCCTACCGATGAGCGGAGAGGGTATATGCATATCCCCGAATTCACCAAGTCACTTAGAGAACACGGTTTTCAAATAGAAAGTCAATCTCGGTTTTCACCGATGATGTTGAGCCTTGCGCAACGCGGGATTTATCCGACCTATCAAGAAAAAACGCAGGCAGGATTGAATCTCCTGGATATTCGTGGCCAGTCCATGTTCACGGTGAATTATCCACTTAAGGTTTTCCGAGCTTTCGATTCTATTCCTCCGGTTGTTGTGAAAACATTGCTGTTCATTGAGAACCGTAATTTACTCGATTCCTTACACCCGTATCAAAATCCTGCCATGGAATGGTCGAGAATGTTCAAAGCTGCTTTTGAATTGGGGCTTCAAAAACTAGGGAAACCTGGGAATGTATCGGGCGGTAGCACTTTGGCGACACAGCTTGAAAAATACAAGCATTCCGAAGAAGGACGTACCATTGACCCTAAAGAAAAATACCGGCAAATGTTTTCCGCCAGTCTCCGCGCCTATCAATATGGCGAAAACACCTTGGAAGCCCGAAAACATATTCTGCTTGAGTATGTGAATACAGTTCCTTTGGCCGCTTTGCCTGGCTATGGCGAAGTGAATGGACTTTCCGATGGGTTACTTGCCTGGTACGGTGCCTCTATGGATGCGACTAGTCATATGCTAGTGAACCCGCAAAGTCGTGGCGCCGGAATAAACGGAATCGATACGGGTGTCGATATGCAAGCGCTAGGTAGGGGATATCGTCAGGTTTTAAATCTTTTTATCGCCCACCGACGTCCCACTTCATACCTGTTGCAACATCGCGATGCCCTAAAATCTATTGGAGAAAATTATGCGGATATTATGGCTCGTAATGCCGTGATTAGTCCACAACTAAGGGACGCGGTCATAGGCTCACAGCCTGAGTTGATGCGTCGGGCGACGGCCTTTTTCCCCGCCGTTTTTGTGGAGCGCAAGCATGTCAATTCGGTGAGAAACACATTAGGAAAGATGCTGGGTCTCCCAAGGCTTTATGATTTGGATCGGTTGGATCTAACTGTAGGAACCACATTAGATGGTCGTGTCCAAAAGGACGTGGTGAAATTTCTTCGTCATCTTGCTGAACCGAAATTTGTGGACTCCAGCGGTTTGCATGCGTTTCGCTTGTTGGAGAAAGGGGATCCTTCGAATATAATTTACAGTTTCACTCTCTACGAAACCGTAAATGGAAAGAATCTGCTTCGAGTTCAGGCTGACAATTATGAACAGCCACTTAATATCAACGAGGGCGTCAAGCTAGATTTGGGATCGACAGCCAAACTCAGAACTTTGGTCAATTATTTGGAAATCATCAAGGATCTTCATGGAAGATTGGCGGGAAGACCCGCCGAATCCAATAGGCAATTGGAGATCAATGGCCCCGATCCCTTGACTCAGTGGGCGGCGGGTTACCTAGCAACGGCCAAAGATGCATCGCTTTTAACCATGTTAGATGCCGCGATGGAACGAAAGTATTCAGGAAATACGACGGAACATTTTTTTACCGGTGGAGGTATGCACACCTTTGTGAATTTTGAATCGGATGAAGGCGGCACTCAATCTATTAAACAGGCTTTCCGCCGCTCGGTCAATCTGGTGTTCATTCGTTTGATGCGGGATGTAGTCAACTATTATATCGGTGAGGCTCCGGTTTCGCGAGCCATGCTTTTTGATTCTTCCGAATCCCCGCAGCGCCAAGTTTATCTTTCCAAATTCGCCGAAAAGGAAGGGCAAGTTTTCCTGGGCCGATTCTTCCGTAAGTACCACACGCTTGATCGGGAAAAAATAACGGAAACATTTTTCCATAATTTTAGGCCCGCACCTCGCCGCCTGGCGACTGCGTATTTGTCTTTGGAGCCCAAAGCGGATGCAAAGGTTTATCGAGAATTCATGAGGGACCAATTGGGTGACTCTTTGTACCCTGAAAAGCAATTGGATCTGTTGTACGCCTTGTTCTTCAAGGAAAATTTGGGTTTGGCGGACCGGGGATTTATTGCTGGAGTCCATCCCTTGGAGCTATGGCTTGTGGGTTATTTGCGCGAACATCCAGGCGCGAATTGGACCGAGGTGAAAGAGGCAAGTCGAACGCAAGTGCAGGAGACCTATCAATGGTTATTTAAGACTCGCCATAAAACGGCCCAGGATTCACGGATACGAGGCATTATGGAAATTGAGGCTTTTCTAGACATCCATCGGGCCTGGCAACGTCTAGGTTACCCCTTCGGTTCGCTTGTTCCTTCTTTTGCCACCGCTATCGGTAGTTCGGCTGATCGACCCAATGCTCTGGCTGAGTTAGTGGGCGTCATTCTAAATGACGGAATCAAATACCCATCTATCCTTATCAATAGATTGCGTTTTGCGGAAGGGACACCCTACGAAACTCACTTTTCAGCGAATGATACCTCATACAAAAGGCTGTTAGCGCCAGAAATATGTAGAACGGTAAAAGCAGCACTGTTGGATATTGTTGAAAAGGGCACGGCGGTGCGGGGCTATAAGGCCTTCCCTCTGGAAAAAGGGGGTTATATTCCGCTAGGTGGAAAAACGGGAACTGGGGATCAACGATTTGAAACCGTCAATAAAAGCGGTCAAGTTTTAGAATCCAGGGTCGTTAACCGCACAGCTACCTTCGTTTTTTTCCTGGGAGATCGTTTTTTTGGAACTTTAACTGCGCACGTTCATGGTGAGGTCGCTAAAGAGTATGGCTTTACCAGTTCTCTACCGGTTCAGATTCTCAAAATGATGCGCCCTAGTCTAATGCCCTTGCTTTTAACGCCTCGCGAGCATCCTGGACGTCCGGATGGCTTCCCTGTGGTAGCACAGATGGTACGATCACGGTTACCTCCGGTTCCCACTTCCCTTAATGTGCCGAAGAGTCCGGGAAGCAATGCACCATCCGTGTCTGAAATGTTAAGGGGACCCGCCGTGCCTGATACGACTTTGATCCAACCTTTGTCGCCAGACGAATAAGTTTTAAGATCAACCACAGTGTGATCGGGAACACAGCCCCTTTTCCTGAATTAACTAATTTTTTAAAATGCATAGACCTATTCCTTCTGTAGCTCTGATTTTCCTAATGTTCATATTTATTAACTCCATTCTCCATGCCACTTCTCCCGAAGATTTTCTGGAAGCAAAGCCACCGTTAACAAAACAAGCAACAAAACTAGCAGTAACACCGGCATCAATACCCTCATCAACACCCTCATCAACACCGGCCGCACCACGAGCCAAATCACCCAAAAGTCCATCGAATAAACCCGAGGTCGTTGCATTAGATACCGCAAAAATTCATTTGATTTATTTGGATGGCGATTTCGGTCAGGCGACCAAGGCGATTGAGACCTATTTGAAATCGAAGTTGCCCATGTCCCATGGTGACAGTGCTTTTGCCTTCAAACATTTAGGAGTGATGTATGCAGCCTCGGCCACAACCCGGGAAAAAGGGCGATACTTCATGGCCCAACTCATCAATATCGAACCCACGGCCAAAATTCTGGATATGTATGCAAGTGATTTGATTGATCTCATCTTTCGAAATGTGCAAGAAGCTTCCGAAGCAAAGCGAAGTCCAAGCCCGAAACCCATTGCTCCCATAGTGGAGCCCGTTACAGTGACTACCCCAGTCAGTTCAACGTCCGTAGCCGTAACGGAAAAACCAAAATCAAAGTCGCGGACGGCCTATTGGGTTACCGGAGGTGCTGTGGCAATTGCCGGTACTATTGGAATCCTTTTTATTTTATTTGATGAGCCCAAACCGAAAAAACAGACTATTGTGTTACCGCTGTAACGGATGATTGTTTTGCGCCTTCAATGCTGGTATTATTGGGTACTGGCGCGGAGGGATCTTGAAAAGGTTTTTCCTGGAAGTATTACACGGCGCGGCCGTGGGAAAAAAGAGGAGGACTTGTCCTCCACCTGGGACGTCTGTCTTGAATGCTTCAGGGTGGCGTGAAGGCTGAAAAGGTTGCCGATTGGCTCGTTGGAATGAGTGGTACGGTAGCGCGTGCTCGGAAACGATTTTTCTGGATTGGAGCGCTATCGGGTGCGGTATTATTCGCAGTCGTTTCCGTGTGGGGCTATCAGAATATCAGTTACCGATCCAAACTTAAAAAGCAGAGCGATCTACTGAGTCAGATCCATGATTTGGAAATTGGATTGGATGGCGTTGTCGGAAATGGTGTCAAAAGTTCAGCAGAAAAAGTGAGCTTGCTGAATAAATTGTTGGCGGCTGAAAGACAACTTTTCCAAATCCGGGAAAAACTTCGGCTTCCCGACCGGGTTCCAACATACCGCAACCCTCTAGGCGCCGACGTTCATTTAGTGCTGGAGGAGTTGGGTAAAAAAGAATTCATTGTGCCCGAAAGTTTTATCCGCAGCGTGCAAGAACAAATTGATTTTTTCTGTAAACCTGGCAACCGCGCTACTTTGGTGAAATGCTTTTTGCGAAAACCGCGATACGAAGCAATGATCCACCAGGAATTGGCTAAAATGAAATTGCCTCTGGATTTTCTTTATATCCCAATGCAAGAAAGTCTGCTGGACTCTAATGCACTAAGCGGAAACTCTGCTCGGGGATTATGGCAAATGGTTCCGGAAACAGCGAGGGATTTTGATTTAAGGGTCCCGGTAGATTGGGAAACACGTCCTTCGCTTGAAGATGAGCGCACGCGACCGCATTTGGCAACTAAGGCAGCTGCGAAATATCTCCACCTTTTATAT
>JAYVCH010000018.1:0-6632 GCA_043750055.1 Fibrobacteria bacterium
ATGAGTTGGAGAGTGCGCCTTTGGCATTTGGATCCGAAGAGGGTGGAATCACCAAGTCGTTCATTGCCGTTGCCTCCGAGGTGGACTCCCCTTTAACCCCCATGCAAAGTCCAGTTTCCAAACCCGAAGGGAATTCCACCATCTCCCACTCCGAAATCTCAGAAAGGGATTTTGTAGCCTATCAGGGCTTGGCTTCCGAAGCGAATACCTATGCCTTGGCCTTGGGAAACCGCGACCAAAATAAATTCAAATCGGCTTGTAATAATCCGGAACTGGGGCCTTTGATAACTTTGTTGCCGCAATTACTGCCTGAAACTCTGGCGACGGCTTGTCGGGTGCTTGACGGTGGAGATATTCATAAAATTTGTTTTTCTTTTCAAAACCTGACCGTCACGTCTTTGAATTTAGGGGCCGAGTATCTTGAACTGATTACAGGAAATATCAATCAGTCCCTTTTAACCATGGTGCGGGCCGAAAACATTTTCCAGAAACAAGCTTCTTTTGCCCAAGCCCTTTTCCATCAAGCCTCACAGGCATTGGAGGCCCACCCTCATGATTAAATCCGAAGCTGGGCCTATGGATATCAACAAGCTGGCCGAATCCAGAGACCTGGATCAATGCCTTGGGTATCTAAGCCTAGTCAATGGCATCACCGGAGCTGTCCTTTACAGTCACGAAGGGTTGGTTATTGCCACGGGGGAAGAGACTCAGCAAACTTTATTTATCGAAGCGCCCTACTTTCTAGCTAATTTTTTAGAATCGTTGAAGCAATGTCGCATTTTAGGCATGGGCGCTTTGGACCATTCCGTTAGCTTTGCGGAAAATCGGTTCCATTTGATTATCAATTTAGAGCTATCAAATTCTTTCTTCTTGGTTGTTGCCGGTACCAGGGGGAGTTATGAATTATTCAAATTCCGGATAGAGCGCGGGGCCCAAGCCATTGCCCGGCTCTTACACGAACGCGGTTACATACGGAGTTGAACTGAATGCTTACTATATTGGAGAAAATAAATCAGATCAAGGGCGTCAAGGGATCCAGTATTGTCAGTCCCGATGGGATCGAGATATTTTCCCATTTCAGATCTCCGGTTCCTTCGGATTTCATCAGCGCCCTTATCGTTTCTGTACAGCAGGTGGCGAACAAAATAGTTTCCAAAGCCCATGCGGGAGCACTGATGCAAACCATGATCGAGGCGAGTGAAGGAAAGTTCTTTGTACAAGTCGTCGAATTGGGGTATTTGGTCGTTTTGGCAGATAGCCAAGCCAATACCGGATTGATCAGGGTCGAAATCGCGCAAGTGAGCCCGTTAATCAAGTAACCAAGGAATATCTAGTGGCATCTATCAATTATGCAACCAGGGAAATAAGCTGCAAGATCGTTTATTATGGTCCGGGCTTGAGCGGAAAAACCACCAATCTCCAGATCATCCACCGGAAGATTCCGGATAAGGACAAAAGCGAAATGGTGTCCTTGGCTACGGAAACCGATCGTACCTTATTTTTCGACTTTCTGCCTTTGGATTTAGGATCCATTAAAGGCTTTTCGACTAAGTTCCAGCTTTATACTGTTCCCGGTCAGGTGTACTACAATGCCACTCGTAAGTTGGTATTA
Organism: Fibrobacteria bacterium; assembly: GCA_043750055.1. GTDB lineage: Bacteria > Fibrobacterota > Fibrobacteria > UBA11236 > UBA11236 > Chersky-265. Next base: position 1,613 of record JAYVCH010000018.1, read on the forward strand.
CGCGGGGTGGACGGTGTAGTTTTTGTAGTGGATTCTCAAGTGGACAAGCTGCAAGAAAATTTGGAAAGCTTCGCCAACCTCCAAGAAAACTTGCGTGAATACGGCCACTCCATTGAGAATATTCCCCTTGTCTTGCAATACAACAAGCGTGATTTACCCAATGTTTATTCTGTGGAACAGCTTAACACCTTACTCAATAAGTTGCGGTTGCCCTATTATGAGGCCGTGGCCGCCACGGGCGTAGGAGTGTTTACCACGCTCAAAGGAATTGGAAAATCGGTCATAGATAAGTTCAATGCCAAGTATGCCGGTTTCCAGGGAACGCGTCGTCCTGTTCGCCCCGGAGATGCCACACCGGATGCGGCCACCAGGCCTACACCTGTCGCCAAAACCTCGACGCCTCCACCTCAACCTTTTTCACAAAGACCTACCGATTCCGGGACTCGAGCTCCGCTGAATGTGCAGTCACCAAATCCTCCCCTACAGGGTGGGGGATTCGTTCAGCCCTCCAATCCATTCTCCGGAAATTCGACCTTTCCGACTTCGGCAGGTTTTTCCCGTCCGCCTAGTTCGTTACCGCCAATGCCTTTTGTGACGCCTCAACCGGCACCGGGTTTAGCGGGTATCCCGACGACTCCAACTTTTTCCAATCCATTTGCAACCTCCAAAACTACTTTTCCCAACTTACAGCCTGGCCCAACAAAACTGCCAGAGACGAATCCTTCCAGCATCCCCAGTTTTGTTCCACCCACCGGTGGAATTCCGGTTTCACCTTTTGTCGAAGGCTTCGGATCGACTAAGGCCCCTCTCTCTGCCTCTCCTGTGCAGGGGGGGACTGGCTTTCAATCACCAGGTGGCAATCCATTTCCTATTCCTTCGGCCCCGCCAGGATTTGGAAATTCTAGACCTGCTCCTCCCATGGGAGGGTCGACCCCTTCCTTTGGAAGTCCCGCTCAAACTTTGGGTGGAGCGGTTCCAGCTTTGGGTGGAGCCCCTGGTGGTTTCGGCCAGGGTAATCCTGGAAGTTTTCCGGGTCAACCGGGTCCTACCAGCAACCCATTCTCAAATCCAGCAGCGCCTGCTTTTGGGTTTCCGCCTTCTTCAGGACAAGGGTTTCCCGCAGGTGGACCTCCCCCTTCTGGATTTCCAATGATGCCAAATAAAAATCAAAGTCCATTTCCGAGCTTGTCGAATCCAAATGCCAATGCCTCCTTTCAAGATTTTCCTTCAGGGGCGACTCCGCCCCCGCCCATCCCTCCACTTGGCCCAAATTCGGTTCCAGGTCGTCCAGGGAATATCGATACCAGTGGCATCATGACTACCTATGAGGAATTGGCCAAGGACGATTCTTTTAAAACGAAAAAACTTCCAAATCCGACCGAGAAGAAAAAAGGCTTCTTTGACGGCCTATTTAAGAAAGACAAGTAGGTCATGGGCGACTTCGTCCTGTACAAAGAGGATATTGATCGGATCAATAAAATCCTATCGCACCTGATTACGGAGTCCGCATCCACTTATGTGCTTCTGATCAATAAAGACGGCAATCTCATTTCTCAAGTTGGCTTCAGCCCAAACATCAATGTCACAACGCTTGCGGCTCTGGCGGCGGGTAGCTTTGCTTCCACCAAAGCCATCGCCACTCTAATTGGTGAGACGGAATTCTCAGTGATGTTTCATCAGGGTGAAAAAGAAAATATCCACATCTCTTTAGTGGATGAAGACGTGATCATGGTGTTGATCTTCGACGACAGAACCAACCTCGGTCTCGTGAAAATGATAGCGGGACAGGCTAAGTCCAAACTTGGCGAAGCTCTGAAAGAAGTGAAAAATAACGGAATTCCGGAAGAGATGCCCGATCCCTACCTAGGCGGGAATCATGTTTCTGATCAGTTGGATTCACTATTCCCTGGTGAAAATTAAGACTAAACAAAACCCCCAGGAAAATCGATGGATAAAATCAAGGCCGAACGCATTATTCAAGCCGGTCTGGACCGGAAAGCCGACTTTGTCGAAGTCTTCGAAGAGGAGACTCGTAACGCCTCCGTTTCTTTCCGCGATCGTAAAGTGGAATCTGCCACTGCTGGCACAGATTACGGTTTGGGAATTCGCCTTGTCTATGGAACGGAAGTTCTGTATGCCCATACCAGCAATGATGAAGAAAGCCATGTCATCAAGCTGATCGATAACCTTGCGCGTAGTCGCGGGATTGTCATCAATCACTCCTCCGCGCCTACCGTCAATTTGGTCGGTAAAATTTTTGAGAATCGGCATGTTATTACCAAGGATCCGCGGGATATCGGGCAGGATAAAAAACTCGACCTCATCAAGTTGGCTGACCAAGTTGCGAGGAGTTATTCAAATAAAATCATTCAGGTTAATTCTCGCGCCGGGGATGTGGTCTCGCATGTGCTCATCTGCAATAGCGAGGGTCTGTGGACCGAAGACACCCGTACACGTAGCCGTTTTACAGTGAACGTGACGGCAGAATCCAATGGAGAAATTTTTGTTGCCAGCGAAGCACCCGGGACTATGCGGGGGTTTGAGTTTTTCGAAACGTTAGACATTGGGCATTATGCCACGATGGCGGCGGAACGTGCGATTTTAATGCTCTCGGCAGGCTATGTCAAAGGTGGTAAGATGCCGGTTGTGATGGGAAATGGTTTTGGTGGAGTGATTTTCCACGAAGCTTGCGGCCACTTGCTGGAGACCGAGGCAGTGCGGCGCAAGGCCACTCCCTTTGCTGGAAAGGTTGGTAAACAAATTGCCCATTTTGCGGTAACAGCCATTGATGATGGCACCATTCAAAATGCATGGGGTTCACAAAACGTCGATGATGAAGGCAATGCTGTACAAAAGACTGTTCTTATTAAAGATGGCATTTTGCAGACTTACATGTCAGATAGAGTGGGGGCGAAGGAAACGGGATCGGGAATCACGGGCAGTTCACGCCGCGAGTCCTATCAATATGCGCCGGTTTCGCGTATGCGCAATACCTATATCGATCGCGGCAACTCGACGGTGGCAGAAATGATCGGTGGAATTGACTCGGGAATCTACGCCAAGAAAATGGGCGGTGGTTCTGTGAATCCGGCGACGGGAGAATTTAATTTCGCCGTCGAGGAAGCTTACGTGATACGAGGTGGAAAAATCATGGAACCGGTTCGTGGCGCGACCTTGATTGGAAAAGGGCCAGAAATTCTTCCGCTGATCTCCATGGTCGGGGACGATTTGGAAATGGCCGCAGGCATGTGTGGGGCAGCTTCTGGTTCGATTCCTGTCATGGTGGGTCAGCCCACCATCAAGGTGGACAACATTCTGGTGGGAGGCCGCTGATGGTTCAGAAAACGGGAGCCGATTTAACCGAAAGCTCGCAAACCAATCCTGGCAGGGCTAGAAGCACGGTAATGGGTGGTGGTCAATCCTTGAAACCCTCCGATGCCATTGAGTTTATGTGTGTGGAGGCCAAGCGTCTAGGTGCGGACCAATTCGATGCCGTCGTAGGCGAATCGGAGAGCATGGGCCTGGAAGTTTTCGAAGGTAACGTCAAGAGCACGGAAATTTCGAATTCACGGGGCATCGGAATTCGATTGTTTAAGAACAAAAGCCCAGGGTTTGCATTCACAGAAAAAATGTCACGGGAAGCGATCACGCAAACAGTGAAAGACGCAATGAGCCATACCTTGCTCACCGATCCGGTGGACATGGATTTACCGCAACCCGCCACCCTGCCCACAATTGATCTGAAATCCTACAATCCTGCTCTTGAGGACATTAGATTGGATCAAATGAAGGCTCTGGCGCTGGAGTTGGAAGCCCTAGCGCGCGAGGCGGATATTCGCATTGATAATATTCCCCACTTGGGTGCGAGCCGCAGTTCCGGCATGTCGATGGTGCGTAATTCCAACGGTGTAATGTACTCCTCGCGTTCCAACGTGGTCAGTGCCGGTATTGGCGTAGTGGCCAAAGAAGGCGAGAACAAGAAAATGGGAGTCTATTCCCATGGCGGCCGCAACTTTGATTTTGATGCTTCGGCCATGGCAAAAAAAGCGGTGGAACGCGCTGTTGAATTGTTAGGCGCCGAGTCCATCCCCAGCGGCAGTTATCCCGTGGTATTTTCCAATCGAGTCAGTGCCTCTATTATGTCGATGTTCGGTTCGCCTTTCTTCGCCGATGCAGTTCAGAAAGGTCAATCGCGCTTCACGGGAAAGCTAGGCCAAGCGGTAGCGGTCCCGGGTTTGAACATTACCTGCAATCCTCATATTCCCGGTGCGCCAGGTTCTCATCTATTCGACGGCGAAGGGGTGGTGACCTCCTTACTTGAAATCGTCAAGGGCGGCGTGCTGCAAACTTATCTCTACAATTTGGAATCGGCCAAGAAGGCGGGATGTAAACCCACTGGGAATGGCTCGCGGGGTTATTCGGGCAAGGCCGGCACAGGTTTCTCCAATTATATCGTTGATAAAGGCGACAAGGATTTAGAGGACTTGCTCTCCACGTTCCCTCAATGTTTCTATGTGACCAAATTAGATGGTGGTTCGGGATGTTCTGCCATCTCCGGAGAAATATCCATTGGAGCACAAGGGTTTTGGATCGAGCAGGGTAAACGCATCAAGCCCGTGGATAAGGTGACCCTCAATTCAAATTTTTTTGAAATGCTTTTGGCTATTCGGGGAATCTCAAGAGAATATTCAGACTCCTTCTCTTCGGTAAAGGTCCCGGACCTTTTGATTGAATCTATGTTCGTGGCTGGCTAGATTTGTCGTCCCAATCTTCGGATTTGGTCCTGTCTTCTCGAGATTTACAGGTGGTTTTTCCCTCTCGCCACGGCCCCGTGCAGGCTTTGGCTGGGTTAGATTTGGATATTCCCAAGGGTTCGCTCTTTGTTTTACTAGGTCCAAATGGCGCGGGCAAAACTACCCTTATGCGTTGCATCACTGGATTAGTGCGACCTACGGCGGGTCGCCTCTCCGTTTTTGACGTTTCACAGGAATCATTTGTCGCTTCCATGAATCCATCGCAG
>JAYVCH010000019.1:0-4812 GCA_043750055.1 Fibrobacteria bacterium
GGTGATGGAAATCCCCCCGAGTCCCGAGTGAAACCGATATTCAATGTGTCGGGCGGACAGGGATTTTTTGTGGGAGCGGTACCGGATACTTTCGATTTATTTATTAAGGTCGATTCGTTGACCAAATCTTTTTCACTACCTGAAGTGCATGGTGCCTTCTGTCGGAAAGAGGGATGGTTTTCCAATCAGGATTGCCGTGGGTATTATCGAAGCTACTGTACCCAACATGCCTGGACTTCACCCGATTGTAAACAAGACGCCATTGCCGCATGTTTGGAAGCGGACTTCAAGGGCGATATCGCTTTGAAAGCAGCTTGTGGACCAGTATCCGATTCTGCAAAAAAAGACACTGCGCTGCTAGCGGGCGCGGTCAACACCTTTTGCGCGCAGGAAAATTACCCGACTACCGTTTCGCTTTGCAAAAATCCCAAAGCCAAAAGCCTAGAGAGCAAAGGCAAGAATCCTTCCAAGCAAGCGCTGTGGGACTATTGCCTCGATCATCAATGGCAAGTCGGACTTGTTGAAGTCAAACAATGTGGCTTGGGCTTGGTCGGTTTTTGTCGGGATCAACCGCGTCTTTCCGAAACAATTTGCCGTCATGCCGACGACTATTGCAAGACGCATTCTAGTGAGACTCTATGCAAATGAAGGAACGAAAGAAGGACACAATGATGGATTTTCCTACAGAGCGAAAAACCGCTTTGACCGCGGCCATTTTATTTTTGGCGATGAGTTTAACCCTAACGCTTCATGCCCAAGATGCGGCCGCTTCGAATAAATTGGAAGCCGATATCCAAAAAGCCCGAGCTGATCTCACGCAAACGCGCAAGGAAATTGCGAAGGCTGACTTCGAATTGGGTAAAACCGATTCCTTGCTGCGTGAAGAATCGACACGGGCCACCCAAAGCGAAGAAAGGCAAAGCAAGGATCGAGAGCGACGGGAAAAGGAAAATCAGGATTTGCAAAAACGGTTGCTTGACACGCAAGCCAAAATCGATGCCGAGCGTGCCCAACAAGGACGTCATCAAAACACCGTTGAAGAAATCAAGGCCCGTCAGAAAAACTTGGCCATGACCCTCGCTGGTTATTGCGACTCCTTGGCCACGCGCATCAATGAAGGCCTACCCTGGGACAAAGAAGCGCGTCTGGACCGGGTAAATTCTTTGCGTAAAGATTTGGAATCGGGCGGGGCCAGCGTCGATGAAGGTTTCGCCCGATTAAATTCCGCTATAAAGGAGGAGATCAAATCTGGAGATGAAATTGCCCTGCTGAACAAGCCCATGACACGAAAAAATGGGGACCTGATCAATGCCCAAGTTTTAAAAGTGGGAAATCAATGGCTCGTGTACATGGATGAAGAAGGCAAGCTCTTTGGCATCTTGGAACGAAAAAATCCGTCCACTGCCCAAGGAAAACCAAATTGGGAATGGCGTGAAGATCTAAGCTTTTCGGAAAAGAATCAAATTCGAACCGCGATTGAAGTGAAGTCGGCCAAAAAACCACCTCAATTAGTGGTTCTAACCTTAGGCGCGGCTCTGGCCCCCTCGACTTCTGAGAAAGGAAGCAAATAAATGCACTCCCTGAATAAAAACCTGCTGGGCGCGGCCCTATGCGCCATCATGACCACGCTTCCTCTTTTTGCCAAAGACGATCCCGATGCCATCAAAAGAAAAGCATTGGAAGACATTCGTCGCGAACTCGCTTCGGTAGAAAATTTGAAGGCTGAAAAACTAGAGGCTTTGGAAAAGAAGGAAGCGGAACGATGGGATGCACGCTATCGACATGCCGCTCATTCCAAAGAGAACGATGAAAAGTCTCGTTCGTTGGAAGAAAAATATGCGCGCTTCGCCTCCGATGTTTCGCGCGCGGAAGAGGAACTGGTCAAGGCACGCAATGAAACCAAGGACAAGGACGATGAGGCCGCGGCGATTCAATCCGGTTGGGAAGGCTTCAATGCCTCCTTGAAAAAATCCATCGATGGGGCGGCGGAAAATCTCGCCACCGATTTTCCCATTGCCGTCGAAGATAGAACCTTGCGTTTGTCGCATGCGAGTGGTTTATTGGAAGGGAAAACTGCGAGTAAGTCAGCATCCAATAAAGGAACCGACTATACCGCCACCGATGGAGCGCTGCGCGACTTTTTTTCCGTGAGTCTTTTGCGAACCGACCTTACAACCCGCCAATCCGTCGATTCTCGTCAGGCCATTTTCTCGGAAGGGCGTCCCGCAGAAGCGTGGAGATTGCAACTGGGCACCGTGTTTGTCGGTGAATTGGAGAAAGGAGGGAAGGGAGAATCGCAAATCCTCCTTCGCACCGGTAACCTTCAAGGGCGCACCTTCGTTTGGAGGTCGGACCTAGCACAAGGTTACAATGCAACTCTTGCCACGGCTGTTTCCAAAGCTGCGCAAGGAACCGCTTCCCTCGCTTTTCCTATGGATGTCCTGCAATACAAGAGCGTCGGCTCCGGGTTCATCAAAGGGGAAGAGCAATCCCTCACCTCTCAATTTTCCCATTGGTTCAAAGCGGGCGGCGTCACCTTATATCCACTTTTTGCCGTTGGGATTCTCTCTCTGCTCATGATTTTAGAACGCTTGATTTATTTCGCCCGCAAGAATACCAATTCACGAGTCTTCATGTCCAAATTCATCGAGTTCGCGGATCAAGGGAAATGGAAAGAGGCGCGCGATTTTTGCGCACGCTCCGGCAGCGCCTTAGCGCGGGCCTTGGGTGCCATCGCGGCGCATGCGAATCAAAGTCGGGATACGGCGGAGAAAGCCGTACGCGAAGCCCTGTTACGCGAAGTGCCAGCCTTGGAAAAACGCTTACCTCTCATCGCGGCCATGGGCGCGGCCGCGCCACTCCTGGGCCTTTTGGGAACGGTGGGCGGTCTTGTGACTTTGTTTAAAGTCCTGAACCAACTAGGCGCGAATGATCCCAAAGTTCTGGCCGGCGGTATTTCAGAGGCGCTGATCAATACTGAAACAGGATTAGCCATCGCCATTCCCGTTCTCCTTATTCACGGATTTTTAAACGAGAAGCTCGATACGATAAATGCAACGCTAAGCAGCTGCAGCTTGGAAGTTCTGAATAAAATTTGGCCTAAGGGTTGATAGGGTAACACGCCGATGTGGATGATCATTTACGAAACGTGGAAACAGGGCGGTTACGTTCTCATCCCCATAATACTTGTGGGGTTTTGGGGATTTTGCCTGATCCTGTCCACCTATTTCGACCTGGGAGCGGGGCTGTTTCGCAGCGATCTCAATGCTGTTTTTGAAAAGATAGAGTCGCTGCTTGGAAAAGGGGATTTAGAGGGCGCGCGGAAATTGGCTCTATCCACGCCGCAACTTGTTAGGTATGGATTATCGCTGACCCTGGATAATCGCAACCTTTCTGAACCTGCTATACGCAACCTACTTTCCGAACGACTCGGGCTCGCTCTTTTTGATCTGGAAAGACATCTGCCCTTGGTGCGGGTGATGGCGGGAGCCGCTCCGCTGTTAGGCTTGCTGGGAACAGTAAGCGGTCTCATTCATACCTTTCAAGTTATGACTGAATATGGAAACGGCAATGCCGTTTTACTCGCGCAAGGCATTTCCGAAGCCTTGATTGCCACGCAAAGCGGACTGCTGCTGGCTATTATTCTTATCCTGCTGGGCCAACGCTTGGAAGGCCGAGTGCATTGGCTACAAAATCAAGTTGAGTATGGAATCACCATGCTCATAAACCAAATTTATCATCCCAAAGATGGAGGCGTCTGACATGGAGCCATTCCTGATCCAAACCAAAAAACGTGGTGGATTCGAACTGAACGTCGTGCCCTTGATCGACGTCGTGTTCGTGTTGTTGATTTTCACTATTCTCACCTCTTCCCTGACTAAGGAAACGGGCGTCACCGTGGACAAGCCCCAAGCCCAATCGGCTGGAGAACTCAATCGGCAAAGCATTATGGTCGCCATCACTCGCGAGGGTACCATCCATGTCAACGAACGCCAAGTCGATTTGGAAAGCTTGCAGGACGTACTTCGCAGGATGTTGGTCGAAAACGCTCTGGGTGAAGTCGTTCTGATAGCGGACAGGGAATCGAATACCGGGCTGCTTGTCAGTGTAATGGATGCTTGCAATCTTTCCGGCGCCAAAAAGATCTCGGTCGCTGCGATGTCGAAATGAATATGATCCCTACTTTATTACCACCACGAAGTGGACGATGTCCTCGTGGTCAAAGGGCTTGGCGAGGCTTTCAAGCATGAAGGTGATTCGGAAACTTTTTATCGGCCTGGTAGCATTGGTCTTGAGCATGGCGGTAACGGTGGTGATACCGCTATTGAATCAAATGCTTCGAGGCGAAGGGGATGGAGGTGGAAAGCCACGGATTGTTGCTCAAGTGAGTATGAAAACTTTGGAGTCCGCACGTCAAACCGAACCCCCACGTCGAAAGCTCAAGGAACCGGCGCATACAAAGCCGGTGCAGGCTTCAGCTAAAGCCGGCCCGCGATTTGCCATGGATTTGTCCGTGGGGGGGGTGTCTGGAGCTGCCGTTCCCGTCGATATTGTCAATCGACCCAGCGGTGGAGGAGGAGCGGCGCAAGGAGAATCGGGGGATGTGGATGAAAAACCTGCTCCGACTATGGCTCCGCCCTTTCGATTCCCTCCAGAGGTTAAGGTGGCGGAAAAGGATGCCTATTTGGTGCTGTCCTTTTGTGTGGACCAAAGAGGCAAGGCCTATGATATTCGTGTCACGGAAGAAAAGCCCGCGGGGCTTGGGATGGCGCAGGCGGGGCGAGAAGCTTTGCAACAGACCCCGTTTTCTCC
>JAYVCH010000020.1:0-6898 GCA_043750055.1 Fibrobacteria bacterium
TCATCGGCCGTAAAGATGTCGTCGGTTAAAATGGGATATGGCTTGTCATCGAAATAGCCAGCATAAACAGGAAGGCACAGGACCCAAATCAAACCCAAGAGCAGTTTAAACTGCTTTTTAAACTTGTACTTCATGAGATTGTCTGGAACATGGATTGTAAACAAGTATACTCGCGTAACCCAGACAAGTCCAGGCTCACTTTAGATAGACGCGTCGCTTGTTTTTGGATTAGACGTCTATTTCAGGGACCGAAGGCGAAGGACCGTCTTCATCCTCGTCGTCTTCATCATCATCAGTGTCACCGGCCGATGCGGCCGCACCCTCCCCATCCTTTTTCAAAAGGGTGGAATGGAAGTCGATTTTTCGGGCTTCCTTGGTTTCTCCAAGATGGAGAATTTCTGCGCAATCATCACAGTAGCCCAATTCCTTGTCGATGGTGAATCTTTCGGAAACGGAGTTGATTCCGCATTTGGTACACAGCTGCGGACGGAGCATGTTGCGTTTGAAAATGTGTTGATGTTCCAATTCACGTTCGATACGTTCCACTAATTCCTCGGGACTTTCTTCACCACCACCACCGCGACGGCGATTTTGAAGATCTGCCGGAACTGGAGAAGCATTTGTTTTGTCACCACGTTTGATAATTCTTTCAGTTCCCGCACCCACTTCTTGGAAGAATGCCTTGATACTTTTTTTCGCCACCGGCCTTACATCAGCAACTGTGGGAGCTTTGGTCATTGCCGCTTTAACAGCCGCCATCGCTTTTGTGGGAGGCACTTTATCCTTGGCGGCAGCGCGAGCGGCGGTGGCCGCCAAACTTCGCTGGGCCTTTTCCATCGGGCCTTTGGCTGGCGGTAACTTGGTCGACTTGGCTCTGGGAACCTTGGGTGGTTTTTCGGCCTTGGGTGGCTTTTGGGCTTTAGCCGGTTTCGCGGGCTTCTCAACCACTGGCTTGACAGCTTTGACGGCAGGGGAAGGGTGGCCTTTGACCGCAGGCTTTTTAGAGGGAACACCTTTAGCACCCTTAACGATGGAGGCCGATTTAACGACTTCTTTTTTCCCTTTAACGGGAGCAGCTGGTTTTTTGGAAACTGGATTCGCCTTGGGAGTGGGAGCTTTGACAGTTGAAACGGGTTTTTTGACGACCGGTTTGGCGGCAGAAGGGACTTTTTTAGGAGTCGCTTTGGCACCTTTAGAGGAACTGGATTTTGCGGTCGATTTAGGAACTGACTTCACTTTGTCTTTCTTGGCCGCTTTTGGTACGGCTGCGCCGCCCTTTTTAACAGGCTTTGGTACTGGTTTGCTGGATTTGGCAATTTTGTTCGCCGGAGCCATAGGTAAGACCACTCCCTTATCTTTAAAAAGTAGTAAAACCCAGCCGACCTTAAGATCGCAAGCACTAAAAGTGGGTTTTCTTTCTCCTACTTATCCTCAGTTATTTTCACTTCCAGGATCGGATCGCCGCGTTCCAAACGAGTTAGAACATCGAATCCGCTAATGAGCTTTCCAAATACCGTATGTCTTCCGTCCAAATGGGACTGTGCCATATGACAAATAAAGAATTGCGATCCTGCGGTATTGGGTCCTGCATTGGCCATCGACAACGATCCCGCTTCGTGTTTTAAATCATTGTGTTCATCATCAATGTTGTACCCTGGTCCGCCCGTACCATCCCCATTGGGGTCGCCAACCTGAGCCATGAACCCTTCGATAATACGATGAAATGTGAGGCCCTTATAAAATCCGGAATCGACCAAGTGCATGAAATTAGCGACGGTATTGGGAGACTTCTTAAAATAAAGCTCGAACTTCATCGTGCCTTCATGGGTCTTGATCTCAGCAAAAATTTGTTTGTCCTTGCTAAAATCCCGGTTAAACTGACGACCACTTTTCTCGGCGGCGTGCATAGGGGAGAAAAAGAGGCCCAAGGCCGCAACCAAAATCAATTTGGGAGAAAAAGCTTTAATCATGGCAATTCCGTTTCAGAGGAAAAAGGACTATAACGGCAAGAATTTAATAAGAAATGAAGTCTAAAACCAAGTGTGACTGGCTCTTATGTAACTCTAAATGACGAGGTAGGGGGACTTTCGTACCTTTAGCCCCTCTTTTGACCATCGGAACCCATGCGACCTGACCCATCCCGGATTCGGAATTTCTGTATCATTGCCCATATTGACCATGGGAAATCGACCTTGGCAGATCGGATGTTGGAACTAACAAAGACCATCACCAAAAAGGACATGCAAGCCCAAGTCCTGGATGATATGGATTTGGAACGCGAACGCGGCATTACCATCAAGTCCCATGCGATTCGGATGCTTTACAAGTATAAGGGTGAGCAATACTATCTAAATCTCATCGATACTCCGGGGCATGTGGATTTCACCTATGAAGTAAGCCGATCCTTGGCTGCTTGCGAAGGAGCGATTCTTGTCGTCGATGCAACCCAGGGCATGGAAGCGCAGACCTTAAGTAATCTTTATCTGGCCTTGGATGCTAATTTAACCTTGGTTCCCATCCTCAATAAAATTGACTTGCCCTCGGCACATCCCGATGATATCGCTGAAGGAGTCGGCGACTTGCTTGGTTATGATCCGGACCGTATCCTGCGTGTTTCTGCCAAAGAAGGCATTGGGATTTTAGAACTCTTGGATCGCGTCATTGAAGAAATTCCGCCGCCGAGAAATACCCGTGAATTACCACCACGCGCTTTAATTTTTGATTCCAAATTTGATCCTTATCGTGGCGCTATTGCATTTGTACGTGTCTTCGACGGGGTGCTTGAGCATAAGGCCCCAATTCGCCTCATGGCCAATGATAAGGAATTTGAAATCAATGAGATTGGCACCTTGACCATGACTCGCGAGCCCTGTGAATCGTTGGCAGCGGGGGAGGTGGGTTATATCGTCGCCAATATTAAAAATGTCAAAGATACGAAAATCGGTGATACCATCATCGACCGTCGAAACCCTGCCACCGAAGCGCTACAAGGCTATAAAGATATCGTCCCCATGGTGTTCGCCGGCATTTATCCGATGGATACGGATGACTTTGAAGATTTGCGCGAGGCCTTGGAAAAGTTGGCCTTGAACGATTCGGCCTTATCCTGGCAACCGGAAACATCTCTGGCACTTGGCTTTGGCTACCGTGTCGGATTTCTCGGACTCTTGCATATGGAAGTTGTGCGCGAGCGGCTGGATCGCGAATTCAACATGACCGTCATCTCCACGGTACCCAACGTGGAATACCACGTTCAGATGAACGACGGCTCCGAATTTGTCGTTGAGAACCCAAGTAAATTACCCGATGCGGGAAAATATGAGGGTATTGATGAGCCGTATGTTAAATCCCAAATCATCCTCCCCAAGGAATATGTTGGGGCGGTCATGAAGCTCGCGGAAGAAAAACGCGGCATGTATCAGACCATGGAATATTTGACTCCGGAAAAAGTCGACCTCAAATATGAATTCCCCATGGGCGAAATCATGTTCGACTTTTTCGACAAATTGAAATCCGTTTCCAAGGGCTATGCCTCTTTCGACTATGAATTGATTGGATACCGACCCGGAGAGCTCGTCAAACTCGACATACTTTTAAATGGCGATCCCGTTGACGCATTCTCGGTTATTATCCACAAGAACAAGGCCTATAACTGGGGCAATGCCTTATGCGAAAAGCTTAAAGAATTGATTCCACAACAGATGTTCGAAGTGATCATCCAGGCCGCGGTTGGGAGTCGAATTATCTCGCGCTCCACTATCAAAGCGTTACGCAAAAATGTGACCGCCAAATGTTATGGTGGCGATATCAGCCGAAAGCGTAAACTGCTCGAGAAGCAGAAGGAAGGCAAGAAGCGCATGAAGGCCGTGGGTAACGTTGAGATTCCTCAGGAAGCGTTCCTCGCTGTCCTATCGATGGACAAGACTTAAGTTTCAGCTTCGAAAAACACGCTAAAAGTTGCTGAATTTTTTTTAATGAATTTTTAAAACGATGCGGCGATTCTTGGCTTGATTTGCCGGGATGGATGCGCCGCTTGAATCGGTATTCGGGGACTTGGGTTTGGTGTCCGCATAACCGGCGGCCTTCAGTCTTTCGGAGGGAATTCCTTTACTGATAAAATATTTTACCAGATTGGTCGCGCGAGAAACGGAAAGCTCCCAGTTAGATGGGAATTGTAAGGTCTTGATCGGGATATTATCCGTATGTCCTTCGATATCGATGGCGAATTTATAATACTCGATATTTTTAATCGCATCAGAAACAATGTCGATATTGGCTCGAGCCGCTGGACCTACATCCGCTTTACCAGGATCGTAAATAGCCGAACTCGAAAATTCCAAAATAATTCCTTCACGCGTCATGTCAATTGACACTTCTCCCCGTTTACGTTGGCTTGCAAGTAAGGAATCTAAATCGTGTTTAATTTCGCCCAGGGGAGTCTTCACATCCTTATCCTTGCCAACATCACTACGCAGGCCTTTTTTCATTTGTTCAAATAAAACCGGGTCCACGTGGGAAACGGAAAGCATAGTGAGAAAAAAAGCCATTAACAAAGTCACCAAATCGGCATAACTCATGAGCCAATCTTCTTCGGCTCCTTCATGTTCGGCGACACGATGTCGATTGGGGTGGGAGTTGAGTGCCATGATAAATGCCTACTTGGCCTTCTTGGCGGCTCCGCCTTTATCCCCGAACATGGAGTACTGCTCCTTGCGGTCGAGGTAGGAATTCATTTTGTCCTGTATATACATCGCGGGTTTTTTCTCCATAATTAACACCAGCGCTTCCAGGATGAGGTAATGTCGGAATCGTTCAATGCTAAGTGTCTGTTTGATTTTTGTGGAAGCGGGCATGAAAACAAAACGGGCGAAAAGCAGGCCGTACAAAGTTGCCGTTAAGGCCAGCGAAAGGCCCGGTCCCAACTTGGAGGGATCCTCTAATTTTCCCAGCATCACTATCAAACCGAGTAATGTACCCACCAATCCGAAAGCCGGAGTCATGGATGCCATTCCCGATAGGATGGTCGATTCCTGTAGATGCCGATAGTAATGCTCCTCGATGCTGGTTGTTCCAAGTTCGCGAATATCATCGGGTTTATAGCCTGTACTCGCCAAGTTGAAAATATATTTGATGAATTCGTCTTTGGAGGCTTTGGCAATGGCTTCATAACACGCTTGGCCTTCGGCTTGGGATTTTTTCTGCCATTCAATGGCGGTTTTTACGTCACCAACCAGACTCTTGGCTGAGATTGATTGTTTGAGAACAATCCGAAGCGCGGCAATAAAGGTGTTCCAAATATATTTGAATCGGTAGCCGATAAAGGTAACTGTGACGGTACCCCCAAATACGATAGCTAGACTTGAAGGGCTTAAAAATACCTGCCAATCCTTGGTTTCATGAAGAATACCCAAGGCGATAATAACGAACCCGAAAATAACGCCGAATACGGTTGAAAGAGAAATCATGTGAGTCTATTTACCCTTAGCTTTTTTACCCGAGCTATCGACGGGCACGGGCTTGGGCTTTGGCACTTTAGCTGATGTTGGAAAAACGGGTTTGGTCGTGCCGGCAGTTGGCGTTTTTGAAGCGGGAGTCGATGGTGTTACGGATTTTGCACCGGGTGCAGGAGCCTGTGCAGCCTTGGCAGGAAGCACCGCTTCGGGAGTGGGCGTGCTAGGAGCAATTCCGCTTGGAGCGGGGACAGGTGTAACAGAAGCAGGCTCAGCGTCCACTCCATCCTGATCATCTCCCGCAGGTGCAGACTCTGAAACAGATTCAGGTGCCGCCGCCGAAGGAGCGGCAGGTCGCGGAACATTGGACGAAGCACCACCTGCATGTTTTAGCGAAGGGCGGTTGACAGGCTGCAAGGAAGGCGTAGCGTCGCCGTTACCGGAAAGATTTATTTTTCCATCCTTATCAAAGCTGATTGCCGGTGAATTTTCATTGATCTCTTCGGGGAAAGGCGCAGACTCTCCCGAGGGTTGGGCGGCTTCAATCACAGAAGCGGGAGGCCTAGGCTGCGGACGTGAGCTGATGGGACGAGGAGAGGGCGAACCGCGACCACCAGGTGTACGGGTGCGTTCCAGCATGTTTACAACCGCAGGCATATCCGGATTGAGGCGCAAGGCATCTTCCCAATGTCGGCGGGCCAAACCAGACTTGCCCATCATATAACAGATGCTGCCCGCTAAGGCATGACCTTCGGCGGTGGGTTGGGCATCCAGGGACTGGCGTACCATTTGTAACGCTTCAGGATAGCGTTTTTGATAAAATAATTCTTGCGCCTTTCGGATTCCCTGTAAAACTTTCGCAGTGATATCTTGGTTGTTACCCTGCTCATCCTGTGAATACTTGTCTTGTGAATCTTCGAGCTTGGACTTAAGAGCGGATCGTTCCGCGCGAGACTGTTCGGGTTGGGGTTGATTCTGTTGCGCTTGAGTTTGGGAATAAGCCTGTTGCCCTTGAGGCTGCTGTTGGCTCATATTGGATTGCATTGGCGTGTCTGAAGACATCGGGTGCGATGCCCCCTGTTTTTCAGAACCTTTTTCAGAACCTTTTTCGAGAGGTGCGTCTTCCTCCGTTTTCGCAGGATGTCCGGACATTTCCAGGTAAACATCCGTCGATCCTAAATCGATATCCATACGAGCTTCCGTGCTCTTGTTGGTATAATGAAAGTTGATACCGCCAGCGCCTTTTTCGCCCGATTGATTTTCGTTTTTAAGCGCCGAAGATTCTCTCTCGCGCTCGCGTTCAGGAGGCGGCGCACTGCCCCCACAGCCAACCAATAAAGCTGCGGTCACCACTGCGATTCCGGAATACCGGACGCTAGAAGGTATAATGGAGATAGGTAAGTTCATATGCTACGGGTTCCAGGGTCAGGAAACGTTCTGAGTCAACA
>JAYVCH010000021.1:0-9661 GCA_043750055.1 Fibrobacteria bacterium
CATAGCCGAACGCTCGGAAAAACATTCCGAGGCCGCGTCCAATTTATGGAAAGCGCAACGATTGATACCCAGTGCCGAAAATATTGCGCTCTTAGCCGAAGCCTCGCTAAAACTTTCGGACCGGGCTGAAATTGAAAAACTTTTGGAGTCCCAGGCCAGTCGCTACGGTGATCATCGCGCACATTATTGGCTGGGTCGCTATGCCGAAGAGAATCAACAGGGCGGTGTTGCGGAGGATCATTATCGCAAGGCTTGGACAATGGCTCCAGTGGCCGAATACGCTGAGGCTTTGAGCCAGATCTATATCTCACGGGATGAATTTAGTGCTGCGATGACTTTGCTCGAAGCCGTGCGGAGCCGCTTGACTCCCGAAGGTAGAGTTGCCTATGCGGAATGCCTGTTACAGGCGGGCCGGGCCCAAGACGCCGTGAAGGAGTTTGGAGTGGCCTATGCTGCCCATCCGACCCCGGAGTTACTCCTGCGTTACGTAGATGCTCTCATTCTGAACAATCGGCCCCAAGAGGCGATGCGCATCGCCAACGCCATTTCCCCTCAGACAGAACCTCCGGCCAAAGCAGCCTTAGCCAAAGCATTTATTGCCAACCATGATGCCATGCGGGCCCGTCCCATTGTCGAAAGTCTCCTCAAGGGGGATGCAAGTAATGCGGAATACCATTTTTTAATGGGGGCGACGTGGTTTGAAATGAACAACTACGAGAAGGCTAAGAGTCAATTCGACGATGCCATTCGTTTTCGTCAGGACTATCCAGAGGCCAATTTTTATTGCGGTTTGGCCTTTGCCAAACTAGGCGAAGGCGATGCCGCCCGCAGCCTGTTTAATGATTTGACACAACGAACTTCGGCGGAATGGAAGGCCAAGGGCTTGATGGGAATGGGCCTGTCCTTTTCGGCCCAGAAGAAACCGGAGGCAGCGGAGAGTTATTACCAAAGGTCTCTTCAAGTGGTCGAGTCTGCAGAGGTGGAGGCCTTGCTAGCCTTGAGTCGTCGGCGTTTGGGAGGGTCAGACATGTGGGTGGCATTGGCGAAGAAGGCCTATGATTTGGATCCCAACCATCCTAAAGCCATTTTAGCGCAAGGGGAGGCCATGATCACCCAAGGTAAAAAGGCCCAAGCCTTGCTCCTATTCAATAAGGCGTTGGAGACAAACCCAAATTCTTGCGATTTGCTTTCTGGAATGGCAAAGGCCCAATTTTTAACGGGGGATTATAAAGCTGGAAAGACCAACAGTCTTTCGGCCATCGTCGTTTGTCCGCAAGATGCGGCCGTGTATTATTATGCAGGCATGAATGCGGATAAACTCCACAACTATAAAGAAGCGGAGGGATTTTTCAAATCCTACCGTAAAGCCGGCGGGGACGAAAGTATCCTTCCCAAAGAGTTCCGGTAGCCCAAGCGGATTAAATCCAATCAATGCAAGTCCTTGATATTCGATATCAAGGATACGTCCAGGATACGTCAAGGATGTGGGGATGTGGGGATGTGGGGATGTCGGCGGAAGTGGTGCACCAGGCAGGAGTCGAACCTGCGACCTCTGCCTTCGGAGGGCAGCGCTCTATCCAGCTGAGCTACTGGTGCCCGAAATTCTTGAGAAAAACGAGCCAGACGCGCAAAAGTAGCACTTCGGGTCAGGAGCGGCAACTTAGCTTGGAGTAGTGCTAGTCCTGAAACCACCAGCCCTTTTGAGGGGCGGCTCCATTGGTCATTTCCTTATTCGGGTTTTCATTCGACTTATACCACCATTGGTCCCCTTTGGGTTTGCGATTGGTAGCATCGTTATATTTAGGTCGGGAATTGGTTTCATTCTCGGTATCTGATATGTTATGTGCCTGATGCTCTTGGCGTGGTGAGGGCTTAGGGTCTGATTGCCAACCTGCCCCCTGAGTGCGGGAATTGTGCCCGACGTTTCGGTGATGCCCATTTTTTTCAAGAGAGCGGGGCCAAAAAAAAAGCAGGACGACAAGTGTCAGCGCAACAGCTCCAATGATGGGGAGTAAAATTTTAATTTTTTCTAAGGCATTGTCGGGATTGTTTTTCCAAAGAGCTGAAGTAATTTTAGAATAAACTGTGGCGATACTCATAAAAAATCCTAGTTTAAGGCCTATCACCCTTTTTGTGCTCCAAAAAGGAGGTGCAAGAAGGGCATTTTCTCACTTGGGTAATCTATACTCGTATGCTTGTAGTGGGCAAGCGATAGTCAAGGGAATTGAAAGTTAGAACCGTTGGACATATAGTCGAATTTTTCTCGAAAATCGGACGGGACAGTTTTTGTTGAAACGATTTATCCCAATTTTAACCTGCTAGTAGTTTTTTGTTGGATTAGTTTCAATAGCGTATATATTAATTGGTAAGGTGGATTTTATGTCAGCATCCTCAGCAACGATTCTCATTGTCGATGACGAGCCCTCGATTTTGGATATGGCGTCTAAAATTTTGGAAAAATCCGGATACCGTGTGTTAAAAGCCCAACACAGTGATGAAGCCTTGATTCTGCTTGATGGATTTCAGGAAACGGTCCATTTGCTTTTGACGGATGTAAAAATGGATCCCTATATGACTGGCTGTGAACTTGCAAAATGCGTCCGGATCATTCGTCCGGAAATTTTGGTGATGTACATTTCTGGGCTGTCAAATAATTTGATGGTGCAACAAGAAGTAGAAGATTGTCGCGCAAGTTTTTTGGCGAAGCCATTTTATCCGCAGGATCTAATTGAAAAGGTTCACAAGACCGTGGCCACTTTCCAAAGTCCACTTAAGGCAATTTAACCGTCGTCATTTTTTCACGACCCAAAGTGTTAAATAAACTTGCTTTCAAATGCGCTCTCCCCGTGTTGAAACAAAAGTTTGCACCTGTTTTATCAAGAAAGAATTTTCTTGGGTGAAGGTCCAAGTGGAGCGCGCTTCCATCTTGATTGATGGAAAGTGTTACCAGGGCTTCCTGCATTCCAAAATAAGCTGGTTTGGTTTTGTATTGGGAATCGAAGGGTAAGGCCGCGCCCATTCCAGGAAAAAAGTTTGGAATCCAAGAGTAGGCATCCGTAAATCCCCAGGTGAGAAAACATTTGCAATTTGCATTAGCAAGGCAAACTCCCAATAAGGTTCGATAGCTTTTCTGTTGTAAGTCGAGCGATACCGAATCTGCGGGAATTTTAATACGAAAATCCACTTCAGTGAGAGAAACTCTAAGGCCCAGAGTTGCCAATCGTTTCATATTGAGATCGAGATTCGCGGGTGATGGCCAACTGGAGTTGAGGAAATGGCATTGAAGCCCTACGCCGTGAATGGGAATCCCGCGATCCTTAAAGCCTTTTACCAAGTTATATACCTTGTTGGATTTGGCGTCCATCCCCTCCGCACTATAATCATTGTAAAAGAGCAGGGCTTCAGGATCGGCTTGATGTGCGTAGACAAAAGCGGAATCGAGGTAGTCGTCGCCAATCGCCTTCCGCCAAAAGGTATCTCGCAAGTTACCTCCGTTATCATCAATGGCTTCGTTGACAACGTCCCATTCCAAGATTTTGCCTTTATAATGTCCAAGTACCTTATTCGCATGGTTCTTGAGCACTGCGAGCATTTCGGTGCGACCAAGGCCACTTTTCTCGACCCATCCCGATTGTTGATGCCAAACGAGATTATGACCCCGGATTTTCATCCCATTTCTTTCTGCGAAGGCAACGAGGGAGTCCGCTTGCACAAAGTTGAACTGGTCTGGTTGTGGTTCCAATAGATCGAATTTCATCGCATTTTCGGGAACTACTAAATTGAATTCATGTATCATGGTTTCTCGATATTTGGGATTGGCGTTCCTATTCCAAAACTCATAGCCAATCGCAGCCCCAATATAGACTCCGTGAGACTGGGCGAGACTGCGGAGGGTTTGGGCTGAGGCGGATCCTATGACACTCAACAGAACCAAAAACGTCCAGCACATTCGATTTTGTTTTCCGCAAGTCTTCATGCTTCAATAATAAGTGAAAGATTTTATTTATACAGGCTGTCCCAATCCCAAAAACTGAAATTGCTTAGGCCAAGTGTGATTGCCATCACCTGTAGTGGTCTAATTCTGTTCTAAATATCGGCTAAAACTCTATGAAATTGGGCTTCAATTTCAACCCAGAACGGCCATTTTTGCCAATATATTAAGGAAATAACGGTAATTGGGCGCATTGGCACGGTCGAGTGTAATTCCATCGAAGGCAAAGAAAGTGTAAAGGTTTTGTAAAACATCCCCGATATAACTAATGTCAACCCAGCCGATGCAAAGACATCGGCTCTCAAGGAAAAGAAAATGAAAGCTCTCTTGCTCCTATGTAGCCTTGTTACCGTCATTCCCGCCGCCAACCTTAAAGGCAAAGTGGTCGGAGTCAAAGGCGGAAGCTCGGTCGAAATTCTCACCGAAGGCAAAGTCTTTGATGTGAAGCTCTTTGGAATAGATTGCCCTGCCAAAAATTTTGCTCAAGGCAGAGCGGCTCGTCATTTTGTTGCCGACCAATCGTTTATGAATGACGTTCAACTCGAGATCACGGGAACCGAATCGGATGGACGCGTCATTGGTAAAGTGATTCTCGCGGATGGCAAGAACTTGGGAAATGAGTTGGTCAAACAGGGTCTGGCTTGGTGGGATAAACAATCCACTCCCGAAGAAGCCGGCTTAGCCAAAATCGAAAAACAAGCTCGGGAAGCCTTGATGGGAATCTGGGCCGGCAACATCGAAGACGATGACGAAAATGACTGGGGCAAGGAAGTGCTTGCCAAGCGTGAACAGGCTGACAAAAATGGATCCACCTTATTAACCGCGGTCGATACGCATTAAAAAATTGGACGCTTGGTCGTCCACCTCATCCCCAACAACCCAATCCCAACCCGGTCCTCCCCGGACCAGCGGCCCCCTTCCCCGGGGCCGCAACTTTTTCTTCACCTATTCTGTAACTATGGAATGGATTACGCAGCCGCTAAATCACGGGCACATTCCGCATCATACATATCCCGAATTCGTAGATAAAC
The DNA here is from genome assembly GCA_043750055.1 of Fibrobacteria bacterium. Taxonomy (GTDB): domain Bacteria; phylum Fibrobacterota; class Fibrobacteria; order UBA11236; family UBA11236; genus Chersky-265. Next base: position 5,023 of record JAYVCH010000021.1, read on the forward strand.
TGAGCCCACTTTTCCATCTCCGATTTTTTGACCGTCAATACTGTGTATGGCCAAGGGGCCGCGTACCGAGGAGCAGAGAAAGGCTTCGGACATCTTGGGAATTTGTTTGGGGAATAGGGGCGCTTCACGGTGGGTGATGCGCTCGCGTTTGAGCATACGTAGCAGTACCTGTCGCGTGATCCCGGGCAAGATGCCGGTGCCAAGTGGAGGCGTCAGGATTTCATTTCCCATCACGCAGAAAAAGCTCGAGGTGGAGAGTTCGGCGATTTCACCCTGAGGGCCAAGGAGAATGGCTTCATAGCAACCCTTTTGATCAGCCTGGGCTTTGGCGAAAATGTTCGCCAAGTAATTGATGGATTTAATCGTAGAGTCAAGCCCCGAAGCCGCTGCTTTATTGATAGTGGAGATGGCCACTTTAACGCCCTTGGCATATAGCTCCGGGGGCAATCCCGATACAGGCGCGACCGTTACAATCAAACTAGGGGAAATGGTTTTGTCGATGGCGAGGCCGCCCTGGTATAGGCCCCGTGTCAAGGTGATGCGCACCACTGCATCCTCCAGCTTGCTTTTGCGACAAAGATTTTGAACTAAGTCCCGCAAAGCCTTCTCATCCATCTCAAGGGCGATGCGTAACCGGCGGGCGGATTTTTCTAGGCGCCGATAATGAAAATGGAAAAACTGGGGATGACGGTCGACGGCCCTTAATGTTTCAAACAGCCCATCTCCCAGTACGATGCCGCGATCAAAAACCGAAACCACCGCCTTGTCAGCCGGAGTGATTTTTCCGTTCACGTAAGCATAGAGGATTTTTTGATTAGTGGGTTTTGGCAAAAGGGGACTCCGGTCGCATAGGGTTGCGTTCGGTTCGGTTTCCCAGTAGGCCATTATAGAGGCCGAAGGACACGCCGAAACTGATACGAGTAGCATGTGTATCCAGATATGTATCCCGGCCTACGCGGACTTTAACATTATCCTGCTCGATCAATTTGCCTTTGCCATTAGGGTAACCTGTAAAGGCCGTGGCGGCTTCTAAATAGACGAGGAAAGGATAGTTATGATAGGCGCGGGCATTGAGCTTTAAGCCCCAACCCGCGCTTTGATACCAGCCATCGGGCTTCTGATTGGGATTCCAATAGTCTGCCTCGAAAAGATGCGGCGACCCAAAAGAACCGTTCCATGTGCGACCGGCTTCCCAGAAGACATTCGCATACAAATCTTCGATGAACAGTACCCACACGCTCTTATAGATGTCGGGAATAATCGGCTGATTCAAATCCGCGCTGACCTTTACTGTATTCTCGCCCTGGAATGCCAAGTTCTCGATGTCGCGAAGGAAGGGGTAACCGCGAAGGAACATCCCTTTGGAGAAAAAGGAATCTAAGGTGTCGGGAGACAACCCTTTGTTTGTGAATTTCCAATCCAAGATACTGCCCGCAAAACCTGAAATCACCAAGGCTCCATTATCGGCCCAAGGAAGCCCGAGGCCATAGGTTGCGCCAAGGTCTAAATCCTGCAACGAGTATTCACGAAAGCGCGGGCGTAAGTAACTACCGGTGAAATCGAAAGTCTCATAAAAAGATCCGCCTCGGACAATGCTGGACATATTGTAGGAGTAGGAAATAACTGCAGCCATTCCTTGCGGGGCGACTAATTCTTTGTCGCTGTAGTTGGCGCCATACAGGTTGATAACCGTATTGAAATACAGATTGTTGTAATAGTTGAATGAGAAGGGGGCCTCAAAGAAATTAAAGTCATTCCAAGAATATCCTGAGGATAATCGGATATATGAAGATTGGGCACCGTCATCGGCCAGAGACGCGTCGAATAAATTGTAAGATGCTGCGACTTCGGCATCACGAAAAGTGACGGCATAATGTTCCAGTTTTTGTTTCGTGCCCCCTAGCAAGTCACCATCATTGATTTTAACCGTATCCCGGGAGGTCATGTTTCCCCTGGCAAAAGAAATATCAAAGGATACGGGCAAAGAATGATTCGCCAAAGCGAGGTAGAACTGGGATTCCTTATCAGGCGAGAAAATCTCGTCATTGGCTCCGAAATAATCCAACCCATTTCCCACTTCCAGCAGTAACGCCCCGGATACCTCGTTCTTGAGAATGGGGTCGTTGATGAGGCCGTTAAATCCCGCCAACCATTTGGGTTCCGCCGTGGTAGCCGAATGGGTGCGCGCCGACATCGCTTGACCAAATAGCAAGGGGTTGAGGATATACCGGTCAGGGATGCCTTGATAGTGTTCGCTCTTGCCTTCAAAATCGATGGCTTCGACCAATTCGGTTTCGGGATGCAAGGTGCGCAAGGCGACCACGGGCGTGGGGACATTTTTAACGACAGGTAATAAATAGAGGGAAAACCCGGAACTGTCATAGCTAACATAGGCAAGATGTTTTCCGGAAGAATCGATTGCAGGGGCAAAGGCACCACCGGCAACTTGGGTTACCGCTTCCAAAGCGCCCGTAGCCAGGTCGCAGCGATAAATGTTATAGATGGCGTTGGAGTCCGCGGAGAAATAAAAGGACTTTCCATCCGGGCTCCATTCGGGATCGCGTTCATCATAGGGACGCTGTAAGACGGGATGGAATCCGCTCCCGTCCGTTGCAACCATGCCAATATTTCGCGAGGTGCCATCATAATAAGAGAACAAAATGTTTTTCCCATCCGGCGAAAAACGTGGCGAATAAATATTGAATCCATATTTTCCCTGCATCGCAGTATCAATGGGGAACAGGGTCTTCACCGAATCGGGATCCAATTCCTTTCCGTCTGCAACGCTTCCCTCCGGAATCGAAGCTGTGCACAAATAAAAATTCGTAAGTCGATTTCGTACAAAGACAATGCGTTTACCGGTGTTGTCATAACTGGCCTGTACGGCATTTAGATTTTTTGTAAACCGCTTCTCCGTTTTATCTTTTCCAAAATCGTACCAAGGCCGTTTCAGCCGCGGATTTTTTTGATAGACATCCAGCTTGTGCGTCCCATTTTTGTCTTCGTTCTTGGCGGAGTGGAATAAAAACGTGCTGTCATCCTTGGCTACATCAAAGGGGCTGCGGATGCTTCCAGTGATGAGTTTGAGCCGATCGCCTTCTTTTTTCTTGACGCCGCCTTTTCCTGCCGCGGTGTCAGCCAACTTATACAAGTACAACGCTCCCTTGAAATCGTCGCGACCGCGGTTGGAGACGAAAAAGATTCCATCGCCCTTCGCATTCCAGCGAGGGTAATAGTTGTAGAATCCTTCGGATGTGAGTTTTTGCCCCATCTCCAATTTACCCAACGCTTTCACTTGATCCGAGTACTGCGCCGTCAGTGAATTTTTCCAATCCTGCCAAATGGAATAGGCATCCTTGCCAAGCACACGCTCCATTGAAGCAGACAAGGTTTGCCGATGCATTCGCGAATTTTCGGCCCAGAGTCGAATCAAGGCTGCATCCCCATATTTCGCTGCGATATACTTCACAAAGGCGTATCCTTGCGTATAGGGACCTAATTCATATTGAATGCTGGTTCCGGTAAAGGTTCCCATGCGGTCATAACTGAGCAATTTATTTTCCAATGTCGCAGTGCGCAAAAGCATGTCCCGATGCGAATCCCAAGCGTCGAATCCAGATAATTCCGACTCATATTGTGCGGTCCCTTCTGCAAACCAATTCGGCTGGGCAGTGAAGGGAATGATGGTCGCGAAGGAGGCTTGAACCGGCGCATTGTAATAGTCTTGATATCCCAACACCAAACCCTGAATGGGACTGGCCAGTTTGCTGGAGGACTGGATGGACACCAAATGGGAAAACTCATGCGTGACCACGTCTTTGAGCCAATTATGTGTGCTGCGAATGGGGAAGTCCCAATCCGAGATCCAAACAGTCATGGTATTTTGCAGGGAATTGGCCCAACCATTCGAAAATATGTCTTCGCGAACGACGAATTCCACTTTGTTGGGAAGCTGGATATTGTACCGCTTCATCTTCGCTTCCGCGACGCTTTCGGCGATTCCGGCGATATAACCGGCTACCGGTTCCAGGTCGGCAGGATAATTGAAGCGGAAATGCTCCGTTTCCACCGTACGCCAGGGAATATGCGCATCATTGCGGTTAAGGGTAAAAGCCATGGCAGAAGTGCCGAAAAGGAGGGAGCCAACCCAAAGGGCCAAGGTGGTATTAAGGATACGTAGGGGCATAAGCCATAGTAGTGTACAAAAAACCCGGTCCTAGTTAAATTCGAATCGGAGAAAACACTTGGCCAGCTTCACCGAAAGGTATCACGAACTTACCAAGTATAATCCGCACACCATCGATCGGTTGGGGCCTGTCCATTGGGATACTCAACCTCCAGCTTTCAAAAGCATCAGTTCCAAGGAAAAAATCGACCTGCTTTCGCGATTGCAAGCCATCATGTTGCATTTAGACGATTCGGTCAAAGCTGCTGAAAACCCGGAAGCGGGGATTGAAACCATTGCCAGATTGCTCTTCTTCACTTTGGGGCTGACGGCCCGTTACACCGACCAAGGCGGTGGTGATTTTTATCTCCGGGCCGCGCCCTCTGCCGGCGGCCTTTATCCCACAGAAATTTATGTAGCCGCGCGCAATCAAAGCGGTTTACCCGATGGCATTTATCACTATCACTCTCTCAA
>JAYVCH010000022.1:0-5709 GCA_043750055.1 Fibrobacteria bacterium
TAGGTTTTCTCAACGACTCAGAATTGTCTAAGGAAACGGGTGTCGTTTCGCGTGAGATAACTGATATCGGGGATGCCGTATTTAAGCATGGTGATGCGGTCAATGCCGAAACCAAATGCGAAGCCGGTGTACTTTTCCGGATCCCATCCCAATTTGCCAAACACATTCGGATCCACGCTTCCACAGCCCCCGATTTCAATCCAACCTGTTTGTTTACAAGTGCGGCAACCTGCCCCTTTACAAAAAATGCAGGATAAATCCATTTCCGCGGAGGGTTCGGTGAAGGGGAAATAACTCGGCCTAAAGCGCATGGTCGCTTCCTCGCCAAACATATGCTTGGCCCAAAGGAACAGCGTTCCTTTAAGGTTGGCGAAGGAAATATCCGTATCGACCACTAGGCATTCCACTTGTTGAAACATAGGCGAATGAGTGGCATCATTGTCCACGCGAAAAACAAATCCTGGCGCAATGATACGAATAGGTGGATCGCGATGGGTTTCCATATAATGAGCTTGAACATTGGACGTGTGCGTGCGTAGCACCACCTTCTGGTCCACATAAAAAGTATCATGCATGTCACGGGAGGGATGGTCAGGTGGAATATTCAGTGCCTCGAAATTATACCAGTCATTATCCACTTCCGGAGCGAGCGCCAATTCAAAGCCGAGGCCTTGGAAAAAAGCCACAATATCCTCACGCACCTGGGACATGGGATGCAGAGTGCCCATGGGCATGCTAGTGCCAGGAAGAGTCGGGTCAACGGTACTTCCCGTTAAACTACTTTCAATTTGTGCTTCTTCGATGCGACTTTGCAAACTGGCAAATCGCACTTCAGCATAATCGCGGAGCTCATTGACGAGCTTACCGAATTCCGGCCGGGCCTCCGGGGGCAAGGAACCCATCGAGCGCAAGAGACCGGAAATATCTCCCTTTTTGCCCAAATAGCGAACCTTCAAGTCCTCATATTTTCGAGCAGGGAGAATGGATTTTTCAGATTCGGCCGCTTCGCCGGAAAGGAGTTTTTCCAATCCGTTTAAGTCTTGGTCGAATCGAGTTCGGATGTCTTCAATCGCTTGCATACTATACCGCGTCCGGAGGAATGGTGACGGGGGGAAATATAGCATATCAAGGCCATCATTTATTTTCTTTAAACCACAACTCAGTCATGCCCGGCAGAATGTGGACGGTAGTATCCAGGTTACGGGTGCCGAACGAAACCTGGACATGATGTTTTCCGCTCATAACTTCCCTCTGATTGATGGGCGTTGTACCCCAGGAGATTCCGTCGACGACAATTTCAGCGAATGGCGGCTTAGATTTAATATCCAGATTCAACAGAATAGAGGCAGGAAGGGTTCCCCCCTTTGAGGACTCACTCGAAGACGGGTTCGGTAGCCTTTGAACGAAATGCCTCGGATTAACTGGCGAAGATAATTGTTTTGATGGGGGTCTTTGCATATTATCTTCTTTGAAGCTCTTTTGATAAGTTATTGGTTCTTCAACCGTAATTGAAGCCAATCCTCGAATGTTGTTGACTTTCGCGTGAATAACGGCAAACCGAACTGTCCCTGGCTTTTTAGCCAAAACTACTCCAGGAGACTGAATCGAAGCAATAGAGGTGTCTTCGCTGATCCATCTAACTTCTCGTGAGCTAGTGGGGGGGTCAACAAGGTATTGAAGCGTAGTAGTTTCACCTACTTTTAGCCGTACTATACGGGGAACAACGGTTATGGAAACAGGCCTTATCTCCACTCTAGTCTTTGAAACCTGCACCGATTGGAATGAGCCAAAAAGGAAAAATATCAAACCTACAAGTCCGGGTATACTAATACCGATGCAAGACCAAAGGAGCCAGCGACCCTTTCGATTCTGAGAGGTCAAAATCTGCCCCGGGGACGGCCTAATTCCTAGGGCGGGTGCCAAGGCTGACCATGTTTTGACACCCGTTTTTTTGGCCATCTCGATCTCAACTTCAACCATATCCACTTCACGAGCCGTTTTGAAATCCGGGCCAATTGCAAACGATCTGTCGATAAAAAGTTTCACTTCTTGAATCGGATCGATGACTTCCTTTTTTACAAGATAACGTTTCAATTCGGACAAAAGCCATTCAGGCCCATTCCCTCTTTGGGCGGGATCTTTATTGAGTAAGATATCCACCAAGTCAGAAAGAACCTTATCAACCGATGGGTTTCTCACTTTGGCAGGAACATGCGCTTCCTCCAAGATCTTTCGCATCACCGCTTGGATACTATCCGCTTTGAAAGGGCGGGTTCCTGTCAAAAGGTGGTAGAAAACAATCCCGAGGGAAAATATATCCGACTGCGACGAAATACCTCCTCGACCTAGCACCTGCTCCGGTGACATATAGGTGGGGGTGCCGATGATATTGCCAGTTTGAGTCAACGTTTCCTGGCTCATTTTTGCAATGCCGAAATCCGCTACCTTCAAGTAGCCCTGAACATCCACCATCATGTTTTCTGGTTTGATGTCTCGGTGGACTATGGAATGCTTCTTGGCTATGGCCAAGGCTTCAGCGGCCTGGGCGACAAGTGAGGCGGCAATTTCCTGCGGCATCGCCTCCATGTTCAAATGATCCAGGATCTTGCCTAGATTGTTCCCGTCCACGAACTCCATTACGATGAAGGGGCTCCCATCTTTCTCAGCATAATCGAAGATTTCAACAATATGAGGATTGCGCAAAGAAGCGATGGCTTGGGCTTCCATCCAGAAACGAGCGCGGATGGTTTTGTTGGTATCCAAATGACCGTGAATCACTTTGATGGCCACCAGCCGGTTCAGATTGGGATCGTTGGCGAGATATACAGTAGCCATAGCCCCTCGTCCGAGCTCTTGAAGTGCTAAGTAACGGCCAAAGACTAGCCCGTTTTCTTTTTTTTCCTGTTTTCGGTGCATGGCTATTTCGAATCCTCGGCAACGGCGAACCGGGTTTTCAATCGACGAGCCCAATCTTTTAGAGACATATCCTCTACCAGTACGCTGCTTTTATGTTGCAAGACTTCGAACCCGTTTTGAATTAGGGTCGAAGCCTCGAAAACACTTTCGCCCCTGTGGGACGATCGGCGTGTTTTCAAGTCGCCTTCCAAGATCATGAAGGCTGGATCGACACCTTCACCACGCTTGACCCAAGCCTGCAAGCTATCCTTTAGCCTGGACTTGGTATAATTGAAATCACCCGAATAGGCAAAAAGCCGTATCTCGTGGTAGAGTTTCTTCCAACTATTAATGCGAGGCGAATCGCGCGGATCAGGATAAACCGGCGGGATGTAATCTTCCGAATAGGCATTCTTAATGTGACCCTCTTTGACCATTTCCGACTTCACTCTGTCAAACTGGGATTGGATCCGGTAGGAAAGAATGTTCAGATTGAAAACCTCCGCACGGGCATCAAGGTAGAGCATGGAGCGCCAATACAGTTTCGCCAATTCAGGATCTCGGCTAAGATTGGCGATGCCGTACAGCTTATTTACCAGGATATTGCAAGGTTTGGTAATGATAGGCACGAATTGGTTGAATGATGTGAGTTCCTTTAATACATCGGTGACCTCACCTTCTTTGAGTAGCTTTATAATCTTCACGGTATCGGGACAGCCCTGCGGATACACCTCCTTCCCAGCCTGCACTGGCCCAATCTTTAAAATTAGAACAAGGAAAATGAAAAAGAGAAAACCAGAAAAGAAGCGAGCGGTATTCATTATCTTACTGGGATTAGTCTTGCACTAACATCTTGTGCTGCAACTTCAAAATCCGGTCATCAAGGTGCAAGGAGACACGATAGATGTAGATACCCAACCCCCAGCCCAAGGTACTCAACCGAAAGGATTGCATGCCAACTTTAACAAGGCCCAAGTTCTGGTGGTAAACGAGGCTACCCTGGGCATTGAATACTTCCATGACCCCCTTGGACTCGCCATTTAGTATGTGGGGCACTTCAAAACGAATTTCTGTGAAGCCATGACTAGGGTTCGGAACGTTTTGGAAAAGGCGAAACAAGGAAGGAACCGCCTGTGCCAATTCACCAAGTCGAGCCGATACAAAATCCGGCGTTCCCGCCACCAGGGTGAAATCATTATCACCAGCAGGTAAATCCAGCGGGATACTTTGTCTGATGAGGGTCATTTGTCCACTCTGATGATTGAAAAGGCCGATGTCGTAGTTTGGTAAGATCCCGTTTTTATTATAACCAGTAATATTGAGGTTTACGGTTACCCTTTTACTAGTAGCCATACGGATCGGCTCGGATATTTTCAGAATGCCGGAAACGGATTTGTAAAACCAAGGTTGTCCATCAGAGAGATAAAGCTGAAAGTCAGATGCCGGTAAAGGTAACCCAGGTGTTTCCCGGTAAAGATCCTTTGAAAAGAGCGTTGAGGAAGCCCAAGCGTTCTTCCCCAAAATTTTGATCTCTAAAAAACCACTTTTCACTGGCTCAGCTATGAATTCACTTGCGGAAGACGAGGCTCGCTTGGGTAAGGAAGAGGCACGGAATGGTGGAAAGGTCATGGTTAAAGGCTCAAAAGCGTAGACGGCATATCCTTCAAATGCCTTCAAGGTATCCGCGTTTATCCATTGATAAGCGGTATCAGTTGAGTCAGCCAAACCGCTTTTAAGCGCCATGGCCAAGGAGATGCGCCCCGTCACTTGCGCATATTCAAGAGGGTAATTGAATGGAAATGGATTGGTAAGAATCTTCCATCCGGGAGCGTCCCATTTTATTTTAAGGGTCTGCAATGTAAGAGTGTCGCTGGGACGAATCTGGACTCTATAAGGCTCCAAGGCACCAAAAAGGAATCCTTGGCCCCTTGGCATGAAATAATCCTTTTTGCCATTGATGATCAAGGTATCCCAGGCTCGTCCCTTCAAGCCAAAGAGAAGGCTTTGGTTTTTCTTCGCTCCTTCCGCAATGCCAGGCTCTACGTTTTGTTTGTAACTGCCGTCAAAAGGAAGGCCAAATAATTGGAATCTTTTGCTTGGCTTTAACGAAGCCAAGGCTTGCACAGCGGATTGCGAAAACGACTTGCCAGGCACACTTCGCCAAACGCTATCCACATGGGTTTTTCCATCCGTACTTTCATATGAAATTCGATAAACATAGGCACGGTCGGACTTCAAAAGCATCAGGGAAGCAGAATCGGCAACGTATGCAAGGGACGAGTCGAGGACTTGTCGGCCATCGAGGCTCAACCCCAGCAGTTGCACGCGGTAAGAATCAATCCTGGATTTTTCCAGTGGGGTGGTTTGTAGTCGAACCATCAAAGTATCACTTCGGGAAAACAGGGTGGGAGGATTTTGTAATGGAGCCCAAACGGTATCTACGGGGGCGGCCAGACCTTCGAGCAAAGCTACTTGGCTAGAGGAGGTATCCAAGGTGAAAGAGTACCTGGACTGAGACTGCAATACTGGAACTTCTTTCCAGTTTCCACTTTTAAAGACATAGGCATGCACCGAATCCTTGACACTGGGGGCTTTGATGGAGATGTTCAAAGTAAAATCGGCTTGGAGATGCAGATTATCTAAAGTAACAGAGCGTCCGCCTAGAAGCTTGGCTTTAGCTAGCGACAGTCCCTCTGTAATGATATTCGTCCCGAGATGAATGTCGCCGGGTGTGGAGGAGAGAATGCCTTTAATTGAGTCTTGGCTCAAGGCTAAATCAGTTTTCACGCCCGCCACGATTGAGTAACGACGGGC
>JAYVCH010000023.1:0-4411 GCA_043750055.1 Fibrobacteria bacterium
CAAAGACCGATCGTCCGAATCCAGTTTAACCCACGCCGTAACCTTGTGGGTACCTATCTTGATTGGCGATTTACCCAATAACCCCAATACCTTGATACGCTTTAGGCTCGCCAAGTCGCGCGTATCGCCCTCGCGTCGAGGTTTAATGGCCAAATACTGAAGGGTATTGACGACAATCCACCATTCCATGCGAACCCAGGAATTAAAATGGTTGAAGGAGGCCCGATAAGAATAATCGAAAAAACTTTTTCGAACCACGCTATCCATACCATCGTCATAGCCGAGCGTGATCTGTGCCAAGCCGGTTAAACCCGGTTTCACGAATAAGGTACGCTGCCGATAATGCGGAATGGTTTCGCCGAACTTTAAAGTGAAATGCGCCCGTTCCGGCCTTGGCCCAATAAAGCTCATATCTCCGCGCAGGATATTCCAAAACTGGGGCAACTCGTCCAAATGCAAAGCTCTTAGCCACCATCCGACCTTGGTCACGCGCGCATCCACGCCCTTGCTCGCTAATTGCGGGCCATCTATTTCGGCATCGGTTCGCATACTTCGGAACTTGAAGATCTCAAACGGTTTTCCTCCCATATCCGATTTGCGTCCAGGAAAATCCGCGCCCCCATCCCAATTCCCAGATTCCAATTTAGCAGCCGCCCCGTCATTGTCCCCATCGACCATACGCCTTTTCATTCGCGTATTGATCCCAATTCTTTCTTGGCTATACAACACCGGACCCGGACTCTCCAATTTTATCAAGACGGCCAAAATAGGGTAGAAAAAGAAAAAAGACGCGGTGCCAATAAGTCCGACAACAATATCAACTGCTCTTTTGACAATGAGCACACTGGGACTTGGTCGCATTTCCATCCTTCCAAAAAATCTTTTCCGAAAACAATGGTAAAGGATGGGGAGGGATTTCTCCAATATTTTTCGATTTTGGGGCGCGTTATTTGAGCTATTCCAGAAAGTGCTTGCCTTTTTTTGATCCAGGGTACTTGGATTTAAGTCAAATTATTTGAATTGACCTCAACCAGAAAAGAATTGAAATCCACCCCGTTTGTATCTTTAGATCCAAAGGGAGAAAGGCATTGATGCTTTCCAATGATTTTCTGAGTAGACGGAACGGCCTTAGCTTCTATGGATTGACGCCACCCAAGCGTGGACTGGCGATAAATAGAATCCAAGACATTGCGACTAGACAGATGACGCGCATCGAGTCTTTGGCGCCGGACGGACTTATCCTCTATGACCTGCAGGATGAAGCCGGACGCACTCTTGCTGAGCGTCCCTTCCCTTTTCTTCCTACGATAGAGCCGATAGAATATGCTCGCGACTTCCTAAGCAATCTCTCCGCCCCAAAAATTTTCTACAAATGCGTTGCGAATCTGAGCCAAGAACAATTCCAAGATTGGATGCATTCATCCGGTTCCCTTCATTCTTAGCTTTTCGTCCTGCGGATCGCAGAAAACGTTCCCGGAGGGTGAAGTTGGTTTTGGAGCTTGCCCGATTTGCGAGGATGTGAGCGGAGTGGGGGCCTACTGCTCCCCGGAGCGAACACCCGCAGCAAGCAACAAAGGACGGGTTGAGGCAAACTGACGTAGACCTCAGATGAAAACCTTAAAGAAAGTTAGTGCAGCTGAAACCCAGTCCGACTTGCCGGGCAAGCTCCAAAACCAATTTGGGCGAAGCCCCGGCGCGGCACTGGAAAGTGCCACGGAGCACCCTGTGCGGTTGTTATGTGAAGGTTTGCCACTGAATTTTCTTATGGGGCGGGTTAGTATGCAATTAATTTTCGCACGCCGGCTTTATAGAATTTTTTTGTAGGGTTGAGGTACCGGCCTCAAAGCGATTAAGGCATTCGCTTTCAATAGTCTTTGCATTACGTTTGGGTAGCTTTCATGAATGCTTGGTCTCGAAGTTCACCACACAGAGACTACCTGGTCGGTTATTCTTCGCCTTCATTTGCCCGTTCTTCAACTCCGCAATCTACTGAGTCTGTAGGTATAGAAATGAATTTCATAGTACCTTCATCGATGTCCCAGGCACTGTGCACTTTGAAATTCTCACGATTAGACAAATCTTCCCAAGCTACGACCTGATGTCCAGAAGAAGTTTGACAAAGGGAGGCTCCTAGGCCGACTTGAGGGGCAAATTTCGTATCTAAAATTACTCGAATATTTCCCTCAGTTATTTCGGTATCCAATCCGAAGAATTCTATTTGATTTTTACAAGTTTGTAATTTTCCTCCTGTTGCGCAAGCTTTCCATATCACCAAAGCATACTCTAGTCCTGTAGCCGTTTTACCCCCACCGAAAGACATCAATTGCAAGGTACTATCATCTGGTACGCCTCCTCCATAACGCCTACCTATGTAATCCACTGAGTAAGGGGAATGCTTGCTTGAATGAGGTAGGTTCCGTTTGGGTTCTTTACAGCCAATGAGACCAATCGTAATAACAAGAAAACTAATCCTACGCATCTGCGGCCTCATCCAAGTATTTAGTAGGATTAAGAAGATCCTTACGTCTTTCATATGGGCTTTCCGGCACATATATAAAGCCCGAATTATTCACAACCGTCAGATTATCTCCAAATCCATCTTTGTACATTTCGAAATGCAACATGTGATTTACAACTTTTTGTTGTTTAGTATGCTTGTCCAATTCCCTAAGTTCGCCCACCCATCCTATCAGGTCGCCTCTCTTAACTAAACTCCCGACTTTTAAACCTGGACCTAATCCCTTGCATACCTCCTTAGGAGGTATAAAATGCCATTTGGCAGGAATCATATTGTAATCAGGCTGTACTTCACCATACCTAGCAGTAAAAGTAAAATGATCGACTTCGATGTAGAAGGTTCCCATGTAGAAATTATCATAACGACGGAGTTTTCCATCTGCAACGGCATAAATCGGTGTGCCAGCGTCACAGACTAAATCGCAGCCAGCATGGCTTCGGTGGCCACCTGAAGATTTTGTTCGCTTGTAGCCAAATATTTTACCGCCCGAATGATAATTCTTGTTGATTAGCTTTCGTATTTCTGCATCTAACGGAAATCTCATTTCTATTTTTTCAGGTGCGGTGGACTTTGAATTCTCTGGATTTTTAGAATCGTCTGACGAAGTGGTAATTTTTGTTTTTGAATTATATTCCTTTCCCTTCCCCCCATGTCCCTCAACCACCTGCACCGAATGCTTCCCCGGTAATGCCTTCTTCAACTCAATCGTCCCATCCTGAGGCACCGTTTTTACCTCAGTCTTCCCATCCGGATGAATGACCTTCACCTTCATTCCTTCGAACATGCCGGCCGCATCCGGAAACTCCCAGATATGCAGCTTCACATTCTGCACCATCTTTGCTGATTCGGATAGTTTCTGCACCCCATCCGCGCTCACTGCGAACAAATATTCCGGTTGGAAATACTTCCCACCCTCTTTATCCAAATCCATCTGCACCTTCAATTTTTCTAGGCCATTATGAATTTTCGGGCCGAAAAATAGTACTGCTTTGCCACCGACTACTGCCACCTCCGTACTCACGAAGCAGTTGCCTTCCGCTTGCAACAAATTCGTTCGGAGGAACACCTGAAATCGCACCTTCTCTCCATCAGCCAAGCCTCGCACTCTGGTAGAAGCCGCTGCGGGCAAATCGTCCCGGATCTCTTTGATTGGCGCGCTCTCATCGAATTTCAGGAACTTGAGATCGAAAAACTCAATTACTTTCGCCACTTTGAGCAGGCCGCCTTTGGCCTTGAGTTTATGGGCAGGCATTTCGACATCGAAGGTCAGGCCGCCACTTTTAATCAGCTTCTTCAATCTATAGCGAACGCGGAAAAGGTTGGACATGACGTTTCCAGAAATAGTATCAATAACCGTTTCGTCCAGTTCCTTAATTTTTATCGTAATATCAGAACCAGTTGCGACATAGCATGTATTGACTTCGATTGTAACCGTGCCGCCCTGTGCGGCATGGTCAAGCCCCCATTTCGCAGAAACAATCGACGAGGGTAATTGGATGACGAGTGTTTTTCCTGTTTGGCCATGAAATTTGAGCATCTTAAGTTCTCTTTATGGTGAAAATACATTTGGGCCTAAACCGATGCTGCCGGGCTTCAGCCCATTAAAATTTACTCATAACCCGTTAACATGGGGAGTTGATTTTTTCGTTTGGAGATTTATATTCTTCCCGGCGTGCGTCTTTTCTTTCCTTCGTAATTTCTTTTCTTCCCCGCCCCATAATAAAATTTATCTCCCATAAAATTGGCGGACGAACTGCAAGTTCGGCCGCCAACACTTTTGGCAAACTTTCACATAACTATGGGCTTCATGAAATGGCTAGGCATTTCCTTTCCAGGATGGCTGGAGAACGAACTCCTCAAAGCTCCCGGCGTCTTGGAAAAATCGGTTGAGTT
>JAYVCH010000024.1:0-24124 GCA_043750055.1 Fibrobacteria bacterium
CGGACAAACCCCAATCGCTAGCGATCTCATTTTTCAAGGTTCCGGTCGCTTCCGTGCCTTCGTACAATTTCGGCATCGCTGAATTTTTTAGACCTGTGGCTTGAATCATCTCATCGGACCATGCCCGACGGCCCACATCAAGCCATAAAGTTCCCGCTGCGTCAGACATTTCCGAAGCAAATTCACCCGTCAAATATAGCCGTAAGTAATCCTTAGGCAAAAGTACTTTTTCGACCTGTTTAAAAATCTCAGGTTCATGCTTCGCCACCCACACTAATTTGGGTGCGGTAAAACCTGGCATAGCGATATTTCCCGTTATGGACCGACTCTTGGGAGCGCGACGCTCAAGCTCGATACATTCTTGACCACTTCTTCCATCATTCCATAAGATGGCGGGCCTTAAAACTTGGTCTCCGCGGCCAAGTAGCACGGCACCGTGCATTTGACCTGATAGGCCAATTGCTTTGACGCCCTGCATTGAATTTGGCTGTCTTTTTTTAAGTTCCTTCATGGCCAAATGAGTGGCAATGATCCAATCTTGTGGATCCTGTTCTGACCAGAGTGGCTGAGGCCGTGAAACGGTCAATGGAACGGTTTCTTGATCGATGATATTTTGGGTTGCGCCAACTAGCACAACTTTAACTCCAGAAGTCCCTAAATCGATTCCAAGTAAGTACATGTTGGAATAATACCTAGTTAAGGCATTGGGAGTTTGTATTAATCCTTCGAAGCTAGGTAAAAAATCCGCATTACCCTATTTTTAAAGTCAAAATCTATTTTGCTTTCAGCCAAGAAAACTGGCCGTTGTGATAACAGAGAGAATATCTCATCTAAATGTGGATGCTCCCCGATGTTCGTGGAAAGGGAATGACATCCCGAATATTTCCCATTCCCGTTACAAATTGCACAAGGCGTTCAAACCCTAGGCCAAAGCCTGCATGAGGTACACTTCCAAAGCGGCGTAAATCCATATACCACCAAAGTGGTGCTTCATGCATTCCCATCTCATGTAACCGTGAAATTAAGACATCCTCCCGATCTTCACGCTGCGCCCCGCCGATGATTTCTCCGATGCCGGGAACCAACACATCCATGGCACGAACGGTTTTTTCATCAGGATTGACCTTCATATAAAAGGCTTTAATTCCTTTTGGATAATCGGTCAGAATGACCGGAGTATGAAAGACTTTTTCCGTCAGGTACCGTTCATGTTCCGACTGCAAATCCACGCCCCATTCTACTGGATATTTGAATGTCTCACCACTTTTGCGAAGGATTTCCACGGCTTCGGTATAGGTGAGTCTTTGGAATGGATTTTTGATCACGGATTGGATCGTGTCTAAAATTCCAGGTTCAATTCTCTGTTTGAAAAATTCCATTTCGAGGGGACATTTTTCCAATACCTTGGTGAGTAAATATTTTAAAAAAGCCTCGGCAAGTTCGGCATCGTCGTCCAGATCGGCAAAGGCCATTTCCGGTTCCACCATCCAGAATTCGGCGAGGTGACGAGAGGTGTGGGAATTTTCAGCCCGAAAGGTCGGACCAAAGGTATAGACATTGCCCATACTACAGGCATAGGACTCTGCTTCCAATTGACCGCTCACCGTCAAGTTGACACTGCCCCCGAAGAAATCTTGGGCATTGTCAACTTCGCCATTTTCTTTTCGAGGTGGCTTGTCCATGTCCAATGTGGTCACGCGGAACATTTTTCCAGCTCCCTCTGCATCATTTCCGGTGATGATGGGCGTATGCAACCAAAGGAAATCACGCTCTTGAAAAAATTGATGGATGGCCATGGATAGGGTATTGCGCACGCGCGCGATGGCGGAAAAGGTGTTGGTTCTTGAGCGGAGGTGAGTGTAATCACGAAGATACTCAAAGGTCATTTTTTGCTTCGCGATGGGATACACCAACGGATCACAAGGCCCAATTAAGGTCACTTCCTTCGCTTGAACTTCCACGCTTTGCTTACCCCCTTGAGAGGTCACCACTTTGCCCCGTACAAAGACCGAAGACCCTGGATAAAGCTTGGGAATATCGGTCGCATAATTGGATAAATTCGCAGGAATAACAACCTGAAGATTTTGAAAAAAGGACCCATCATTGACCTCTAAAAAGGCGAATCCGGCCTTCGATTCCCGCTTAGTTCGGACCCATCCCTCCACCACAACTTCGGTGCCGATTTCAGGTTTTTGTAAAATATCACAAATGTTCCGTTTAGAAGGGGAGCGGGGCATAAAACCACCTTTTATATAATTTATAATCTACTGTAATTAAACAACTTATACCATTTTATATCAAGTTAAAAATTAGATCTAATAACTCTTTCAAATAGTTTACTAATTCTGTGAAATCTCAATTTTAGAAACAAAAATATCAACACCACATTTGAATTGTCTACCAATACGGTAGATAATATATTATGTTGCCTATAGAAATGAAAAGATAGGGCCAAGGTTAATCTCCATGAGCAACTCACTGTTGGGAACAGGACCTCTTGAAACGGGTCCTCTTGAAAAAGGTCCGCAGAGGGAACCGGGTTCCCAAGAGGGGCCAGCTACGAACGCTCCGTTGATTCCCTCGTCCGATCGTAAATTTTCCGAAAAAATAGCAACCCTATCGGCCAATCCCAAACATCGTGGGGCCTTTTTTACCGAGGATGCTTCAAGTAAAGACTTAGCCTTGGCCACCTCCAAATTCAAGGACATCAAAACCTATTGGCTTGTCGATCCTCAAAGTGATTTAATTTATGACGCGAAGTTTTTCTCTTATGGCGGCCCCATTTCGATGGCCATAGGCGATATACTCTGTACGCTTGCAAAAGGGATGAAAGTCGAATCCGCTTGTGCCATGACCATTGCGCAAGTTGAAGCCCTGCTTCGCGATGACGACGGCTTACCTGCCACGGCCGCACCGATGGAAGAAGCCTTCGCTTCCCTTCCTTCCCTTTTGACCAATACCTTGGAAGTGTATGCCTCCGCCAAAGCCTTGGCTCTGGCCACCATTCAAATGAAGGCCAATCAAAATGGCCAACCCCGAAAATTAAGTTATGAAAGCCTGACTGAGTCGGATGAAGCCTGGATGAAAAAATCCAAAGAGGATCAAATTCAAGCCATCGATGAAGTCATTACCCGAGACGTTCGTCCGGGACTCAATATGGATGGCGGTGATTTGCAAATTCGGGATTTGGAAGATGGACAAAGACTGCTGATCAAATATCAAGGCGCCTGCGGGAGTTGCGGTTCGTCCACTGGGGCAACTTTAGCTTTTATTGAAGACTCCCTAAGACGGCAAATCTTTGGCGGAATGCAAGTCATTCCGGTAGAGGATTAATATGAAAGATGCCACCGACAAATCGACTTTGGGAGAACCCACAGCATTGGGCGCTGCGGCAGCGGCGGCCGGTGATTATAAATACGGATTCACCACCGATGTTGAAAATGAATCTTTTGGAAAAGGATTAAGCGAGGATGTCATCCGCGCCATTTCTGCTAAAAAGAAAGAGCCAGCATTCTTACTGGAATTTCGACTCAAGGCCTATCGAAAATGGTTGACGATGAAGGAACCAAATTGGGCCCATGTTAAATACCCGGCCATCAACTATCAGAATATCCTTTACTTCGCCCAGCCCAAACAGAGACCTCAGCTTACAGATTTGAACGAAGTCGATCCGGAAATTCTTAAAACTTTCGAAAAGCTGGGAATCCCGCTGGATGAACAAAAACGGCTTTCTAATGTAGCTGTCGATGCCGTTTTCGACAGTGTCAGTGTGGCAACCACTCACAAAAAAAAATTATTGGAACATGGGGTTATTTTCTGTTCCTTCTCCGAAGCGGTTCACGAATATCCCGAACTCATTGAAGAGTATCTTGGTACGGTTGTCCCCATCGGCGACAATTTCTATGCAGCCTTAAACTCGGCCGTTTTTACGGATGGGTCCTTCGTTTATATTCCTCCCAACACCAAATGCCCCATGGAGCTTTCCACTTATTTCCGCATCAATACCGAAGAGTCAGGACAATTCGAGAGAACCTTGATCGTCTGCGCCGAAGGCAGCTATGTCTCGTATTTAGAAGGCTGCACCGCACCCAAGTTTGACACCAACCAATTGCATGCCGCCGTGGTTGAACTCGTGACTCTCGATAATGCGGAAATCAAATACAGTACGGTACAAAATTGGTATGCCGGGGATCCCGAAACCGGCAAGGGCGGCATTTTTAACTTCGTGACCAAGCGCGGCAAATGCCTCGGGAAGAAATCCAAAATTTCCTGGACTCAAGTAGAAACCGGTTCAGCTATCACCTGGAAATATCCCAGTTGTATTCTCGTGGGCGATGAATCGGTCGGTGAATTCTATTCCGTGGCCATGACCAATGGTTACATGCAAGCCGATACCGGAACCAAGATGATTCACTTAGGCAAGCACACCAAATCGAGTATCATTTCCAAAGGCATCGCTTCTGACCATAGCAGCAATGCATATCGTGGACTAGTTCGTATTGCCAAAAATGCTACCGGTTCCCGCAACTATTCACAGTGCGACAGCATGCTGGTTGGTCGAAATTCCAGTGCCCATACCTTTCCCTACATCGAAACCGGCAATGCTGCCTCACAGGTAGAACACGAAGCGTCAACATCCAAAATCAGCGAAGACCAACTCTTCTATTTCCAATCTCGGGGGATTTCCCGCGAGGACGCGATCAGCATGATCATCAATGGATTTTGCAAGGAAGTGTTTCAACAGTTGCCGATGGAATTCGCTGTAGAAGCTCAAAAATTGTTGGCCATGAAACTCGAGAACAGTGTTGGATAAAAAATGACCGAAACCACAACCTCAGACCTTATGCTCGAAGTGAAAGACATCGTAGCCGGAATTTCCGGTGAAGGCGATGACGGATTAAACTGGATTCTAAAAGGAATCAGTTTGAATGTGAAAGCCGGAGAGGTTCATGCCATCATGGGTCCGAATGGATCGGGAAAAAGCACCCTGTCTAAAATTATCGCCGGGCATCCGGACTACAAGGTATCCACTGGATCACTGAATTTTCAGGGAGAAAACCTTCTGGTAATGGAAGCGGATATGCGAGCCCGCAAAGGGATTTTTCTGGGCTTTCAATACCCAGTGGAAATTCCCGGGGTGAACAATGCAGAGTTCCTAAGGTTGGCCTACAATACTCGTCGTAAGGATCAAGGATTAGAAGAAGTCGATCCACTCGACTTCGAAGAAGTTTTGGACGCCAAAATGAAAACCTTGGACATGGATGACCGGTACAAAGACCGGGCCATCAATGAAGGCTACTCGGGCGGCGAAAAAAAACGCAATGAAATCCTGCAGATGGCGATTTTGGATCCAACCTTGGCCATATTGGATGAGACCGATTCAGGATTGGATGTCGATGCCTTGAAAATTGTGGCCGGAGGTATCAATCGTTTGCGTGGACCAGGAAAGGCCATTGTGCTCATCACGCATTATCAAAGACTTTTGGATTATGTGAAACCTGATTTTGTCCATATTCTAAGTGGAGGGAAAATCATCAAGTCCGGCGGACCGGAGTTGGCCCATGAGGTGGAAAAGCTCGGCTATGATTGGTTAAAGTGAAACTGTAATGACCACAACCTCTGCTTTAGTTTTACCAAAATTCATGCGGGAAGAAATTCTACCCAGGCTTCCTGAAAGTTTGGAAGTCGCCATCGCAAGTTGGATTGAACAAAATCCTAAACTCTCCGCCATTCGGTCGGCGGCTTACTCGGCGCTCAAAAAAGTAGGTCTGCCCCATTCAGCCAGCGAAGACTATTCCTTCATTCGAGTTGGAGAGGTCCTTCCCCATTTGGGATCCCCTGCAGAGGTTCCAAAGACTGTGCTTCCAGACCCGGTCAGTCCAAATTCGGAGCGTCCCAAAGCAGACTTACCTAGCGTGGATACCCTTATAGATCTGATCGTGCCAGAATGCAAAAATAACTTTATCGTTATCCTCAATGGTCGCTTTGAACCTTCAATTTCCAAACTTGGACCGGGTCTGTCGGTAGATCGGCTAGAGGGAAATGGGAAGCCCCAACTCCTTAGCCAAATTGCGGCCGAAAGCGATGCGCTTGCCGCGCTTGCGATGCTGTTCGCCTTTGAACCTATCCGAATTCAAATCACCGCCAAAGCCGTTCTCCCGTCCCCGTTGCAAATACTTCACTTTCAAACCTTGTCTCCAAACCTGTTGACAAAAAAGACCACGGACGCAAAATCAGGTCGCAGATTGGATACATTTTTACTTATTGAAGCCGCAACCCTTTCGGAAAGTAAAATCCTGGTTCGTCATGCTACAGCCAAGGGAATGCAAACCCCTGAAGCATTAACGAATATGCAAACCTTAGTTTGTCTGGAAGAATCGGCCTCGATGACATTTCAGGAATCAGGATTAACGACAAACGATACGCAAGCGAAAAGTCAAACGCTTCGATTCCAAAAGTTGAGCGCACACTTGGAACGCAACAGTCGGTTATTCACTGTTTCTGCACAAACGGGATCGCGACTAACTCGCAATAGTTTCGCGGTCGATTTACTTGGTCAAGGCGCCGATGCTGAAATCAACTGCGCAGCTGTTTTAACAGGAAAAAATCAATCCCATCAGTTTGCCCGAATTCGGCACCTAGTCCCTCATTGCACCAGTCGACAACATTTTAAATCCGTGGCCGCCGACGAAGCCAAGTCCAGCGTGGACGGCACTATTTTCGTAGCCAAGGATGCGCAAGGCACCAATGCTCATCAATTGATTAACAATCTGATGCTTTCTGATGAAGCACGTACAGACAGTAAACCGCAATTGATGATTTATGCGGATGATGTAAAATGCGCCCACGGTGCCACCACGGGAAAATTAGATTCGGCTCAGCGGTTTTACCTGCTTTCACGGGGACTTCGACCCGATCAAGCCCTAAACTTGATGACCGTAGCCTTTATCGCAGAAATTTTAGAAAAGGCGGATGGTGGGAATCAAAAGGGAAGCGAGTTCAAATCCGGATTTCGCTCTCTCCTCGAACACGATCTGCTCGACACCTTAAAAACTCGATTGCCTACTGGCGCAAGTGAAAGCCAACCCTTCCATGCCTGACTCCATGAATGTTCCCCTAGACATCAAATCCGATTTCCCCGTACTCATGCATGAGTTCGGTGAAGTGCAGCTGACCTATTTGGATAGCGCCGCAACGACGCAAAAGCCTAGTGTCGTGATTGAATCGATGAATAAGTTCTATTCGGAAAATTATGGGACCGTCCGCCGGGGTGTGTATCGCCTCAGTGAAAAAGCCACGACCGCTTATGAAAACACTCGAAAGCAAGTCGCAACCTTAATCAATGCAGCCTCAGAACGGGAAATCATTTACACCAGCGGAACCACCCAAAGTATCAACCTAGTCGCCCATAGTTATGCACGCCAATTTTTGAAACCCGGTGACGAGATAGTTCTTTCGCAGATTGAACATCACGCCAACATTGTTCCCTGGCAAATTGCCGCAGGCATGACTGGTGCAGTGCTTAAAATCATTCCCGTTGACGATGCTGGAACCTTGATCCTGGAGGAATACTCTAAACTACTCTCGCCCCGCACTCGAATTGTAGCAGTCAATCACGTATCCAATGCCTTGGGAACGATTAATCCCATCGCCGAGATGATTCGCATGGCCCATGATGTGGGCGCAGTTTTCTTGGTCGATGGCGCTCAATCCATTTCGCATATGCCTGTGGACATACGCGCCTTGGATGCAGATTTTTTTGCTTTCTCCGGTCATAAAATGTTTGGACCCACGGGCATTGGGATATTGTACGGTAAGCTCGCCTTACTCGAAAAAATGCCGCCGTATCAAACTGGCGGGGACATGATTAACCGGGTTACTTTTGAAAAAACCACCTATCAATCTCCGCCCCATCGTTTCGAAGCTGGAACACAACCCATTGCGGAGGTCATTGGCCTAGGCGCGGCGGTGGAATACTTAAACACAGTAGGCCTAAATCGAATCGCCAAACATGAAGCCGTTTTATTGGACTATGGTACCGCGTTATTGAAAGAAATTCCGGGCTTGCGGCTGATTGGGACTGCGCCACAGAAGGCCTCGATACTGGCATTCACCTTGGATGGTATTCATCCTCACGATATCGGCACCCTCTTGGATGGCGAAGGCATTGCAATTCGTGCTGGACATCATTGCGCCCAACCCACCATGGATCGCTATGGCGTTCCTGCAACGGCACGCGCGTCATTGGGACCATACAATCAGACCTCCGATCTCGATGCCCTTGCCGCCGGGATCCTTAAGGTTCAGAAAATGTTTGCCTAATGTCCCGCAGCAACGAACTTTATCAGCAGGTCATCCTCGACCACAATAAGAATCCCAGAAATTATCGGGTCATTCCAGAAGCGAATTTGATTTGCGAAGGCCATAACCCACTCTGCGGGGATCATATTACCGTTTATCTTAATGTCGATACAGAAAACACGATAACCGATGTAGGGTTTCAAGGAAATGGTTGCGCCATTTCCAAAGCCAGTGCATCCATGATGACGGGCTTTCTTAAAGGCAAAAAGATTGACGAGGCCAAACAAACTTTTTCCGAATTTCATAGCATGGTGACAGGCACGTTTGATCCTGATAGCCAAGTCCACCATTTGGGGAAATTGACTCTATTCAAAGGCGTGCGGGAGTATTCCTCCCGAATAAAATGCGCATCCTTGGCATGGCATGCCATGATGGGAGCCCTCGAAAAGAAGAGCTCTACCTCCTCAGAAGAGTAATTTCCGCGAAAATATCTAGTCAGGGAAGCCCTTTCGGTAACCTTCGCCATGACCTCAAATGCGAAATGGATAACGGCAAGGTTTCGTCTGGGGGTAACCTACAGAGTTTTATAACTTTAAGCCCTGAAAACCAATGAGGTCATTGGATCGCGGACATCTTATTTTGCGGGGAATTCTATGACGACCAGACTTAAATTTGCCATTATCGGACTGGGCCAATGCGGCGGTAACCTTGCCAATACCTTCGCGAAGTATGGATATCCCAGTATGGCTATCAACACCTCCATTTTGGATCTGAAAGACCTCGCTAACATACCGGAAAACCGGAAAGTACATGCGCCTCTCAATGACAGTGACGGGGCAGGCAAAGATCCACGCATCGGGGAGAAAGCGATCTTCTCCAATCTCCCCAATATCTTAACTGGAATTCAGCAATTTGTTTCCGGAGCCGATGCCATTCTAATCACCGCTGGTTTGGGTGGTGGAACTGGAAGCAATGTTGCCCTATTAGGCAATATGCTGAAGCGTTTTAATTTGCCTATCGTCTCGCTTGTGACCATTCCTACCAATGATGAATCCGCATTATCCAAAGTGAATGCATTGCGAGCCATTAACCGCATTGTTGGTGAAAATTTGGATTCCTGCATTATTGTTGATAATGCCAAAATCCTGCAACATTTTCCCGATTCGAGTTTGTCCGCTTTTTACCCGCAGGCCAACGATTACGTTGTCAAAACTTTTGCCAACTTCAATTCCTTGACCATGGATTATACGGCGCGAAGCCTTATCAGCTTTGACAATGAGGATTTCCGCAAAGTACTCCTCTCCAAGGGTATTCTAATCTTCGGCGAAACCGAATTAAAATCCACTCAATTGAATACGTTGGACGATATCTTACCCCGCTTGCGTGAAATTTGGTCCAATGGTGGACTCATGGCAGATGGATTCAATTTCGCAACCGCTGCATGTGGTGCCATCAGCATCTATGCACCCGATGAAATTCTGAAAAAGACCTCGAGCAGATTCTTAAACCAGCTTGGTGAAGAATTCAAATCTTTGACTAATGGCGCCACATGCTATTTCGGCCTTTACGAAGTACCCGGTTCAACCACGATTAAAATAAGTACCATGCTGGGCCGATTGACTATTCCAGTTCGACTTCAAGAAATGTTGGTCGAGGCCTCCTCTGAAGGCAAAAATTTGAGCCAAAAATTGCAACAGGAACTTCCCATGCTGGATATTTCAGCCTTGGACGATATGGAATTATTTTCTCAAACTCCCGAGTCCAAAGCCAGCGACACTCAAATCCTTGCAAGAGAAGCATCCGATGCGGCACGCCAAGCCGCCGAATCCTCTACCATTATTCCCAGACCTGACGCAACGGTCGACCTAGATTCGGAAAATCGTTCGTACAGCATGGAAGAATATGTCAAACTTAAAAAGGCCAAGTCCCCAGCCTAAGTATTTCAGGTCGATCTAAACATCACCTCCATTTCCAAAACTATTTCCAACAATAAACGTTTCAACCTAGTTGAAGCGTTTTTTTATGCCCTGTCATTGTAACCCCTTGCTGAACAAGGTATAATAAGGATTAAATCTATGGGAGACGAACTATGTTAGTCATCATTTGCCTCGTCTGTGTGTTCAGTTGCTTTGG
The DNA here is from genome assembly GCA_043750055.1 of Fibrobacteria bacterium. Classification (GTDB taxonomy): domain Bacteria; phylum Fibrobacterota; class Fibrobacteria; order UBA11236; family UBA11236; genus Chersky-265. Next base: position 10,435 of record JAYVCH010000024.1, read on the forward strand.
AGGGATTTTACTCGGCCAATCTCTCAAAGGTCTCCTGATCTTTTCGCAAGGTTTGGAAAAAGGACAGAAAAAAATGTTCGCCATTGGCGTGGGTTCCGTAATTGTTGCCCTGCTTTTGAGTTTTGCCAGTTGCTGGATTCCTTGGCACAGTTGCATTCGATAATATTCCTGCCGACCTGCCATAAGGAGAACTATCATGGGCGTTGAAAATAAAGAACATCCTAAAGAAGTTGAATTCGAAATTAAAATCGACACGTCCAAGATGTCGAAAGAAAAAGCCGATGCGATGATGGTCGCCGAGTCTGCGCGAGAAGACAAATGGGAAAACCCCAGTTTTGCTGGGGGAATTTTCATGGGAAAATTCCAACCAGAATTAATTATCCCATTTCCAGAACAAAGCGCTGAAGATAAAGCCATTGGCGACAAACTATGCCTAGAGGTTGCCACCTATCTCAAAGCCAATCTCGACCCCGATGAAGTGGATCGAACTCGCGAAATCCCCAAGAAAATTTTTGACGAGTTCACAAGGATGCGGCTATGGGCCATGAAAATCCCAAAGGAATATGGCGGTCTCGGACTCAGTCAGATAAATTATAATCGCCTGGTCTCCATGGTATCCTCCTATTGCGGATCAACTGCTGTTTGGCTGTCGGCGCATCAGAGCATTGGCGTTCCGCAACCTTTAAAGTTATTCGGAACACCAGAACAAAAAAAGAAATATTTGCCACGTTTTGCCGAAGGGGCCATTTCTGCATTTGCCCTAACGGAACCGAATGTTGGCTCAGATCCCGCGAAGATGTCCACCACTGCCACCCCCACAGCGGATGGAAAACACTATATCATTAATGGGTTAAAACTTTGGTGTACAAACGGCCCAGCCGCAGACATATTAGTGGTGATGGCTCGAACGCCACCCAAAATAAAAAATGGAAATGAAATCACCCAAATCACCGCATTCATTGTTGAAAAGGGCACCGCTGGTATTAAAACTGAATGGCGCTGTGACTTTATGGGTATTCGCGCGATTCAAAATGGACTGATTAGTTTTACGGATGTTAAAGTACCGGCCGAGAACATTATTCTCGGACTCGGTAAGGGACTAAAACTCGCCTTAAGCACATTGAATGTAGGTCGACTAACCCTACCAGCTGCCTGCGTAGGCATGGGTAAGCAGTGTATGAACATTGTGCGTAATTGGGCCAATGAACGAGTGCAATGGGGTTTGCCCATTGGCAAGCATGAAGCCATTTCCAGTAAAATAGCCTACATGTCTTCAACCGTTTTTGCCATGGAGGCCACCACGTGGTTGACATCAGCGATGGCCGACAAAGGCGGGAATGATATTCGTATCGAAGCCGCCATGGCTAAAATGTTTTGCTCCGAAGCCGCCTGGAAAATAGTCGACGATACATTGCAAATACGCGGTGGACGGGGTTATGAAACCGCAGAATCATTGAAGGGACGGGGCGAAAAAGCCGTCCCGGTAGAACGCATGTTACGCGACTGCCGTATAAACCGAATCATTGAGGGCACCACGGAAATCATGCATCTCTTTTTAGCGCGTGAAGCTATGGATCCGCATATGCAAGTTGCCGCCGAAATCATGCTGAAAGTTCCCATTGGCCGAAAACTCAAAGCTGGCCTAAAGATGGCGAACTTTTATAGCAAATGGTATCCAAGTCAATGGATCAATACCAGCATGTTCCCAGGCTATTCTGAATTTGGCCCGAAACTCTCGCGTCACATGAATTATGTCGAGAGAACCTCGCATCAATTGGCTCGTACCATTTTTCACTCGATGGGCATGTATCAAAATACGCTCGAACGAAAACAGATTTTGCTTTCCAGATTAGTGGATATCGGTACAGAATTATTCGCCATGGCGGCGACCTGTGCTCGAGCGAAAATGTTGATCGAAAAAGATCCAAAAAATCCTCATCCGGTCCATTTGGCGAGCTTCTTTTGTAAAGAGGCCCGGCGTCGTGTCGATGCTCACTTCATGAGCATTTCTGACAATGATGACCGCCAAGCCAATAAAATCGCCAAGGCCATGATGACTGGTGAATACAAGTGGATGGAAGAGGGAATTATGAAATGCTACGAGGATTAGAGGCACTGCAAGTGCCAAATGAGACTGGCTACAAGCTTAGATCATCCTTGTGGCGTGAGTGAAAGCGTCGCCGCGCAAATTCACTCATTGCTACCATGACCAAAGTTCCAACCAGAATCAAATTATAGTGCGCTCCGAAGGCTTCCGGCAAAAGGGATGGGACCAAGTCTCCCCCATCCCCATCGGATAGCATAGGTCTAAAATGATTGATAACGGCGAATACCGGTAACGCACCTAAGATGTACTGAGTCCGTAGCCAACGCTGATGGACCTTTTTCAGGCGCATTACTTCATCGAGTCCACCCTTCAAAACTTTTCCTCTTGATGACGGTATTCATTTTGAATGGAACCCTTTTCAACTTTAGTTTTTGCATCACCGTTGGCGGCAGAGGATACCTTTGGAGACAATAAGGTCCCAGGAGGAAACGCCGGTGAAAACCGCCCTAGGGCTTGCAGCGCTGCAAAGGTGTGATCCAAACTGTCTTTAGAAATGGGTGAAGCTCGGTCCAAAAGCGAAGTCAAGAACTCAGATGCATCCTCATGCGTATACTCACCCACCAATTGCACCAAATCCCTTCGATGAAAGGCGGGACTAAATCGTTGCTTCAAATCCCGAACGAGGCTAAATACAGAATATTTTCGATTCGACCTTTCCAAAATAAACCGATCCAAAATCATCGAGACCTGCGCCCCTTTTCCATAAACCAATTGAACAAAATTAACAGGATTGTTTTGGTCTATGTATCCAGAATCTAAAGGCATGAAAAGGTGAGTTCGGACATAAGGATCGGATAAGGAAAACGAGCCAACCGCCGGAACTGAATCACGGACCCACAACATATCATCTACAAAATTGGCTATGGAAATCAGACCGGTCTGAAAGGGCAATAAATTTCCGATATAATCTGTCATCCCTTCCTTGTACCAAGGATCTTCATATTCTCCGCCATAAATTCCCACGAAAGTATGGACGAGCTCATGGACCTGAACGGCGGGATAAATCTGGGCTGCGGCCCGAACCCAGTAACCTTGAGAACCTTCTATCCCCCAGAAAACTGGATTTTCTCCTACGTAATAGTGATGGAGCGGGAAGGGTAGAATGGAGTCTTCGACTAGGAGAATGCATTTTTCCAAAAGCCCATTAAACGCAGTCGTATTAACGGAATCGGGGCTCGTGGAATAGGTAGTCACATCATGGTTACGCATGGAAAAAGTATTCGAAGACAAGGGATCGTAGACCGCACGTACGAACATCAATTCATAATTATTGTCGAATGAAACAACCGGATCGGTTCCAACCAACTGCCGACCTGAGTTATGAAAATAGAGTCTTATCTTGAGTGGCGTCCGCCATTGCGAAGCATAATCCCTTCCAACTAAGGGCAGTACGAAAAAATAAGCCCCGTCCATTAAATCTGTTTCAGCGCCTATTCTTGGCATTGGAATTCCGAAGCGTTTGCTATTGGTTGGGTCTAAATCGATCCGATATGAAAAGGATCGTACATTGGGCGACAAGACAATAAAGTTTCCATCGAGTTGAACTCCCGCCAACACCGTGTCCCGCGCAGGCAAAATTCGACCTCGTGAATCCAACGGAGTCAAATCCGCAGCCTTCATTCCGTGAATCGGCATCGCGGGATTATCCGAGTAAAAGGTGGGCGCCTGGAAAATTCTATTTCCCGAATCGGGCCAGGCCCGGATTCGAACCTCCACCCTACATTCACCACTTCCTTTTGGGGAAGCTAGCACGTGATAGTCCAACCGGCGATCAAATCCGGGCGCAGGGGTGGTGGTTTCAAAAATACAGGAGAGCGGTATAAATGCGACCCAAAGGGTCATGATTCGCCAACGGAAAGACATAAGCTAAAACATACTTGGTTACGGGCCTATGACCTAGGAATTATCTTTGAATCATGATCCGATATAGGTCCTCTTTGTTTCAGGCACTTTGTCTTTCCATTTTGCATTGCTGGGTTGGCCTTGTCGTCGCCACTCCCGTGGATATCAACCATTCCGTTTATGGCTTCTTAAGGCGTTTGGAGATCAAAGGGACTGTGACTTCAGGATCTCTTGGATCCCTACCCCTTTCCAGGTCTGACGTGGGACAATTACTCACGGAAGCCGCACAAAATAGCGGCTCCTTATCCACATGGGAAAAGCGACGATTAACATCCTACCTGCATGAGTGGAATTTAATCGAAACCGAATCGGAACACTTTCAAGCGCTTGCTTATCATGATTCCAATTTTAAAGTTCAATTGGGCGCCTCGTTCGAAGGCCACTTATTAATACAGGATAGTTTGCCTAAAGCCCAAACTTTTATGTTTGGCTTTTTATCGGGCAATGTAGGCGGGTCGTACAAAGAAAAGTTGCAGTTTCTATCTAGTGCCGGATTGGGACAACAGCGTTCGCTTCATAAACGCTTCATAGAAAATTATGACCCCCAAAGAGGGATGCCCTATAACACCGACCGCCTGGGAAAGGCCGGCATCACCCGTGAAGTCAGTTCCCTAGACGCCTTTAGAACGGTAGTGGGATACGAGGAAAAGTCTTTTCGGTTAGAATTTGGTTCGGATTGGAATCAATGGGGGCCGGGAATTTGGCAACATGCCTCGGTTTCTCCGCGTCCATGGTTTTGGGTTCAGGACTCACTTGCTGCGAATGACTCACTCGGATATGTGGGCACGAAATCTCCAGGGGCGTACCGTATAGGTTACCGAAACCCGGGTGAGACTGCGCCCATGACTCAATTACGATTGTCAGGCCATGTCGGCCGTTTTCGTTATACCAAAATTGTGGCGGAAAGAATGGGCTTGTGGGCAGACACCATGGCTCACTTTATCGCCCATCGTCTAGAATTCAAACCTTGTTCCTTTTTGGGGCTTGGTTTAGAAGAAATGGTGGTTACCTCAGGACGAACCCTAGATTGGACTTATATCATTCCCCTGGTACCCATTAAATACGCCGAACATCAACTGGGTGATCGCGACAATATCGCAGTAGGATTTGATGTGGAAACGTGGATCGCCACGCGAGGACGACTTTTCGGAGAGTTAATTCTCGATGATTTCAGCGGTTGGGATCTAAACTTTTGGGGAGCGAAATACGCCTATTCCCTAGGCGGGGAATGGACGGGAATTCCCACGACCGCTTCCCTATTGCAGGCCGAGTATGCGCATGTAGAACCGTGGGTTTTCACCCATCATTTACGCAACAATCAATTTCAACATTTCGGAAGTTTATTGGGAAGTTCCTTGCCACCCAATTCCCAGAGCCTCAGATTGGCATGGCAACAACCCACTACCTCCGATCTAGATTTTCGACTTGAATATATGTTCATGGAACGTGATGTAAGCTCTCGAGGGTCGTCAGTTTTTAATTTACACCAACTAAGCACAGATGGCACACAAAAAGTCTTTTTAGGCGGCATTGTTGAAACGCGTCATATTTTGGTGCTAGGAACAACCTGGCGTTGGAAACGCTTCTCTGAAGTTTCGGGCCAACTGGGATTTTTGCAAGTTGATAATTGGAAAAGCCAATCCGGAAAAGGACTTTCGTCGCCCATCATCGCCATTACCACGCTCTTTCATTATTAAGGATTACCCAGATCTTTGCATCCAAGCAACCCAGGTATCCCATAGTAGTTTGGCGGCAATGGCAATACCTGTCAACAATAAAAATCGATTGACCCAAACGGACCCTTTACGAACTTGCCAATGACTTCCCGCCCAGCCCCCGACTAAGTTTCCCATACCCAATGCAATGGCCATGGCCCAATCGATTTTTCCCGCTGCGATGAATGTGATCAAGGACATACTGATAAACAAAATCGTATTTGAGACCTTTAGGGAATTAATTCGAAAGATATCCAAATTAGTCATCTGGCTGAAAGCATAAATCATAATGAGTCCCGATCCAGCCTGAATAAATCCCCCGTAAAATCCGATACACGCATAAATGAGATTAGCGGGCCAATCGGTTCTTACCTTAGGTACAGTCGCAATCTTGGCCGTCACCCCGTGCCCTCGAAAGGTCATCGTTACCACAAAAAGAATGATCACGGCTAAGACGGGGTTGAAAAATCGATCCGGAAGTTTAACTGCGAAAACGGATCCCAAGACAGCACCCAAAGCGCCCGGCCACCCGACTTGCCAAGTTTGCCGGGGAAGGAGCATTCCCTGGGATCGAAATCCAGCCAACGAACCCAGGGAACCCATCAGCACACCGAAGCGATTGGTTCCATTGGCCACGGCAGAAGGAAGCCCAAGAAAAATGAGTAGGGGAAGGCTTAAAACCGATCCGCCACCGGATATAGAATTGATAAAGGAAACCACTACCCCTGCCGCAATCAACGAGACAATTCCTGTCGCCGATTGAGAAGCGACCAGCACCCTGATTATTCCTTTTCCAAAGACTGGTATTTCACCAGGGAGCCAAAATACATAGGCGGGTTTAGCTTGCCGGATGAATAAAGAATACCCAGCGTTTGATTCAATTCATCAATGGCTGTCAAGGTCCGTAATTTTCCATTCCCCTTGGAATCAAGCCTGAGCAACATATTATGGATAGCGGTGAGATCAACTTGTTCTAATGACTTTTGTGGGTAATAAACGGGACCCGATTGGATATTTCGCTTCGATAAAAGGCCCAAATTTACCAAGGGTGCGGCCAATTGTTCCACCCTCGAAGATTCTTCCGTCTTTGAAGATTTTTCCGCTATGAAAGATTGTTCGCTCATTGCTGTGGTTAATTGTTGCAGTGTGACAACTCGCCTGCCTTCCAACTTTTTTGACCCTGAGAGTTTATGCATGGCGAGGAGAACGCTCATTACTTCTTTCTCCATTTGGTGAAAGGCCTCAAAATCACTGAGGTCATCATCGGACGTTTTATCGCGTGAATAATATAGACGTTGGTAAATAAACCCCACCGCTGCCCCATATAGCACTATCAGCCACAGTAGATATATAAGGAGTAACAGAGCAGGTACGATTGCCAAAGATCCGTAAATGAAATTGCTCTTGGAAAAGAAAAGTTGCGGGAAATAGGATAATGCCCGGCTCAGAAAATATAGGCCGGTCGAAGCCAGGGTGGCCGCCAGAACGGCTGGAAAAAGCCGAACCTTTGTATTGGGAATGATGTAAAACACCATAAACAACCCCAGCCACAAAAAAGCGACAATGGCAAACACGTTGAATAGGAGAATGGTATGGTGTACAAAACCATTCATACCTGTGGCCGTGAATTTGGACTCCAATAACGAACGATATTTAACCAGAAAATTACCCGCGCCTAAAACCAGGAGAATCAGAATGATAAGGAAAGGCGTAAACTCTTTGATCCGAGTCCACCAGTTCCTTTTTTTATGAATATCCCAAATTTGGTCCATGGCCAATTCGATATTACTCATCGAAAGAAAAAAAGTGACTAGAAGCCCCAAGCTGCCCACTAACCCAAGTCGATGAAAATCAACGCTTTGAACCTGATTAATCAAATTCAGAATGGGATCTAGGTCAATGTCCAAATTCATCGAGTCAGACAGGGTAATGACCGATTTGGAAAGGAGGCCGAGATAACCAAAATGTCCCGCTACTGCGGAAAGGATGACCGCGAGGGGAACGAATGATAGAATAGTGGTATAGGTGAGCGCGCTAGCTCTAACCGGAATTTGGTTTATCGGAATACTCATACCGGACAAGACCAAAACTCTGACCATTCTTGCGGCAAACTGGCGCGTCCACCTCACTTCTTGGTCCATTCCGACCCGATTAAGGTGGGAAAGAAGTTTTAGTCCTTTGACGGAAAGGTCCCGTATAATGGATGTTACTGCTCCAATAAGGAGCCGAAGGGATTGGTTTTTATTATGTTGGCTTTCCAGAATCTTACCCTAGTGTTTTGGCCGTCTATTCGTTTGGTTTATATCGGATTCAACCTTTGAAAATAATCAATTTCAGACCTGTATCGCTTTTAAATCACTGGGGAGCCACCCTAATATTTTTATTATGGGCCCCAAATCCCTCTCATTCTACTTCATTAGATGCGGCCTCGCCAGAATTCGCTGCCCCACACTTGGAAAAATTCGAATCAGAGATGTCTGCTTCCAAAATGACCGATACCCTTTCTGATCCTGAATCGGAATATAATTTATACCAAGATTTAAGCCGCGAGCAAAGCGATTTAGCCCATCAGGCCATGCGGCAAGCCTATGCGACTAATATCAAGCGCGCGCATAAAACCCTGGCAGCGCTTAGGATTTTGGAAACCAACAAACATCTCCCCCCCATCAGTTATTTACTATCGATGGCCGTGGATGTCATGCGCTTTCAAAACGGAGATTTCGAGGATGAGGAAGAAGAAAAGGAGCTACTCAATTCCATTGAAGAAAATGCGGAACAAGGACGTTACCTCTGCAAAACCATTTTGGACAAGGAGCCGAATCATCCCACGTATCTTCTCATCATGGGTGGGATTCGTGGATTTTTAGCGACGATGAAAATCCATATTAACCCCAGTCATGCCTTAGGGGATGGATTCCAAGCCCTAAAATTTTTAGAGCATGCCAGGAATCAAGATCCAAGAATTCGCGACAGTTATATGGGGACGGGAATTTTTAACTGCACTGCCGCCAACGCCCCATTATTTGTGCGAGCTACCTTGAAAATTATCGGACGCAGTGTGTCTATGAAAACGGGATTGGAGGCTCTGCGAATTAGTGCTTATCAAGGCCAGTATACATCCGTTGCCAGCCAGATTTTTTTGATTCAATTTTTGTCCCCATACGAAGACGAATTGAAGCGTGAAAAACGTGAAGTGTTCAAGTCCCTGGAAAAAACCTTTCCCCACAATGCCTTCTTCACATTTATGAAACAAGACGAAGCCCTAAGTTTCTATCCTGACAGCTTCTATACCCCAGCAAATCGGCGTGCACTTGTCGCTCACATTTCCGCTTTTGATACCCAGGATTTCGCCAGTCGTCGTTATACCAATCTCGTACGATATCAGTACACCCTGCTTGACCCAACCCCAAGTCCAAAGTTGGCGCCAGATTCAAGCCAAGAATTTCGCGACTTGGCCTTTTATCCCACCTTTATCGAGGGACTTCGCTTCAAGCATGTGACTGAAGACACCCTAGATGTGGGTGAAAAACCTTCCACCGTTTCTGAATTAGGTTTGAAGGCCTTCAAAGATTCTTGTTTGACTCTGATTGACAACGCCCCGATGAATCCCACTCGGAAACGGTATTATCGGTGGCATGTTACCGATGCGTTGAAATGGGTCTCGAAAAAGGATCGACGTCCAAGACCAGATGCAGAGGCAACTACAGCCCGTTGAATTCAAGGGTTAGAATATCGTAGCTGTGCAGCCAATCTCTTCCCTGCCCCTCAAAAGCCTCCATTAGCACCCCTTCCAAAGCAGTCCTCTCACGAACCGTCAGTTCAGTGCTCAATTTTGCCAACAAAGAGTCTTTTCTTTGACTGGCGGCGGAGGAAAACCAGGTCCGAATCTGGGAAGGCGAAAAATTTTTCCTTGCTGAAAAATCCCGTATCACTAAAGAGGATTTCAAGGTTGCGGTAGTGGGATTGAGTTTTAAAATCGATTCTAAACTCGAGAGCGGTAGCAAGGATCTCCAAGCTTCTTCACTTTCCTTGACCTTTTTCAAAAGACCCGGCTCCACCTTGTCATGGGGCAACAAGCTGTGAAAAGATTGAGATCGAGCCGAGTTGGATTCGGCCCAAATCAGTTTAGCACCTGGGGTGGAAAAGGGTTTTAATAAATTGATCAGCCCATTGGGATTATCCGTTTTACGAAGAAGATCAAAACCCAAGAATGTATTGAAGCGGGGGCTTTCCCCTTGCGATAAAATACCCGAAGCCAGATCATCCAAACTCGCCGCTATTAAAACGGGTCTTGCCAGGGTTTCTAAATGCCTTGCCCAATCCTCCATCGCTTGCCTTCGCTCTGCATCATCACACCGTGACCAGACTCCTCCTGTGGTACAAATTCTGCAGGCCTCCCAGGTTAAAAATCCGGTTCCCCCACCCAAGTCCAATACCAAACTCTCTCGCTTCAAGCCCGCCAGGCGGAAAATTTCTTCTCTAACTTTTTTTAAAATCTCACCACTTTGATTCGAAGCCCGCTCTAGCCAAGTGGAAGAACTTTTTGGATTTGTGCGTTGCGAGGGTGTCCCCCAAGTGGTCTGCAGCTTCCCTTGGTCGGCCGCTTCCAACTGGGCTTCCCGATAGCGCGCTACTCTATCACGAATCGTAGCCTCATACCCTGAATCCGTAGGTTGATAGAATACTTTTCCCTGCAAGGATCCGGGTAGGTATTGTTGTGCTACCCAATGGTCACGAAAAGCATGTGGGTACAAATATCCTTTTCCATGTCCCAAGTCTTCCCCGTCGCGACTATTATCCTTAAGATGAGCTGGGACTTCGTCTTTTTGTTCCTTGCGTACCGTTTCTAAGGCATCGAAATAAGCCATGGTGGTATTACTTTTTGACGCCGTAGCCAAATATAGACAGGCCTGGGTTAGGTGAAATTGGCCTTCGGGCAAACCCACATAATCAAATGCCTGCGCCGCCGCCGAAACCATGCCCAAGGCCTGCGGGTCAGCTAATCCCACGTCTTCAGAAGCCAGAATCAACATCCTTCGAAAAATAAAACGAGGATCCTCTCCGGCATAAACCATTTTGGAAAGCCAATACAAGCTTGCATCCGGATCGGATCCTCGAATGGATTTAATAAAAGCCGAAATGGTGTCATAATGAGAATCGCCATCTTTATCGTATAAAACGGCGCGCCGTTGAATACTTTCTTCGGCCGTTTCCAAACTGATTCGCCTCACTCCGTTTGCATCCGGCGCGGTCGTTTCTACAGCCAGTTCCAAGGCGTTGAGCGCGCTGCGCGCATCTCCAGAGGAAACCCTCACAATATGCTGCAACGCATCCGGCTCCATCTCCACAAGAAAATGTCCATATCCCCGCTCCAAGTCCGTCAATGCCGCTTTTATAACAGAAGCGATATGCTCCTCATCTAAAGGTTTTAATTGAAAAATACGCGAGCGTGAAACGAGTGCTTTGTTGACTTCGAAATAAGGATTTTCGGTGGTGGCGCCAATTAGAGTCAACGTTCCATTTTCAACATGAGGTAATAATGCATCCTGCTGGGACTTGTTGAATCGATGAACCTCATCGACAAATAGAATCGTTTTTAATCCTTCAAGCTTTCGAACTTCTTTCGCAGTTTCGATAGACTCGCGGATATCTTTGACCCCAGCCAATACCGCATTGATGGCTAAGAATCTAGCTCGAGTGGTATTGGCAATAATCTGCGCCAGAGTTGTCTTGCCCGTGCCAGGTGGACCGTATAGAATGATGGAGGTCAATTGGTCAGCCTGGATGGCACGTCGTAGCAATCGCCCTGGACCCATGATTTGTTCTTGACCAATAAATTCATCCAAAGTTCTGGGTCGCATTCTCGCGGCCAAGGGCGAGTCTTTAATGGGCATCGGACTAAATTCAGACGGGGGATTTTTCACAGTCAAAAAAGTAGCTAATCATGGGCGGGGAAAACGCGAAAGTACTTGGAAGCGCGCATGTCTGATTTTAGTTTATCAGAAGTGCAAAAGCATAATGTACACCTGTATCCATTTCGATTCGGCCGCAGCCTATTGGTTTTGCTCGCCATCTCATTTTCAATGCTTGCAGCCAGCTCTGCTCCCGTGGTCCCACTCATTTCCAAAGCCGACAAACTAGAAGGGAAATTAAGAGAAGCCATTGTAAAATCACTCCGCGACATCCATATTCCCATCATCAAAGCCGCTGCGCTTAAAACAATTCTCGACGATACGAATCTGATTCTCATTGATATCCGACAAACTAAAGAACAAGATGTCTCAATGTTGCCCCATGCACTGACAACACTCGAGTTTGCAGAAAAATTTCGTCATGGCATTCCCTCTCAAAAACGAATTGTGGTGTATTGTACTATTGGGTATCGTAGTGGAAAGTATGCCGAAACGCTAGCCAAGCAAGGTATCAAGGCTGAGAATTTGGAAGGTGGGATTTTAGCTTGGAGCTATGTCGCAGGCCCACTGCTCTTTAAGAATTCGAACGGCGAGCGCGTCGAAACAAATCGAATCCATATTTATGAAAAGGACTGGAATTTCGTTCATCCCGATTATGTCGCGGTTTGGTGAAGGTTTGGATGAGGTGGTATTTATCTCTCAAGAAAAACCTCAAGCCATATTCTCAAGCATCCTCAATGTAACTTGAAATTTCAAGGGACGGCCTTGACTCCACGCCTCAAATTCTTCCAAACAGATATCGGCCATTCGCACTACTTCTTTACCAACCGACCCTGCGATATGAGAACTGAGTTGCACATTGGGGAGCGAATACAACGGAGAATCTTCCTCCGGGGGTTCGGGGGAGGTAACATCCAATAGAGCGGTCAAATCGGGACGGTAAAGCAGGCTATCGATCAAATCAGCCTCGACGACAGTCGCTCCTCGTCCAGTATTGATAAAAGTTGCGTTCTGGCGCATGGAAGCGAATAAATTTCGGCCCAAAAGGCCCCGGGTGCCAGGAAGATCGGCAAGGTGATTGCTCACCACATCCGCGGATTTAAAGGCCGCTTCCAAAGATAGTGGGATGACTCGTAATCTTTTTGCCTCCTCGACGGATAGGAATGGGTCAAACACCAAGGTCTCGATTTCCAAAGACCGCAGCGATTCAGCCACTGCCTTCCCCACCATCCCGCAGCCCAACAAGGCCACAACACCACCGAAAATGCCCGCTGATTGGGTTCCTATGATTCGTCCCCGATTAACTTCGAGTCGCGTCTCCCGGACATTACGAAAATACCCTTTGAGTGACAGTAGAATTTGACCCAAGGTAAATTGAGCCACCGGAATGGCATTTGCAGCCCAACCGCTCACCAAGACTATTTCGCGATTCAATAATGGCCGAGCAAAGGATTGGACCGTCCCTGCTGCGTGAAAACACGCTTTTAAATTGGGCAGTTGGCTAACCATCGCCGCCAAATCATAGTCCATTCCCCAAGTTGTGAAAAGGACCTCAACGTTTTCAAGTTCTTTGAGTCTTGATGGGAAATTGACACTCGTGATGGGCACGGAGTGAAGATTCGTTAATAATTCTAGGTGTTGGCGTCTGCCCTGACCAAAAACCCGCTCCAATTGCCAAGCTTGATTTCCACATAAAGCTGATTTTATTTTCATAAAAAATGATACCGTCCTAGTCTATACTTGGCCATGACCTTTAAAGTTGAGAGCCCATAACGCATCGGATTGAGGTAAGATTTTTCTTCTGCATAGCGTGTCGGAATAGCCAATTCATGAATCTTGAGTCCTAGAGCGCAAGCAGTCGCGATGACTTCCAAATCAAAATCAAAATAGCGACTTAACTTCTCAAATGGAATCGTGCGAAGCGCTTTTCGACTATACATGATAAAGCCCGAATGATAATCAGTTAGTTCCAAATCAAAGCAACGATTTTCCATCCAGGTCAGGGTTCGGCCAGCGAAGATTTTATATAGGGGCATACCACCGGCTCGGGCTGT
>JAYVCH010000025.1:0-8508 GCA_043750055.1 Fibrobacteria bacterium
TTCAAACAAATACTCTTTGCCTCCCTCTTCATCTGGGCCATAGTCTCGAATTAAGGAATACTTTTTATCGCGGTCTAAATCTTCGAAACACAATTCGACAAAATTAGGTTCCGACTCTTTCAATTCGCCAAAGGGAAGTAGCTTAATTTCACCTCCACCCTCGTCAAGTAAAATCAGGGTATCGTCTTTCGCCTTTTCATGGTCTAAATCGATTTGCAGCCATATCCGCCAAACAACACTGAGAGATAAAAGTGAACTTTTGATTTCTAGCTTATGCGCCGATTGTTAAGCAATGAAATAGAGCTCCCGGCCTCCATCCAGCTTTTGCCCGGCCTTCTGATCGGGAATCAGAAAACGAACAACCGCACTATCGCGAGACATTTTTGACCCAATGCTACTGGCGAGGGTGTCTAGCTTTGTATCCGCGCTCCCATCCATGCCTTTGAGATAAACATGGAACAGAATTTGATCGCCGTAACTGAGTCCTTCGGTATGCACCTTGCAGACCACGTTTTCCAAGGCTGCGGCAATGGAGATTTCCTGTTCGGAACTTCCTTGTTCTTGCGAGTTGGGAATGATCCATGTGACGCTTAGAAATGCGGGTTTGGGGACTTCCTCTGCAGCACCGAGGGCCTGTTCTTGTTCTTAGGCTTCAATGATTTTTTGCAGGGCCCGGACCGTGGATTTGCGCTTTACCTGCATTAGGTTTTGCACATGGCTCTGCGCAGCTGAGCCTGGTGGGGTGTAGAGGATGGGAACACGACCGGAGGCGACCGCATGCACAGCCCTTCGCCGCCGTGCGGAATCATCCACCTCTCGCAAGTCAAATAATTTCAATCCGCAGGTCAGAATATGCAGCAGAGTGTGAGTGTCCAACGCCCTCCCGAAGGAGTCGCAATCCCTTTGGTTAAGGTGATGAGCGGCCAGGGCTGGGCAGGCTTTGGGAAAGTCGTCAAAGAAACCAATGATGGTGGAGCAAAGCTTGCGCCGGTGATGGCGGTACAGCAAGACCGAAGCGCCCACTTTATTCGCATTTGAAACCCCGATAGAAATTGACTTTTAATTGAGTTGATAAATAGTTACAAATAAATCAACGGGCAAGTTTCAAAGCCAAGGAGGACTTCCGTACAATCCCCGTTTGGGTGCGGACTTGCCACCTTCTCGATCTGGTCGGTACAGGATTCGGACGGCAGCTTCTAGCTTCTACCGACTTCCAAACCGACCAACGGCGCCCTAAATATCATTGTGGATCTTGAGGAAGAGTTGGAGTACGGCCGAACTCCGAAGAGGGTTTGACGACCGGTTCCCCTCCTTTATTGGAGACCAAGGAATGGGCTATAATACCCGAAACAGTAGCCACCCCTACCACTCCGCCTGTCCACCAATATGTTGTGGGGTTTAGCCAATTAGACTTCGCTTGGGTCGAACCTGGATCAGAGTTGAATGTGCCAAAATTGGGTAATGCACTCCCAAAATCGAGCGCATGGATTACACGGGTCGAATCAATCCAGATTTTACAATTCTTCTGGCGGACTTCGAAAACCCGAACATTATGGGTTCGTAGATCCAAGGCGGTTTCGGCCCCGGTAAGCAGCACATGCTGGGCATCCAATCGGCCTTCGGGCAAAACCTTTATGCCACCCCACCTTTCCCCCCCTGCCATCAGAACAAGTCCGGTGTCGTTGATGGATCCAGCTAAGGATACAGACAGGTTTGGACGGCCTTTAAGCTGGAGGTAACCTTCGACGATGATTAGGCGGTTACGAAAGCTTGGGTTGGAGAAGTGAAACAAGGTACCAGCGTAAATAGTAGAAGAGTCTCCCTTCCTTACGAACATAGTGTCACAGAGTGCAGGAAAAGGTCGCATGGCATCGGCTTTTGTGGACCCGATATAACGGGGCAAATAACTTTCGTGACTTATGAGAGCCAAGCTAGGGTCTTGAAAGCATTCATTTCCGAAGTCTAATTGAGGGAACAGCAAGAAAAACATCCAGGAGAGTAGTCGATAATCAGACAAGGTTTTTCCCTTCATCGGAGATAAGAAAACGCACTCGACAGCCCAATAACGAATAGGGTAATGCCGCTGTAGACTAACAAAGATATTATACTAGGATCAAAGCGGTCATATTCCCTTTTCCCATTAGAGGCTTGCGCCCTTGCGGAAATACGTTTCTCCCGATCCTTGCACCGTCCCCTGCCACTCTGAAAATAGGCAAGGTCTTCCGAAGCGAAGCGTCTCACGATGGCTTGGTTCAATTGATCACGATTCAATTTTGCTGGGGCCAAGGAAAAAGTAGACGAGTCCGGCAATAACAGGGAAGCGGATTGAATGAACCGGACCCCTTCCAAGTGAGTGTACCTAGACAGGATTTCCAAAGGCGTTTCAGTATTGAGTATTGTCGCACCATTGAACACAGCCTCGGCGCACGGTTCAATCTTTACGCCTCTCCAATAATAGGCTGGATCACCAATCCCGTCGCCTTGCACATGTTCCTGTGCGCCAAGAACACCCTCCACCACGACGCTACCTTTCACAATGATAATACGTTCCGTACTATGAAGGCGAGGCGAAAAGTAAAGCCAGGCCATTGCAGAAACCCGGCTCGCGGTATTTTCTTCTACGACCATGGTATCACAGGGAAGTTCGAAATCTCCAAGGTCATATTCCGTTTTCATGAGTGATGCTGCTCGTCCTAGCCCATCCAGGCATTCCAAGGCTTGGGCTTCCCAAGGGAGGCAACCCAAGATCAGCACAATACATAGGAGCCATTTTCCATTCTGGTTCTCCGTAATATTTTGCTTTTCCAGTTCAATTGCATGCACAATAACTGACTTTCGGATCTAGGTCGATTTGAGATGGGCAACTTTTGATTCATGGCTTTGGCCAATCCAACTTGAATACCCGAAAAAAGTGTAAAAGATAAAAAATCCATCGTTCATAAGCCCTCCAATCCAATCGTAAATGTTGCTACGTCCTTCCGGAAACTTGATTGTTGGCCGGAAGACCGGAATAATTGCCATATTTACACATTTGCGATCCGTCCCCAGGAGTTCCATTTTTGAAAAGAAATTATTTCTTTACCATCTTCATCGTAGTGGCGCTTCTTAATATTCCTGGAAAGGTAGAGGGGTTGGTACCACCCTTAGATTGGGGCCAGGTCAGCTTCGCCTTGGGTTATGAATTCCATAATGGGGCTGGGCAATATCTTGCAGGTAAAGAGCGATACGTCAATGACTCCCTGGTACCCAATCCCAGCGTTCAGAAAATTCCGCTAGAATTTCACTACGGCATTTTACCGAAGACCGAAATGTTCTTTGAGTGGCCAGTAGAGTTTAGGAACAGTGACTATGGTGATGCGAGGGGTTTTGCCTCGTTTTATTTGGGAGTGAAATCTTCATTTCCGAAATTGCTAGGCATGGGCTTCATCCTTGTTTCCCGTCTTCCGTTTGTGACCGGCAGTTTAGATAAAGTGTATTCTAGTGAGGCAAAGGAACTTCAGTATGGTGGCTTCTACCATTACCGTTGGCCCTATTTCCAGATGACAGCTATGGTTAAACAGTCCTATCATCCAGGAGGGATTCATCACCCCGATGCCGCCAATAGCCTTATCATCGAGGCTAAACCCGAGGCCATTTGGGCGGGAAAATACTATGCCAATTGGTCTGTGCACTACCAGCATTGGCAACATATTGCAGGCGACGCCGTCCACTCAGCAATTCTTGAACGATTTCTACTCAATATTTCACCGGGCTTTGGCTTCCAAATTCAGAATGGACTCAAAGGCGAGATCTCGGCTCTAATTCCTGCTGAGGGGAAGAATTTGATTGTATTTAAAGGAGTAGACATGAAACTTTACTACACCCTGCCATGGAATCTCATTGAATAAAAATAGGACAATCTTCCCAAAAAAATCCAGCTTAATGGGTTCTAGCAATGTTGGATCCCATGTTACACCGGCATGTACGATACTGGTGTAAGTGAAATCGGCGCAAACGAAAAAGCACTACCCCAAGAAAGGTGGTGCTTTTAATCCAATCAATTCCATTCCGCTCGAGAGCGGAAAAACTTAGGCGGCTTTGGAAGTCTTCAACAAGCCGGTCGCTTCGACAATCTTCGCGAAGGCATTGGAATCGGACAGAGCCAAGTCAGCCAGAATTTTGCGGTCGAGGCTAATGGCGGATTTCTTCAATCCGGCAATCAGACGCGAGTAGGTCGTTCCCAATTCGCGGGCAGCGGCATTGATACGCACGGTCCAAAGCGAACGGAAGGCGGCCTTCTTGTCCAAGCGATGAATGGTCGCAAAGACGCGGGCTTTATCGACCGCTTCTTTCGCGAGCTTAAGATTGGACTTCTTACGGCCATAAAATCCTCTGGCCTCTTTCATGATTTTCTTGCGACGCGCTCTAGACGGGACGCGGTGTGTTGCTCTGGGCATTTCTCAATCTCCTGTAAATCAGTCTTTTAAAAGTTTAGCCGCCAACGGCGAGCATTCGCTTGATGCGCTTCTCGTCTGCCTTGTTTACATAAGTTGCTTTACCGAGGCGACGACGACGCTGTGGGCTCAACTTTGCATTGATATGGTTCTTGTTCGCGCTCTTGCGCTTCACCTTGCCTTTGGAGGTGAGTTTGAAGCGCTTCTTGGCGCCACTGTGGGTCTTCATCTTCGGCACGATATACCTTCCTTCTAAACTAACTCAGGGTTCCACTTGATCGGCCGTTGTCTCAGGAACAGTAACGCCAACTTCTGGCTTATCTGCTTCTGGAGCCTTTCGGACCGACCCTGCCGTTGCTGCATCAACCGCACCAGCGACCTTCGGTTCACCAGGAGCCTTGGGCTTAGCGGGTATGTGATGCTTGACCGGAGCAAAAATGGTGGTCACGTTTCGGCCCTCTTGAATGGAGCCCGTTTCCGCCAAACCAATCCCGACCAAATCAACGGTCATCTTCTTGAGCCACCTGGAACCAAACTCCATGTGGGCCATTTCTCGACCACGGAAAACCACCGTGGCTTTTACCTTAAAACCTTTGTCCAAGAACTCTTTTGCTTGAACGAGGCGGTAATTATAATCATTTTCTCCCGTTTTGGGATGGAACTTGATCTCTTTGACCTTAATGATGTGCTGCTTGGCCTTCGAGGCCTTGGCTTTTTTGGATATTTCGTATTTATACTTGCCAAAATCCATGATTCGGCACACCGGTGGCTGGGCGGTGGGAGATACCTCCACCAAATCCAACAATCTTTCGCGGGCCTTTTCTAGGGCTGCGGGAACGGTGAGCACACCCAATTGCTGTCCATCGGCATCGATGACACGCACTTCATAAGTGCGGATATGTTCGTTAATCCTGATGGTTTCTTTGGGAGCGCTAAAAAATGGTCTTCTCTGCAATCTCTACCTTTCTTAAGACAGGGGCAAAAAAAGCCCCGGTGGAGCTAGGTGCCCCGATTTGAAATCTCCAATTTAAATTTTTCTAGGGCTTCGTCTAAGGAAAAAGCACCCAGATCCCCGGTTTTACGCTTTCGGAGTGAGATTTTTCCTGACAAAATTTCCTTTTCCCCTAAAATCACCAAATAAGGGACCTTTTCCCGTTCGCCTTCGCGAATTTTAAATCCGATTTTATCGTTGCGAACATCCACTTCCGACTGGAAGCCGGCATCCAGGAACTTGGTATTGAGCTGCAGGCTCTGATCCACGAACTTTTCCGAGACCGGCAAAATGCGGATTTGCTGAGGATTGATCCATAGAGGAAGGTCACCGGCGAAGTTTTCGATGAGAATTCCGATGAAGCGTTCGAGTGATCCAAAGACTGCCCGATGCAACATGACGGGAGAAGGTTTCGATCCATCTGAAGCAACGTATTCGGCGCCGAGTCTATGGGCAGTATTGAAATCCACTTGAATAGTTCCACATTGCCAATGTCGTCCTAAAGAATCCTTCAGCGTGAATTCTAATTTAGGACCGTAGAAAGCGCCGTCACCGGAATTCATTTCATAGTTAAGCGACGCTCTGACGCAAGCTTCCTTAAGAGCCGCTTCCGCTTTATCCCAAACTTCATTTGATCCTACGCGCTTCTCGGGACGATCGGCAAGCTTGACGATAATGTCGGTAAATCCAAAATCCGCATAAACGGATTGGAGTAGGCGGCAAAAGTCCGCGACCTCATCCGCAATTTGATCGACAGTGCAAAAAATATGGGCGTCATCTTGAGTAAAGCCACGCACGCGCATAAGCCCGTGCATGGTGCCGGCTAATTCATTGCGATGACATTTTCCAAACTCGGCCATCCGAATCGGCAAGTCCCGAAAGGATTTGGTTCCCTGTTTGTAAATCTCAACATGGCAGGGGCAATTCATCGGTTTAATGACATACTCGCGTTTTTCACTTTCGGTGAAAAACATGAGGTCGGAATAATTTTCGACATGGCCGGATTTGACGTAAAGATTTTTTTCGACGAGCTCCGGAGTGCGAACTTCTATATAACCACGACGGGATAATTTTTCGCGAATGTAATTGACCAAGTTGGAATAAAGTCGCCATCCGCGCGAATGCCAGAACACCATGCCTGGCGATCCTTCTTCGAGGTGAAAATACTCGAGCTCTTTTCCGAGCTTGCGATGATCGCGCTTTTTTGCTTCTTCCAATTGCAGGATATGGGTTTCGAGAGCTTCTTTGCTCGAAAAAGCCGTGGCATAAATACGCTGCAACATCGGGCGCTTCTCATCGCCGCGCCAATAGGCGCCAGCTACAGAAAGCAATTTGAAATGTTGCAGTTTGCCAGTTGATGGCACATGAGGCCCGCGGCAAAGATCCGAAAATGGCCCTTGCTTGTAGAAGCTAACGGAATCATCCGTCCATTCTTCCATCATTTCGACTTTGAACGGCTCGCGATGTGCCTCATCCTGAAAATATTTTATGGCATCGACGCGAGCCATTTCTGAGCGTTCAACTGGGAAATCTTTTTTCGCCAACTCTAACATCTTGGCTTCGATAGCCGCAAAATCGTCGGGGCTAAATTTATGTTGAGTATCAAAATCGTAGTAGAACCCGTTTTCAATAACGGGACCGATGGCCAACTTGGTTCCGGGAAATAATTCGGTTACGGCCATAGCCATAAGATGCGCGGTAGAGTGACGAATGATTTCCAACGACTCCGGATTTTGCGAAGTAATCACGCGGAGGGAGCCGTCTTCGGACAAAGTTCGGGACAAATCCATCGGCTTGTCATTGTAGAAGGCGGAGATGGCGCTCTTGGCCAAACCAGGGCCGATTTTTTTGACGACATCCAACACTGTACTGCCCGAGGGAAGCTCCAAAACGGAATTGTTGGGTAAGGTAATCTTGATTGTCGACAAGGCCACGGGTCCTTTTTATTCTTGGTTGAGCAGGTGAACTTAAAAATTAAGGCGGCGGGTATCAATCCCCAGAGGAAATAGGTCGGTTTTTGTTAGAGTAAGGAGCGTGATGAACGCTGTAAATTTCGTGGATTTGAGAGGAGAAGAATGGACGATAGTGGACTCGAACCACCGACCCCTACCATGTCAATAGACTTCTCGTTGGGTTATTTAAGTAATTAATGCCTTTTTAATAGATTTTTCCGCACTTCGCCCCCCTTTTTGCCCCCCGTTTCCGTACAATAACCTGGGATGAATGCGTCCCCGCAGCGCACCCCGAAATAGGTATTAATGGCATTCCGAAAAGGCAACCGAATACGGGAGAAAAAGGCGCTCCATTACCAGGGCCGGGAACTTTACTACACCCCGAAATGTCACCATGCCCCCGGCAATATGAAGGCGGCAGTTAGGGCACATGAATACCTCTGGGATGAATCGGGATGGCTTTCGGAAGAAGACAAAAAAATCATATCGGGTCGATGGCTGGCGCATGTCGTTGGGGAAATGGCTTCCCTTACCCGGTGGATAGTCAAAGATGCCAGAGTTATTTTCGACTCATACGCTCCCCGGTTGAATTCTCCCGAGTTCACCCTACCGCCTGTTGAATATCAAAAACTCCTGCGAGAGACACAAAGGCCGAAGGAACCCGAACGTCCGGTCCTGAGCGACCTTGATAGAGTCATCGAGTTAAATCTGAGCGACATAACCGGGAGAACAGTCCGCACCTTTCCAGGCCATGATGAAAACCGGGAGGGGGCAAATGCATTATTGGTTGAAATAATTAAGACCGGGACATTGATGGCAGACAAGGACAAAAAGAGGCCCAAGCCAATTTACGAAGCTTACCGTAAAAGCATTTCAAAAAGGGACGTTCAAAAATTGTCCTCGAAGGTTACCAAGGTCCAGACCCTTAAAAATTGGGGGGTGCTCTGGAAATCGTTCTTTGATTCGAAGGGGATCCAATCCCTAAAGGAAGTGGACGCAATCCTCGTCGGCCAATATCAAGCCTGGAGAGATGACAACATTAAGAACATAGGCTGAAGTTTTACAATGCCAAAAGTTCAAGCCCCACCGTAGGTGCGTAAAACTTTGGGCTATGTTTGTTGGACAAGACCGC
>JAYVCH010000026.1:0-4063 GCA_043750055.1 Fibrobacteria bacterium
GAATAGCGACTTGTCACGGTCACATGGTCCGCATTCTTCATCGCCATAGCAATGGCCACAAAACGCGGTTCATGAAAAAAAATTCGAGTCCAAGTGAAAATTTGCGCCCAGTTTGCTCCCGAAAGAAAGGCTGGAAATTCAGGGTAGCGATTCGTAAAAACGAACGCCCGTTTGGAGCGGATAAATCCAAACAGGCTGGCCTCATCTCCATTGCCGTGGATCACGCTATTGAGGGTAGACAATTTTCGGACCGTTAAAAAAAAAGCCAGCCCATTTAGAAATCGTAAGGGAGAGCTGATGCCCGGGCGAATGGCAAAAAACCAGGTCCAGCAGATGGGATAAGGCAGGTCTTCAGGGACAGTAATATTTTCCCAAGGGGCTTTACTGTAAACAACGGTCGTTTTTAAACCTTGTCGGGCCATTTCCGTCGCCACCATATGCACCGATTTTTGGGCACCGCCACTGTAACGCGACCAAGGCGAATAATTACAGGTGAGGATGATTTCAAGGGGATTGGAAACTAGGTGCGACCCCGAATGGGTAAGCAGTTGACGGGTCATAGCAATCCCGGAAGCTGAATGACTTGATGCCTTTCAATCAACTCCTGACGTCGTAAACAAGCGGAACTTCGCAAGGCGTCCCCTTCGAGGTTGGGGACTGTTTTCTTACACTCCTCTGCGGCCATAAAGCAGCGTGGGTGAAATCGACATCCCAAAACTAAATCAGTTGGTTTAGGAACAACGCCATCAATTGAGGCAAGTCTTTCGACTTTAGTTTCCAAGGAAGGAACGGATTTGAGCAAGCCCAAAGTGTAAGGATGGGTAGGCGAAGCTAGAATAGCCTTTGCCGTTCCCTTTTCCACAATCCGGCCGGCATACATGACGCTTAAATTCTCAACCATGTCTTGAATGATTCCCAAATCATGGGTGATAAGCATCAAGGCCATTCCATAACTTTTCTGTAAATCGCGAATGAGCCCCAGAATTTGCGCCTGTATAGTCACATCCAAAGCCGTTGTCGGTTCATCGGCAATCAACAATTTAGGCCGACAGGACAGAGCAATTGCGATCATCACTCGTTGCCGCATCCCCCCGGACATTTCAAAGGGATAGGAAAAATAACGTCTATCCGGATTGGGAATTCCCATTTGCTCCAGAAGTGAAATCGAAGCCAACTTCGCTTCATCTCGACCCTTGCCTTGATGGAATCTAATTGTTTCCGCGATTTGTTCACCACATCGCATCAATGGATTCAAGCTGGTCATGGGATCCTGGAAAACCATTGCGATATCTTTGCCGCGCAACTGTCGCATTTCCCCTTCGGAAAGAGTCAGAAGATTTTTTCCATTGAATTCCAATTTATCCGCAGTCACATGCGCGCTACGTTTGGGCAAAAGTCTCATTAATGCCATGGAGGTAACTGATTTTCCGCTACCTGATTCGCCAACAATCCCTAAGGTTTCACCGGCTCCCAGATGAAGATCAACTCCCATGGTCACTGGGACAAACTGACTGCGTTCATCGCCCATACGAAAAGATACGCCCAGATTCTTCACATCAAGCATCGGTAGCTCCACGATGATTAGACCAAACCAACCGTTGGACGGTGTCAATCTCATTTTTTGTTAGCGTATCAGGCGTCAATGTAATTCCAACAGCGGTGGCAAAGCGTTCAGAAAATCCTTGGGCCAATTCTGTCCATGTGACGGGCCTTCCAAATGCTTCCTCCAAAGAAATCGCATTTCGATCCAAAATTTCCAAATACTGAAGGCGTCGCTCCTCATCCAGCTTCAAGCATTCCACCATATTCCGATGGCCCCGCGATACCAGAATAGACCCATGTTGCAAAAAGGCATGTCGCAATCGTCGTTGCGCTGACCCGACCACTTTTCTTTCTCCCCAAACTACTTCAGACCTTGCAGTAGAAGAAAAGCACGGGGTCATGGCGCGTAAACCCTGGGGTTTTTCCACTGGATAGCCACGATCAAGGGTCACTCCAAATCCGGCTTCGGCTAAACATTGGGCCACGGCCTGCGAAATAGTTCGATAGGATAAATCTTGTGTCGCACACCACGTTTCAGAATCATGGGCCGCGATGAGAGAGTAAGTCAATTCCTGGATGTGCAACACCGCTCGGCCACCCGTGGGGCGAATCACCACATCGTATCCGAAATGACGAACCCTTTCCATGTCGAGTTCCCGCTCTGCATTTTGTGAATGGCCTAAACTGATACAGGCTGGAGACCAACCGTATAGTCTGAAAGTAGGAGGGGAATTCCCAGCCTCCACTTCGGCCAAAATGGCTTGGTCCACAGCCATATTATACGCGCCTGTAAAAGCATGGATATTCGTGCTGATATCCGAAGGGGCATTCGCTTTGCTATCGCCAGTGGTAGCGCCCAAAGTTCCTTCATTTATCAAAAGGGACTTTTTAGAATCGAATAGGTGGTCATGTGCCAATAGTCGCCACTGCTTGGCTGGGTCTTTTGGCAAAAGGTCCTCTTTCGGCAAATGGTCCGTTAACGAGAACCAGAACCAATATGGTCTTTGTCGATCTCTTTTTCGTCGGTCATGTTCGCCAAGGCGATTCTCGCCCCAGCCTGTTCAGCACTTTTTTTGGTATTGCCACGACCCTGACCCCATTCCTGGTTCTTGACATACACACCAATTACAAAACTTTTCTGATGCTCTGGACCCGTTTCCTCGAGGACGTCATAAGACGGAATGCCCATCCCTTTGCTCTGGGTGTATTCGAGCAATTTGCTCTTGTAATTAGCCAATTCTTCATCATCAAGGACGTCATCCATGATGATCATGAGCGATGAATTTATGAGTTTCCGGCTTGCCTCTAAACCCCCATCCAAATAAACAGCCCCGACCACGGCTTCATAGGCATCGGCAAGGATGCTTAGCCGTTTTCTCCCCCCGGATTTTTCTTCGGAACGACTTAGAAGTATAAAATCCCCCAGTCGCCATTGATCCGCACAAAGCCCCAAGACTTTAGCGCTGACCACTAAGGATTTCATTTTCGACATCCGACCTTCTTCACGATCCGGATATTTATGGTACAGAAAATCCGTGACTACGATATTTAAAACGGAATCACCTAAAAACTCCAACCGCTCGTTCGAGTCTATCTTAGTCTCAGACTTCTGACTATTGACATAAGAGCGATGTGAAAGGGCGGTGATTAAGAATCGACTATCCTGAAAGCGATAGCCCAAAACCCGCTCCAATTCAGAAAGGGGCGGATCTTTCTTGCCCCCTTTGAACAGTTTGCTTAAGAATCCAAAAAACATTCAGGAGATTAGGCACTACCTACGAGAAATAGTGCCATCATGTTATTGAGTCGGGGTTACTTTTTGGAGTTAACGTACGCGATGACGTCGCTGACTTTCTTTAGCTTTTCAGCTTCTTCGTCAGGAATTTCGATGTCGAATTCGTCTTCCAGGGCCATCACCAACTCTACCTGATCCAGGGAATCGGCGCCCAAATCATCGATAAAGGCTGCATCGGGTTTTACCTGGTCTTCAGAAACGCCAAGTTTCTCAACGATGACCTTGGTGATTTTCTGGTTGTTTTCCTCTGACATTCAATTCTCCTTAGAAAGGTTGGGTAAATATAACTAATCCCGGTGAGTGTACACGTATTCTCGAGCCAAATTGACCAAAAACGAACATTTTGAGCTAGATGCCCATGCCCCCATCGATACCAAAAACCTGGCCCGTAAGGTAGCCCGATTCTCTGGAGGCCAAAAACGCGGCCAATGCCGCAACTTCACTGGCCTCACCCATTCTGCCCATTGGGATACTGCGCAGGATTACTGATTTTTGTTCTTCGGTCAACACTTGGGTCATGTCCGAATCAATAAATCCAGGCGCAATGGCATTGCAGGTAATCGTTCTTGTGGCCACTTCCTTTGCGCAGCTTTGTGTGAAGCCGATGATGGCGGCCTTGGAGGCAGCATAATTCGCTTGTCCAGCCTGACCATGCACTCCAACAATAGAGGTCAGATTAATGATCCGGCCATATTTTTGTTTCAAAAGTTGCCTGAGAATGGCCTT
>JAYVCH010000027.1:0-11443 GCA_043750055.1 Fibrobacteria bacterium
CGATAGTCTGCGAATTTCCAACGCAAGGCTACCAAGGCAGGCCAAGTCATAATAAAATCACCCAAGGCCCCACGATGGACAAACAGAAAGGTTTTATGAGAAGTAATAGCCATATTTTTTGGTCAATAACGAGAAGGTGGACGCCAACGTGGATTTTTTGAAGACATGTCTGCGGAATAAAAGTCCTTCTCGAATTTCTGCGAGCTCTGGCCCATATAGTTCAATAAAAAGCGGGCTATCCACTTTTCAATTTTTAGGACCACAAGTTTTTTTCGCAACCGGCCTTGCGAATCGCGATTCAGAACTGCGGGAATGGTGTTCAAAGTGAGAATTTCATCAATGTGTTTGGAATTAAGATTTTCTCGGGCCTCGGCACTAGTCAGAAAGTGGGTAACACCAAAACAAACCCGGTTTGGATTTCCCTCTCGTAGCAACCGACAACATTCGACAATGGTAGAGCCTGTGCGAACCATGTCGTCCAAGACGATCACATCTTTACCCTTAATGCCCTCCAACGACAGATCCGAATCTTTATTCATGGACATACTGACCTTACGCTCCCCATTCCGGACTTTTTCCATGACAATGCGAGAGGCTTTGGTAAGGTTCAAAGCCTCGTACACAGAATTCATGAAGGGAACGGCACCGTGATCGGGTGAACAAAGAACCAAGTTCTCTCCGTCTTTGCCCGTTACGACCATATCGGAGAATCGGATATAGTCTGCATATAACTCGGCAGGATTCAGATTGTAAAACTCACCATTAAAGAGATCAGAAAAAAGGGTTTGGACCTTGGAGGAATGATTATGCACGGTAATGACAACATCCACTCCCGCGCTTTTTAGTAAGGTCGCATAGAGGTTGGCTGTAAATGGCTGGCCATCAAATTTCTTCTGGTCTTCAATCGTACGGCTTTTTTCAGCGGAGGTCAGCTGTGGACCGCGATCCTGCGCACTGAAAAACAAATCCGGTTCCACCAAAATCACTCGCTCTGCGCCGTTGTCTTTAGCAGCACGAGCCAGGATAAGGTTACGCATGGCCAAAGAGCCTCGCGTATGATTCGTTGCTGCAGAACAAATCACGACCTTTTTGCCGACAAGTTGGGTCCCAATATGACCCATCTCCATTTCATCGCTGATAAATCGCGGACAAAATTCTGTGTTGGCATAAACCTTCAGAGAAATAATGTCTGAAATTTCTTCAGGCTGTCCGCACATATGACCAATATCAATGGCGAAGGGATCGTCGGATACGTTGCTTATAATTATAAAATCGTTCACGGTCCCTTGTTTTTCTCCCACGGTAGAAAAGGCGGATTATTCGCTCTTTCTTCCTTCGGGTAAGTCAAATTCAACGGGCACGGGTTTAGCCTGCCAAATATCACGATTATACTCAAGAATGGTTCGGTCCGAAGAGAACTTGCCCATACGCGCTACGTTGAGAATAGCTTTTCGAGTCCATTCATCCTGATTGCGATAGAGCTCGGAAACTTTTTGCTGGCAGGCAATATAATCCGAGAAGTCCGCCATTAACATGTATTCATCTTTAAAGATGAGACCGTCCACCAAGGAGTTGAAAAGATTCGGTTCCTCTGGACAGAAATAACTGGTCCTGAACAGGTCCATGACGGCCATCAGCCTCGGATCCTTATCGATGTATTCCATAGGATTGTAACCCGAGGCCCGCTTAGCCATGACTTGTTCGGCAGTCAATCCAAACAAAAAGAAGTTTTCCGCTCCAACTTCTTCTCGAATTTCAACGTTGGCGCCATCGAGCGTGCCAATAGTCAATGCGCCATTGATGGAAAATTTCATATTGCCCGTACCGCTAGCTTCCTTACCTGCGGTGGATATTTGTTCGGAAAGATCGCTGGCGGGGAAAATCATTTCCGCCAACGATACCCTATAGTCTTCCAGGAAAATCACATTGAGAAGATCTCGTGTATCTGGATCTGCGTTAACTACATCGGCCACGGCATTGATGAGTTTGATACAAAGTTTCGCAACAAAATAGCCGGGAGCGGCTTTGCCTGCAAAGATAAAAGTGCGCGGCACCGAGTTCTTATTTCTCCCTGCTTTGATCTCATTGTAAAGATGGATAATATGCAAGATATTGAGAGTTTGACGTTTGTATTCATGAATACGTTTAATTTGTACATCAAACAGGGTCATGGGATTCATTTTAATATCGTTGGAGTTGGAAACGTAAGTCGCTAACCGTTTCTTATTCTCCAACTTAATGCCCTGCCAACGCTTCACGAACGAGGCATCTTGAGCAAAGGGTTCCAATTTACGAATCAAGGAAAAATCTTTGACCCATCCATCACCGATCGATTCTGTAATCAGTCCTGACAATCCCTTGTTGGCTTTCTTAAGCCATCGGCGAGGCGTTATTCCATTAGTTTTATTATTGAATTTAGTAGGTGAGAGATCGTAAAAATCCTTAACCACCAAACTCTCCAACAAATCAGTGTGCAACTGGGCGACGCCGTTCACGCTATGCGAACCAACAATAGCAAGATAAGCCATGCGAATGGAGCGCGTCTCCCCTTCCTCAATTAATGACATGCGTTTTAAGCGTTCCACATCTCCAGGATATTTCCAAGACACTTGTTTTAGAAAACGATAATTTATTTCGAAAATGATTTGAAGATGCCGGGGTAGGAGTCGCCCCAAAAGATCCACGGACCATTTTTCCAAGGCTTCAGGAAGTAAGGTGTGATTGGTATAGGCAAAGATACTGGTCGTTATATCCCAGGCCTGTTCCCACGAGAACGCTTCCAGATCCACTAAAATACGCATCATTTCTGGAATGGCAATAGTGGGATGCGTGTCATTCAATTGCAAGCTGACTTTTTCTGCTAGGCGACTGCAATCTTTATGGTATTTCTTGTGGCGACGAATGATATCATTCAAGGTGGCTGCACATAGAAAATACTGCTGCTTAAGCCGCAATTCTTTTCCATTCATGGAGGTGTCATTGGGGTAAAGCACCTTGGAAATGCTCTCCGCCAGCGCGATATCTTTGCTCGCTTCGAGATAATCTCCGCTATTAAAATAGTGAAGTCCAAATTCATCTGCGGACTTGGCGGACCAAAGCCTCAACGTATTCACGGTCTTGTTGCCATAGCCGGGAATCGGCGAATCATAGGGACAGGCTAAAACATTTTCCGTATCGACCCATTCAAATAACACATTTCCTTGGGCATTTTTCCGAGTGACGACCCTGCCCTTGAATTGAATGGTGGCTGTATATTCAGGTCGAGCAATTTCCCAGGGATTGGTTAGCCGTAGCCAGTTGTCCGGATGCTCTTGCTGAAAACCATTCTTAATGGTTTGATGGAACATTCCATAATCATATCGGATCCCATATCCATAAGCAGGCAATTGTAAGGTGGCCATGGAATCAAGGAAACAAGCGGCCAATCTCCCTAGACCGCCATTTCCAAGTCCAGCCTCCAACTCCATATTTTGGACTTCCTCCATGTCGAGACTCAAATCGTACATGGCTCCCTTCACGACCGCTTCCATGTCTAGATTAAGCACCGCATTTCCTAAGGTGCGACCCATCAGAAATTCCATCGAGAGATAATAAATCCGTTTTACATCGTGCCGATAATAGGTGTGCTGAGTTTGGATCCATCTTTCAATTAACTTGTCACGAACTGCAAAAGCCACTGCTAGGTAACGGTCATAGCTCGTGGCCGAATACTTATCCTTGCCAAGCGATAATTGCAGATGCCGAAAAAATGCAGCCTGAAAGAGTTCCTTGGCCTGTTTTTGTTCCGGGGAACTGGCCGCTACAGCCCCATTTCCGTTGGATGCGGTTGGGGTGGATTCTGAGGTCGATTTGGATTTTGGTTTCAGCATATTTTGGTTCCGATGTTCGCAAATTTAAAACAATATTAGGGGCTCACGTGGAATATTACCATTCACCCTGCTCAGAATCTCAGTTTATTTAGCATGGATTGGCAATCGTTGTTAAGAAGGGTTCGAACTCGACTCTCTTTTTAAATTATTGGGCAACTTACCAAGAGGATGGGTTGGTGAACATCGAACTTGAACTAAAGGCCTGTGGACTGATGCCAGGATCGTGGAAAGAATCCCTGGACAGTATCAGAGGCTGGTTGTCTCCTCTAGAATGGGAAACGTTTTCTCGTTTACATAGAAATTTTGTCGGTTATCGCTCCAACGACACCCTCAACCGATTTTATGGGTTTGTTTTTTCTCAAAACCTTCAGAATGAAATCAATCGACCTCGTTTTGGACGACTGTCCGGTGTGCTTCAAATCTTACTTGAAGAGATTCCTCCCGGACTTTCCATTTTAGACATAGGAGCTGGGTCCGGATTAATTGCCACCTTGCTTAAACGTGGCCGGAGTCCCTCCCCTTATGTCGTTCAGGATATTTGCAAAGAGGCAAGGCAATTCTTGAGTCTACAAGGTTTTGACGTACTCACAGAACCCGTCCCCCGTGTTCCCGCTCAGAAATTTGATCGAATTATTTCAGTGGATAGTCTGGGAGAAGTGAATGCCGACGAGGATGAATTTCTTAGCGAGGCCAGTTCTCTAACGGAAATCGAATACTCTATCATGATGGAAGAACGCTATGGCTTGGGCTTAAAATTAGAGGGCTGGAAAAGTTATTTAAAACCCAACGGTCGATTTTTTTTCTGGGAACCCTTCAAACATGCTAGGGCTTGGAAAACCCTGGAGAACCTATTGATTAGTTCGGGATGGAAGGTGCAATTACGATGCGAATCAACGAGACAGGCCTATCTAGAACTCACTTTACCATAGCCTATGAAAAGGCTATTTTATATCTTAAACATCAAACTTTAAAAAAAAACATCCTTTAGAAAGGTTCTATTATGGCAGTTTTAGTCAATAAACAGGCTCCGGATTTTAAAGCAGAAGCCGCAACCGGCCCCAACGAATCCAAAAAAGATTTTACCCTTTCACAATTCAAGGACAAAAAATACGTTATTTTGTTTTTCTATCCCTTGGACTTCACCTTCGTTTGCCCCACGGAAATCCATGCCTTCCAAGACGCGCTGGGAGAATTTGAATCCCGTAATGCTCAGGTCATCGGTGTGTCCGTTGATTCCGTCAATAGTCATCAGGCCTGGTTACGTACGCCAAAAAACGATGGCGGTATCCAGGGTGTTACCTACCCCATTGTCGCGGATTTGACCAAATCCATTTCCCGTGCCTATGATGTGCTTGATGAAGACGTGGGTATTACCTACCGAGCAACCTTCATCATCAATAAAGAGGGAAAGGTCATGGCGCAAAACATCAGTCACCGCCCAATCGGTCGCAGCGTAGAAGAGGCTTTACGCCTTCTTGATGCTGTCCAGTATAACGAAGAGCATGGAGAAGTTTGTCCCGCTGGCTGGACCAAGGGCAAAAAAGCCATGAAAGGTTCGAACGACGGCGTTCGCGCTTTCTTCCAAGCCAAATAATTATTCCTGATTGTTTTAACAGTGAAAAGGAGATCCAAACGGGTCTCCTTTTTATTTTCCCCCATGGGCCTTATCGGTAATCAAGGGAGCTTATAGCCTGCCTGCTCTCATTTTGAGAGGAGATAATAGGATTTTTGCCATGTGCGAGAGGTACTCTCAGCATTAGTTTTATATTTACAACGGAAATTTTTTTGCATTAGGAGAATTCGAAATGCATTCATGGTTAAGATCTTTGATGATCTTTTTGGTTTTAGGTGTTGGCTTCGCAAATGCACAACTGGATAAGTTTATAGCGACGAAGAATGGTTCCCTTTGGCTTGGAGACACATCCCTCTATATAGGCGCCTCTTTTACACGCTCCTCGTTCGAGCCGGTCAAAGTCTGGCTGATTGGAAACGAGGCGAGTTGGACTGGAAACCTTTATTTTATTGATAAGACCACCAATCAAGAAGTTTTCCTGTTTTCAAATCATGATGCGCCAAACAACGTGATCACCCTTTCGGATAAATATGATATTCCCGTAGGTGACACGGTCTATTTCATGTACAAAGTGATCACACCTGTAAATGGAAACTTTCCCAGTGCCGATGCACGCCTACCCAAATACACGGGGCTTAACATTCCTGGACAGAGTCCGTATGTAAGCATCCCCACAAACCAAAAATATGGCCATCGATGGTCCGTGGCCGGCCGTGTGAACGATAGTTTGGTACGATTTGGTTTTGAGGATAATGTCGATCCAGGTTCAGATTTTGATTATGACGATATTGTTTTCGGAACGACCCTATCATTGTCCCTAGAAGAAGTCAAAGCGAGTCTGGCCTTCACGGATAAAGCCGGAAAATTATTAACCCCAGGCGCGTTTTGGACCCCCGCCAACGATACCGTCTACCTGACTTATACCGATGATTATGTGAAAGCGAATATGGACATCAATTTGAATTTGAAAGTAGTCAACCGCAAAGGGGCCGCTCCCGGGGATGAAGAATCCTTTAATTTAATCCCCACCTCACACAATGGATCCGTGGGTGTTTGGCAAGCAAAAATTCCCATCCAAGAATTACGCGGGACCATTGCCGGAAATAAAATTTTGGAAACCTATTTCCTGGGCGAGGTGACCGCTTCCGTTCAAAGCCATAATCGACTCGGTGTTCTGGACGGAAATACTTTGTCCACCAAGCTCAATGTCGCCTATCCGGACAAACCGGAATCTATTAGAATCAAAAACTGTACTGATTCCACGCTTGATATCACGAGACTAACAACATGTATCAGTGTCGTCCTTATTGATCAGAATCCATCCAAACTTCCTTTAGATACCCTCTATGGTGATATTCGATGCGATGGAAGTGGCGATGCCATTGGAAGAGTGGCCTTAATCGAACAACCCAACGGTACCTTTAAGTCGGAAAACATTGTTAAAAACGAAGGAGCGGCCAATCTCGCCGATGGCATCCTTTCTTGTAAAAGCACTGACAATATTACAGTCACCTATGTAGATGAAATTTACGGCAATCGGGTCACGGCTAAAACTACCTTTGATGGAACCCAGGTCGAAGACTTTTACTTCGCCAAAGTCGGTGATTTGCAAAATAAAATCACATCTATAAAAGATGGAGAAGCACCGACTTTCATGGCTGTGATTAAATCGGCAACGCCCAATGTCGGCATTGTCGATCAAATCGTGATAACACTCACTAGTAAGCAAGGCGAAAGTGAAGCCTTTGTTGCCATCGAAACGGGGCCGAACACGGGCTTGTTCACCGTACAGATTCCCTTCGAATTCGCCACGACAGTACCTCTAGTCGGGGACAATAAAATTACTGGGTTCCTAAGTCCAAGCCAGGCCGTGACCAACGTAGTGATCAAGGGATCCGCTACCATTGGCATTAAAGCCTTCTCTGCCGATATCACCTTGCTGCCTGCGCTGAACCCAGTAAAACTGGCCTATATCAAAGACGCGAATGGAGATGGCTCCGGTGACCATATTTATATTGTCTTTTCGAGACCAGTCGAGGCGCTTCCTAGCCGATTGGATTCTGTGTTTTGGAACGGCACGGCATCGGTGATCAATGCCCAACAACCTATCCTTTCGCTATTGCCCGGTAGCCCGAATGTAGTGGTAGCGGACTATTCCAATTCGCAATTTCCAAAAGGCTTGACATCGGTTGCGGTTAATCAAAAGCCCTCATTAAAGTTGCCCGGTGACAATATTTTTGGGGGACAAAAGCCTGCCATCGCCGATTCGATGGGCCCGATTATTGTGAAAGGTGAAATCCATCCCTTTGATAGTCGTGCCTTAACGACCGGTGCCGGAGGGCTTGGCGTCGACACCTTGTTTATCGCCGTTTCGGAAGCATTGAAGACCCAAAATGACTGGCAGGATTTGCTTCGCTTTTCCAAGCCCGTTGGCGGACAGTGTAACGACTATGCCCATTCCGCTCCCATCATTCCGGATGGATTGGTGCATGAAAACACCGACAACACCAGTTATACGATCTTGGTGGCATCGGGAAAAGGAGCCTCTCCCTTGGCAGGAGATTGTGTTTATCTCAATGTAGGTGGTAGCTATACAGATATGTTGAGTAATGCTCCACCTATTCATGGTGAAAAATTAGGCGGTAAATTACCTCCCCGTCAGATCGAACTCTTCCGAGGCTATCCTCCCGTAGTCGGGATTTTGGCCAATAGTCCCGATTTCGTGTTGGTTAATAACGATTCCAAAACCGAATCCGGAAGTGAGTATTCGACCAATAAAGGCGGGGTCTTCATTACAGAATGGGTGCCGCCTGTTGATTTTCCCCCTAATTTTATCCAAGGCTCGACTTATAATGGTGGTGTCCCTGTTGGTGGGATCGCGGGGGTTTCAACGCTTCCTGATGGATTGAAATGGGTTCCGATGCCTCCTAATATCAGTACCATTCAAATTATTTCCACGGCCGAATATATCGCCGATATTTCCATATTCGACAATATGGGAAATTTCGTCCGTCACCTCAAACAATCTTTCGGCTATCATGGTGAATTGAACAATCAAGAGCGCGCAGCTAATCATGGCTTGGCCAGCTTTCTGGTTTGGGATCTTCGAGACTACAAAGGTCAAGTGGCAGCCCAAGGGGTTTATGTTTGGAAAGTTGTTTTCCAATTCAAAAACAATAAACAAGAAATTCGTTATACACGCACGGGTGTTACGCGTAACCTGTTTACGACAAACCATCCCTAATTGTGAAACCTTCACGCTAGAATCAGAAAGAAGGGCCTGCTTTGGAAAGCAGGCCCTATTTTATTTGAATTCTGTTTTTATTTGAATTCTGTTTTCAAATTACAGATAGGTATTTAAGAGGCTTTCAAATTTCTCTTGTTTGCCGGATCGAGATTTCGGTTCTTCAATGGATAGCGCATGCGCCTCCAACTCTTTGAAACTGGTTTTTCCAGCCTCGATTTTCGCGCCAATCCCTTCACCCCAATTTTGGTAGCGGTCCTGAAGAAGTTTGTTCAGGTGCCCATCTTCTTGAATCTGCACCGCAGTCAAAAGGCCTCGGGCTAAGGTATCCATGCCGCCGATATGAGCTATAAACAGGTCTTCCGGTTCGGTAGATTCTCTCCGCAACTTTGCGTCGAAATTAAATCCTCCGCTACCCAATCCACCTTGATTGAGGAGGACGCGCATGATCATGGTGGCTTCGCGAGGGTCCATGGGGAATTGATCGGTGTCCCAACCTAAAAGCGTATCACCGCTATTGGCATCAACCGATCCTAGCATTCCATAACGAGAGGCTAACTCCACCTCATGATGAAAGGAATGTCCAGCTAAGGTAGCATGATTGCATTCTAGGTTGAGCTTGAACTCCTTTTCCAAACCATACTGTCGCAAAAATCCAATGACCGTGGCAGCGTCGAAGTCATATTGATGCTTAGTCGGTTCTTTTGGTTTGGGCTCGATTAATAACGGTCCCTTAAAGCCGATCTCCTTTTTGTATGCGGCAGCCATGCTAAGGAAACTGGCGAGATGGTCAAGCTCGCGGCGCATGTCGGTATTGAGTAAGGTCTGATAACCTTCACGGCCACCCCAAAAGGTGAAGTTCTCACCCCCCATATCCAAATTCACTTCCATCATTTTCTTCACCTGGGCCGCGGCAAAAGCGAATACCTGGGAATCGGGATTAGTCGCCGCGCCATTCATATATCTTGGATGGGAAAAGAGATTGGATGTACCCCATAGCAATTTAATACCGGTCTCGGCTTGTAGAGACTTAACAACCTTAATCACCGCGTCTAGGTTACGGTTTGATTCGGCAAGGGTGCGACCTTCGGGAGCAATGTCC
The DNA here is from genome assembly GCA_043750055.1 of Fibrobacteria bacterium. GTDB lineage: Bacteria > Fibrobacterota > Fibrobacteria > UBA11236 > UBA11236 > Chersky-265. The sequence goes on from JAYVCH010000027.1 coordinate 9,789, forward strand.
CGATCATGGAAGCAAAAATATGGAACACCCAGTTTACTCATAAACTCAAAAGCTGCGTGTGCCCGAACAATCGCCGTTTCGACCGAATTGTCTCCCTTCTCCCAATCACGGTGAAAAGTGGCTGCCCCAAATGGATCGCTACCGGAACCACGAAAGGTATGCCAATAGGCTACGGAAAACCGTAAATGCTCACGCATGGACTTTCCCAATACTTTCTTATCAGCTTGATAATACTTGAAAGCTAAGGGATTACGAGATTCCGGACCTTCGTAGGGAATATTTTTGATGTCTGGGAAAAACTCACTCATATCATTTCCTTTTTAAATGTCGTTCGAGGGGTTCCAACACAATTGATTTTTGGTGATTAATATAATCTTTTTAATCATTTTATGTCATCCTGTTTTAGTAATTCTATTGGCGCTTTTATTGACAATTTCACCCAACGGCAATAGATTTCAGGAATGTTAGCGCATGAAAGACAAGCCGCGATTATGGAGGCACTCAAACCTCAGCCGACGCTCACTTATGGAACGCATTTGATATTTGGATTACCAATTCTTTCCAGGCAAAGCGCGCGCTATTGCGATTGGAAAAAATCACGACTAAAGTGATTTTAAGTAAATAGCGTTGCTTATAATCTCATTTAGCCTTAGATACTGAAACGGAAAGAATAAAGGAACCATGGACTTTCAGAACCGTACTCCTTTTTCAGTTGCTGCAGTAGGGTGTAGCCTTGTTGATTATCTTTTTCCAAACGCCTCTTTTTCATCCCCCGTATTTAAGCGCTACGCTTCCCATTCGCCGGGAGATGGTGGTCTCACTCCAGGTCATCTCGTCTTTGCTGAAGACTTCGCGCGCTTCCACAACGGTACCCTGGACGAGGCGATGAGGGCTATTGTGGGTAGCACAATACCTGCAGCTCGAAATGTGGGAGGCCCTGCCATCATTGCCTTAATACATGTCGCTCAATCCCTCGCGAGAACTCATGCACAGGGAAATAACAAAGTGAACTGTTATTTTTATGGCGCTCGGGGACGCGATGAAGTGGGACAATGGCTGGCTGAAACTGGGCGCGCGTATGTCAACATGGACAATTATCGAGAATATGATGCACCAACTCCATCGACATGGGTGCTATCGGATTTTTCTGCGGCAAATGGGCAAGGAGAAAGACTGTTTATAAACACTTTGGGTGCGGCCGCAATTCCAGATGGAAGCGAATTGGAATCTGATTTTTTTTCAGCCGATCTATGCCTCTTCGCAGCCACTGCGCTTATGCCGACTCTTCACGCCAGGCTCGGTGGATTGGTACGGCGGGCTCAAAGTGCAGGCGCACTGACCGTGGTCGGCACGGTTTATGATTTCTGGAATGAAAGCAGAAACCGTACTCCGTGGCCCTTAGGTGAAGACAACGATGCAATGAAACACACTGATGTACTTCTGGTAGATCAGGAAGAGGCCCTTCGTATCAGCGGCGCTTCCAACGAGCAAGAGGCTATGTCCTCCTTTTTAAAACGCGGTGTCGGTGCAGTCCTCATTACTCATGGAGCCGAGCCTATCACGATAGCCTCTTCGGGCCGGGTTTTTGATTTTTCAGGAATAAGAAGTTATCCCATTGCTGCGCTACACACCAGCCTTCTTGACAAGGCGGGCAA
>JAYVCH010000028.1:0-4656 GCA_043750055.1 Fibrobacteria bacterium
AGCTCTTTGACCGCTTGGGCAATGATTATTTCCTCATCCGTGCGAATGACCCGCACCGATACTGGACTTGTCTCAGTTGAAATCAAAGCGGCACTTTCCGCATTGCGGGTTCCGTTCATTTCGATGCCGAGAAAGCCGAGTCCTTGACAGATGCGTTCGCGGATGGATGGGCAGTTTTCCCCGATGCCTCCGGAGAAAACGAGGATGTCCAGTCCTCCGAGCACGGCCGCAAAGGAACCGATCCATTTTTTCGCCTGGTAGCAGAAAAGCTCCACGGCTTCGGCTGCGCGTTTATCCTCGATTTCACTAGTGAGTAAATCACGCATATCGGAGCTGGTCTCTGAAACGCCAAGCAACCCCGATTCGTGGTTTACCATTTTTTGAAACTGCGCGGATGTCAAATGTTCCGTACGGGTGAGGAAGCTGAAGAGCCCGGGATCCAAATCACCGGAACGGGTGCTCATCACCAATCCCGCGGTGGGGGAGAAGCCCATGCTGGTATCCACGGATTTGCCTTCCCGCACCGCGGCCAGGCTCGCCCCATTCCCGAGGTGGGCCAGGATAACCCGTCCCTTGGCCGCTTCCACTCCCGCCAAGCGGGCCAGCTCCTTCATTAAATAGGCATAGGACAATCCATGGAAACCATACCGCCGCACCCCCAGTGCTTCAAAGCGGCGTGGAATCGGAAGCAGCCTGGCCAGGCGCGGTAGGTCGTGGTGAAAATCCGTGTCAAAACAAGCGACTTGCGGCAGGTTCGGAAATCGGCGTTGCAAGGCTTCTACCAAAAGTATTTCCTTCGGCAGGTGTTCGGGATCCAAGGGACTGATTTGTCGCAGCTCCTTGATCATTTCCATATTGATTCGTTCTGGTTTACTGTAATGAGGTCCACCATGGACTATCCGATGCCCTACCCCCGCCAATATTTCTTGACCGCCTCTTGCTTCCATCCAATCCATTAAAGCGGCCACAGCTTCGGTGGAGTTGGATACCGAGACCGATCGAGTACTATTGTCCGACGGGGTTACAGCCTTGACCCGAAAGGTGGCATCGGATAGTCCTATCCGGTCAATGCTACCGCCCAGGATCCGATTGGGTGGGTCGGCGGCTTCGAATAGGGCAAACTTGATGCTCGATGAGCCGCCATTGATGGTAAGAATGAGAGGGTTAGCCACGGCCATTTGTCTTTCCGAAAATCGGCAATAGCAACCCGATGGCCCAAAGTAAAGACGGCAAAAGGAGAAGCCATTTAAAATCGGAATCGAGTTGAAAATTTATTAGACTCATTGTCCCGACTGAGAAGGCTCCCGTTACCGCCAGGACAATCCAGGTCCATTTCCATCGAATGGAAGTCCCTTTCATTGCCACCAGAAGGGTCAATAATCCAGTACCCGTGATGAACCCGCCCAACACCCTGAAAACATGGCGCAACCAGAGTGCTAACCCAGGTAGAGTGGATTGTACATCGGCCGGATTGGCACCCATAAAGCGCCAATCCTCGGGGAGCAGCGGGGGCCGCAGAAGCATGAAATAGAGACCTAATCCAATCAGCCAAATACCACAGGCGATAAAAAGAAAGCCTGAGACAGGGGAATGGCGTATTACCGATTCCATATGTGGTTGATCCCCACTTTGAGTTTCCGGTTTTCCCATTTTGATTCCGTCCCCATCGTTAGCACGTTCACCTGCTTTTTTTTAGCCGCGTCCCTCTGCGGCCATAAAAAATGAAGATTGATTCGAAATGAGGCTTGTGTTCAGCAAGCCCGCATCGTGGGCGTTTTATCAGCAACAACCGCCGGATTTTGCCTCCGGTTTGGCCCCGGGGGGCAAGGCCAGGAATTTTGATTGACAATGGACGCTGCAAAAATAGGAGGTCTTTCCATCGCGTTCGGCGTGAAGAGCGGTCTCTTCGTCCACCGTCATGCCGCATATCGGGTCTTTGGTCAATGATTTCGATTGATTCATGTTCATCTTCTTTCTTGAAAAAAAATTCGATTTCAATGCACGTTAGGAGTGGGTTGGAGGACTACCTGGTTGCTTTGAGCTTCCGTTGGATTTCTGAATCCGAAGTGGAAAAAGATTACAAGACTTAAAATCGCAACCAGGAAACACCAAACCGAGAAGAAGGCTAGGACGCTGACAAGGTATGCCGCGATAAAAGAAATCAAGGCGAGCAGCCCAAATAATTTGATGAAGGCATGACTTGAGAAAAAGCAACTGATACACGTGGCCGCAAGGTAGAAGGCCATCATGGGAATCTTATAGAAATGGGGTGAATCGTAGACGATGTGTCTACCAACAACTTCGGCAATGACTGGACGGGTGGTAAGGAAATAAAGGAGGTATAGGCTCAGCGAAACACCGACGGCCTGAAATGCGAAGATCGCCCGCTTGCGCCAGCGAACGGTTTCCAGGGCGCCCGTAGCGAAGGGCACATACATGGTCCACAGTACATGTGAGAAGCCTGAATAGAGGTACGTAGTTGTCTGCCTGACCAACGGCATGTCATTCCGGAAGGTCATCCAGAGAATGCCTTCCGTGAGTTGCTGGATGCCGAATAAAAGAGGAATCAGCGCGAAAGGCCATTCGGCTCTCTTCCTGGTACTTTTCAGGGTCGCAACGCCCACCGCGCATAACGACGCGCCGGCGATGAAGCTGGCCGTGGCTGAAAAACACATTAGCCATGACCGCTGGTTGTGGTTGGTTCCGTCGAACTCACCGAAATTCCTTTTCAGTCCGAACTTCAATATTTTCGGGATGCCTTGTGAAGGATAGCTGTGCATCCCATACCATTTGCCGCGTGCACCACTTCGCGTAGGACCGCCCGAAGAGCCGGCCGAGCCAATGCGGTATCCCCTTCCCGGGAAGTTGGTAGTCGATAGTCACCCGGAGCTGCGCGGTATTTAATTCGCGTTTCAGGTCGAAACCCATGAGGTATGACCCTATTACGAGCAACCTTGGCTCACCGACGGTTTCCCAGGTTTTTTTAAATGGGGGTTCGCGCAGAGTCACTACCTCATCAAGATAGAGTTGAATCCCGAGCACCTGACCCTTAAGCACAATATGGGATCCGACGGCGCGTCCATACATCGCATCGAGCACTGTATCCATTTTCCCCCAGCCCATTTTCCATGAGGGTTTGCTCATGTGTTCCGTTAGGTGCGTCTGGTCATCGAGTCGTTCGAAGACTTGCTCAACCGAAGCTTGGACAATCGCGCTGAACTCCTCATGCCGGCTGTACATGAGTATTCTATGCGCAGCAGGAATGTTGCTGAATACCTTGATGCTTGGTTACCGCGAGAGTGTCCCTGGTTTTGTTCACTTCCTCCGCTGACCCGTGGGCAATGACGACGTACTTTCCGGCTTTTATCTCCGTCTCATATTGGATGATGCTGTCTTTTGGAATACCGATGCTGACCAGACCGGCACCCAGCGCGCTCAATCCTCCAATCACCGCCGCGCCTTCCAGGGCACCGATAATCCATCCGACGATCGGCCCGGCGGCTAGAAGCGGTCCGATGCCAGGTATAAGGAAAAAGGCTGAGCCGAACATCAGAGACCATAGTCCGCCCCAAAAGGCGCCCGTCGCACCCCATGATTTCATCCGGTCGCCCGTGGTATAGTAGCCCACTACCTCTTCTTCTTTTTGATAATCCTTTCCGACGATGGAAAGCTTCCGCATATCATATCCCGATCTTTGGAGGTCGCGGACGGCCTCTTCCGCCTCTGTGTGGGTGTTATACACAGCGATAATCGCAGTCTTTTCGCTGGTACCATTTATTTCCGACTTTTCTTCGATATGTTCAGTATCCATGGGCATGGTCATCTCCTTGGTTTAGATTGTCTTTGATTTAAGGGTTTCATTTTGATTGGCATCTGGCAGCTTTTGAGTATCCGCGAGAACCACCCGTCCCATAAGGGAAGGTCCATTCGGCTGTTCGACTAAAGCGATGAGTAGAAGTGAATTTTTAAAATCGGCCGATTTTCCAACGGTAAAGGTTGCATCAACGTTTGGCCTTACAACAAGCGGTGCCGGAGTCTTCTCAGAACGAAGTCTCCATTGCCCTTTCGGCCCTTCAATCGGCTGATGATTCATGCGTTCATCTTCATATTCGCATGAGGGTTTTTCGATACGGTTGTAGGATTTTTCGATTCCGGATTTGCAGCCACGGATGGAGTCTCATCCGCCTTCTGGGCTTTATTACTTCCAGGTTTCCGGATGCCGGCCAGCTTGGTGCGCTTCAGCATCAAAGCATTGATTGCCACAATGAGCGTACTTCCGGACATCGATAACGCTGCAATTTCGGGGCTGAGTACAAAGGGGTAAAGGGCCCCCGCGGCGAGCGGGAATGCGACCAGGTTGTATCCCACGGCCCACCAGAGATTCTGGTGCATTTTCCGCAAGGTGGCGCGAGACAATTCGATTGCGGAGACGATATCGTAGGGATCGCTTTTCATCAACACGACGTCCGCGCTTTCCATGGCGACATCCGTACCGGCGCCGATGGCAAATCCCACATTAGCCTGTGTCAGGGCAGGCGCATCATTGACGCCATCACCCACCATCCCGACCTTTTTGCCTTTTGCCTGAAGCTCCTTGACCTTGTCGGCCTTTTGCCCAGGCAGCACGTCAGCCATAACCATGTCGATCCCAAGGTC
>JAYVCH010000029.1:0-2844 GCA_043750055.1 Fibrobacteria bacterium
CTCCGGGCTCATCTCATAGGAATGTTAGGGATTTTCGCCGCATTATTTCTCGGTCTAACACTTTACCTTTACCTCAATTCCCGAAGTATTGTTTCCGAAGCTCTCGAGCATGATTTATCAGGTGACCTGAACTGGACACTCTCGATTCTCAAGAACGATCCCGGACTGTTCAAATCTCCCCGGCGCGCCGATTCCCTCTGCCATGCCATCTCGGGATTCAAAGGGTTTCGTATCACTTTCATTGATTCTATTGGCCGTGTAATTGCCGACTCGCATGTGCTTCTCACTAAGCTTGAGTCTCTTGAAAACCATGCCGATCGACCCGAAATCAAACAGGCGAGGGTGCAAGGAACGGGTTATGCCTGGCGTCATTCCAACACAGTCGGAACTACAATGCTTTACGTAGCACGCCAACTTCCTAATCACTCCGGTTACGTGCGGGGAGCGGCCGGTCCCACCGCTCTTGAGAGTTTTCAAAAAGCGTCCTTGCGCATCTTCACTCTGTTCTTGGCGCTGTTCCTGGCCGCATCCCTGGCCGTGACTTTCTGGATTAGTCGTAAAATCAGTACACCCCTTTTAAACTTGCTCGATTCAAGGACGGATGGTTCAAACGCACTTACGCCCCAGTGGGAAGCGGAATTTCGCGAAGCGGGCATTCTCAACCGAGCCTTTCAAGGCTACGTACAAGAAATTCGCAAACTGGGGATCGATGTTCTGTCCGAGAGGGATAAACTTGTTTCTGTGCTTTTTCAATTAGAAGAAGGCATTGTGATTCTAAACTCGGACGGAAAAATATTGGCGGCCAATCCCGCCTCCCTTCGATTACTTTGCGTGGAAGGGGGTGACAACAGCCCACAGGCCATCGTGGGTTGCTCGGCGAAAGATGTTCTTGTGCATAAAAATCTAATCGACTGGATCGGCATCGCACAAGACACTGAACGTCCACCCATTCTGCACATCGATAAAGGACCTAGAGTCCAATATGATTTGCTTTGTCATTTAGCTCCCCTTGCCTCCACGACCGGAACGAGCGAATACTTATTGACCGTGATCAACGTCACCGAATTTAGACATTTGGATCGAATCAAATCCGAATTTGTAGCAAACGCTTCCCACGAATTAAAAACCCCTCTATCTTCCATCAAGGGATTTGCCGAAGCGCTATTGGAAGGCGCGCTGGAAGATGAAAAAGTAAGAGGACCGTTCATTCGGAAAATTCATAATAATGCCATCCGTCTCGAACGACTCATACAGGATCTTTTAAGTCTTTCCCAACTCGAGGCCAATACCGCTCCCAAAGAAACGGAACCTCTGCCCCTGCGAGGATACGTCAATGCCGCCGTTTCACTCCATCGCGAAAACCTCGATGCCCAAGGAATACGCCTCGAAAATCACATTCCTGATGATCTTCGCATCCTGATGGAACCGCGTGATCTGGAACTCATTCTAAACAATTTGGTTGGAAATGCAGTGAAGTACAATAAGCCCGCCGGCAAGGTGAAAATCTGGGTGGACTTGGGCGAAAGTCTCAAGCTCTCCATTAAAGACACCGGAATAGGCATCTCCGAAGAAATGCTACCTCGAATTTTTGAACGGTTTTATCGAGCCGGAGCCTCGCGAGCAACCAAAGAAGGCACAGGTCTTGGCTTGGCGATTGTCAAACACGCGGCCAATAAATATGGTATGACCGTCCTAGCGGAAAGCACATTGGGGGAGGGTAGTCGATTCCTCATCGATATCCCCATAACACTCATGGAGAGCAAGCCGGATTTCACCAAGTCTGCAAGCTGAACCCTCAATCTGAGTATGAGACCAGATCCAGTTACTTGTCCCGGCTACTTGACTTAACCGCCAAATAGGCGGAATCCCCAACCAATAATAAAAGCTGTTAAAGCGGATGCAGGAATGGTTAGAACCCAAGCAATTCCCATTTGGCCGGCGATTTCCCATCGGACAGCGGAAGCCCGTTTTGAAGAACCGACCCCCATGATCGCGCTGGAAATAACATGCGTTGTGGAAACGGGAGCGCCCAATTGGGAAGCCGTAAGGATAGTGATGGCCGCGGCAGTTTCAGCCGCAAAACCATTCACGGGAGTCAATTTGATCATCCGAACGCCCATGGTCTTGATGATGCGCCATCCACCCGCGGCTGTACCCATGGCCATCGCACTGGCACAAGCCAAAATAACCCAACTAGGCACAGCAAACTTATCGATTTTATGCATACCGAACAATGCCATAGTGATGATACCCATGGATTTTTGTGCATCATTGGACCCATGTGAAATCGCCATAAAGGATGCCGAGACCAATTGCAAATGTTTGAACCATCGATTCACTTTGCCGGCAGGTCGTTTATGAAACATCCACATGATCATTATCATAATGGCCAAACCACCTGCGAATCCGACCAAAGGTGAAATAAACAACGCCTTTACAATTTTCCAAATCCCATCATGATTCAAGTGTCCAAAACCATGAGCAGCCAAGGTAGCGCCAATGATACCGCCAATGAGGGCATGGGATGAGCTGGATGGAATTCCGTAAAACCAAGTCAGCAAATTCCAGGTGATGGCGCCAATTAGAGCCGAAGCCACGAGGGCATTCGTCACCAAAACCGGATCCACAATGCCCTTCCCAACGGTTTTGGCCACAGCAGTACTCAGGAAGGCTCCAAGAAAATTGAGGACCGCGGCCATGAGAATGGCTTGTTTAGGCGAAAGAACCCGAGTTGAGACAACGGTAGCAATAGCATTAGCACTATCATGCATGCCATTGATGTAGTCGAAAATCAAGGCAAGGGCCACGAGGCCAATGAGGATGGGTAGGGACTCAGCCATGCTT
>JAYVCH010000030.1:0-24070 GCA_043750055.1 Fibrobacteria bacterium
GACCTACTAAGTTTGGGCGGAGCCTATGCTTCCGTTTGGGAAAAGCAACGCTTGAGTTCGGCATTGGATGAGGCCGGATAGACTTCATCATGACTCAAAAAAAGGAATATCTCACCGAAGACAAAGTCTCCCGATTCTTGGATTGGAATCTCTGGCTACGTCTTATTTCATTAACCAAAACCCATCAACGCCTTGCTATCACCGCATTTGTGATCCTAATCACTTCTGAAATTCTTCCAGTATTACAACCGCGAATCCTACAAGGCATGATCGATGGACCCATAAAGAGCAAAAATCTGGAGGGAATCACCCCGTTCATGTTGGCATTTGTTGCCTTGGTAGTTTTTTCAGGTGTGATGGAATATTTGCGGGCCGTCGCCAGTCAGAAACTTGGCTTGAGCATAATTCACGATTTAAGGGTTGAGATTTTTTCACGACTTCAGCGATTTAGTATGGATTTTTTCCATCGTACTCCGGTTGGACGATTGATGACGCGGATGGGAAATGACATCGACTCCATTAGCAGCATGTTCACCGAAGGACTCATTGAACTTCTAGGCGCGATGTTGATGATCGTCTATGCGGTGGGGTTCATGTTTTTCTTGGACTGGAAGTTGGCGTTGACATCCCTATCCGTGTTGCCTCTTATGATTTTGACCACCTCAATTTTTCGGGAAAAAGTGAGAAAGAATAATTCTGTCATCCGTAAATTGCTAGCGGAACTCAATTCCATTATGCAGGAGAGCCTGGCTGGAATTCATATCGTCCGTATTTTTGGCAAAGTTGGTGACCAAATTCGAAAATTTGACGAAGTGAACCAATCGACTAAAGTGGAATGGTTCCAGAATGTACGTTACTATTCCGTTTTCTTTCCCGTTATAAATGGATTAACGGAACTGTCATTAGCCCTACTCTATTTCTCCGGAGCTTATTTCTTTTTCCATGATTCTGTCTCACTCGGAACTCTGATCGCGTTTTCATGGTATACCGGACTTTTTTTTCGTCCACTGCGCGAATTAAGCGACAAAATTACAGCATTGCAAAGCGCCCTAGCGGCTGCGGAACGAGTTTTCACTCTGTACGATACTGATGCTTTTTTGCCTTCGGGCGACATTGACGAATTTCCGGATAAGGCCGAAATCCGATTTGAGAATATTCATTTTTCTTATGAAATGGGTAAACCCATTTTGAGTGCGGTTTCCTTTCAAGTGAGACCCGGGGAGTCGGTGGCGATAGTTGGCGCGACCGGAAGTGGTAAAAGTACTACCGTATCTTTATGCAACAAGTTCTACCTACCGGATTCAGGCCGGATTTGGATCGGCGATCATTCTATTGAATCCTATTCCGAGGACGCTTTGCGAAAAAATATCAGCCTGATTTCACAGGATGTGTATTTGTTTTCGGAGAGCATTGCTTTCAATGTGGCCCTTTCACCAGACTTTTCCTTGGAAAGAGTGGAAGAAGTCTGTCGCTACGTGAATGCGCATAGTTTTATCTCGAGAATGCCGGATGGATATTTATCGGTGTTAAGAGAGAGGGGTGAAAACCTTTCAGCCGGTCAAAGACAACTATTGGCATTTGCTCGGGCGCTCTATCACAAACCAAAAATTTTGCTTTTAGATGAAGCGACATCTTCGGTTGATTCCGAAACCGAGTCACTTGTTCAAGAAGCCCTGGATAAAATTCTCAAAAATTTAACGTCCATTGTGGTCGCACATCGATTGTCGACCATTCAAAAGGCGTCCAAAATCCTGGTAATGCATAAAGGTAAGATTCGCGAGGAAGGCACACATCAGCAACTGCTGAAACAGGCAGGAATTTATCGGAAGCTCTATGACCTTCAACGTGTCGATTCTACTATCGTCAAAACCGTTGAAATCGTCTAAAATTCCGAATTTATGCCCATAACATTGATTTTTAACCGAAATTTCTTATACTTGCACCCAGAGAGTTGTCCGAGCGGTTTAAGGTACATGCTTGGAAAGCATGTTGGCCCTAACAGGCCACGGGGGTTCGAATCCCCCACTCTCTGCCAACATTAAAGGAGCGCTTGTGTCAAAAAATCAGCATCTTTCCTTGGAAACCTGCTACGGCAAGGATATCTCTCCCTTCAAAGCTGTTATTATGTCTTCACAAGAAGCCCGTTTTATCAATGAGCAGGCTAATCTTGGGTTCATAAAATTGGCCGAAAAGCCAACAACAATTGCGATCCAAAAATTTAAAGATGGTAAACTGGAAATTCTTCCAGAAGTCCCGGTTGTCTAAAGGTTTTTCTCTTGCCTATTAGGGGGTATGGTCAAATTCTCCTGATTGATAGCCTAATCCTGAAAATAGGATGATGAAACGGAAGCAAAAGCTTCCGTTTTTTTTAATTCGGAAATACGGACTGGGATGTAAAATGTGGCTTAAAGACAAGAAGGTTCTACTCGGTGTGACAGGTAGTATTTCTGCCTACAAAGCCTGTGATCTTGTGCAACGGTTGAAGGATGAAGGTGCAACCGTTCGGGTCATTATGACTCATAGTGCTACTAAACTGGTTCATCCAAATACCTTTGCTGCGCTTACGGGTTATAAAGTTTCCGTGGACACTTTTGCTGGAACCGAATCCGGAGCAATGGAACATATAGACTTAGCACGGTGGGCTGATATTTATTTGGTGGCTCCCTGTACGGGCCATACCATGGGTGAATTTTCTCAGGGCCTTACCGGATCGCTCCTATCACTTGTTTATATGGTATATAGCCGCAAGACTTACATTGCCCCAGCTATGAACTCAGTCATGTTAGCGTCCGCTGCCGTTACCAGAAATCTGAATCTCTTGTCTGCTAAAGGGGATGTGATTCTCCCTACAGGTGAAGGAATTTTGGCTTGTGGCGAGATAGGCTATGGAAAACTTTTGGACGTCGCTCAAATCATTACATATTTGAATACCGATTTAGCCCAAACCAAAAAGTATCCCAACCTAATTGGGAAAAAAATTCTCATTAGCTTGGGTCACACACGGGAAAGGTGGGACGATATCCGATTTATTTCGAACCGAAGTAGTGGAAAAACGGGATTGGCCATAGCACGCATGTTGCATTTGAGTGGCGCCGAAGTAACCCTTGTGGTCGGAGTAATCGATGAGTCTCTTCCGTCTGGGTTCACAACCGTGCGTGTAGAAACATCCGCCGAATTTCATCGGGAAATGTTATCTCTCCAACCTGGTATGGATGTAGTCATCATGGCTGCGGCCATTGCCGATTTTGTACCTGCCGAGATTTTTTCAGGGAAAAAAAAAGCATCAAGGAAAGAGGAAAATATTGCTTTGAAACCCTTCCCCAATATCCTTCAGGAACTAGGAAATCAAAAAACAAAAGGGCAACTTTTAGTGGGCTTTGCATTGGAGACTCACGAGGCGATATTCTACGGGGAGACCAAAATGCATGATCGTAATTGTGATCTCATGGTAGTCAATAATCCGGTTGATGATCAAAGCGGTTTCGGTAAAAATCGAGTTTTAGCCACCCTTTTGATTCGCAATTCCGGTGCTCAAACTTCAAATGCTTTGGCTCCCTCTTTGAAAGAAATGGATAAAAATCAGTTAGCGGACTTGTTGCTCTCAAACCTTGATATTTTATTTGGAAAATAATGATCAACGCTCTCCTTCGGAATTACCTGACCTGGCAAAGTGAAATTGGAACGGATGAAATTATCCTTCCCGATCCTTGGATAAAAAAATCGTCCAGTTCAGCCAGTACTCCAGTCCAAAATAAAAGGATCCATCTTGAGGACGAATCCGCTGGTATTGACGAGGCTGTTGGCATGGACGAGGCTGTTGGCATGGACGAGCCTGTTGGCATGGACGAGCCTGTTGGCATGAACGAAACCAAAGTGGGGGGCCATTTTCCTCAACCTTTTCAACATGCACCGGCATTTCAACCCACATCACCCTCTAATCTTTTCGGAAACTTGGCTCGTGCTTTGGAAACCGCGGGAAAAAAAGAGGACACGGATCGTTTTCCAACCGGTAGATCAAAGATAGATCCGGAGTCCAAACCTCATCTTGAATTTTCACAACTTTCGGACTTTCAGAACTACTTAGAAAAAAATTCAAACTCGATTTTTGGGATAGTGGAAGAAGCGTCTCTAGTTCAGAGCATGGGCCCGATTTCATCTCCGTTAGCCTTGGTCACTTATTCCTCGGGAAATATCGAAACGGATCCACCTTCATTATTTAACCAGGCTTCCGCCGAACTTTTGGAAAAAATGATGCGGGCCATACATTTAGATTATACTCAGTTGTATCGAACATCCATGCTCAAACATAATCCTGGATCCAAAATTTGGGGAAGACGGGAATTGGTGCCAATTCTTAATTTTTTAATGTCGGAATTAGGTTTAGTCAAGTCCCCGTTTGTGCTTTTATTAGGTGAGAGCTGCGCGCAGGCTGTGCTGAAAACTACCAAGACCATGGATGAAATGCGGCAGATTCCCTTTCGAGGGGGAAACTGGGAATTCGTCGTTTCCTATCATCCGGATGAACTGCTGAAACGTGAAGAATTAAAACGGAAGGCATGGGAAGATCTTCAATGGTTACAACGACGTATGAAACAAAATCAGGTTCAACCATGAGCAGTGAAATGCGCACGACGACGTTTCGAGTTCCGCCTCAAGCCATCGAAGTGGAAAAGCACGTTATCGGAGCCCTCTTCTTGGATGGAGAAGCTGTTGGCGATGCGCTTGAGGTTTTGAAACCAGAAGACTTTTATCTTGAAAAGCATCAATCCATTTTTGAAATCGTATCCGGACTTTTTGAAAAAAATGTGCATGTAGATATTGTCGTCGTCTCGGAGGCGCTGAAAAAAAATGGGAAATTTGACCTGGTGGGTGGCGATGCCTATTTGATGGAAATATCTACCGAAGTGGTTTCCTCCGCCAATGTTCAGCAGCATTGTCAAATCATTAAAGAAAAGGCGCTGCTTCGAAGCTTGATTGGATCTGCAACCCGGATTTTGGAACGGGCTTATGATGGAAGTCAAGACCCAGCTGAAATCATGGACGCGGCGGAAGGTGAAATATATGCAATCAGTGAAACCACGGTTAAACAGGGATTTATTCCCATCCGACAAATTTTATCTGAGACTTTCAAACTTATCGAGAGCTATTCCAAGGGCGAAATTATCGGAGTTCCCTCCGGTCTCAAAGACTTAGATAATTTAACGTCAGGCTTTCAAAAGACAGACTTGATCATTCTGGCCGGTCGACCTGCTATGGGTAAAACCGCTTTAGCCTTATCCATGCTAGCCAATGCCTCCATTGATTACAAAAAAACCGTAGCCTTCTTTTCGTTGGAAATGGGAAAAGAGCAGCTTGTACAACGTATCCTTTGCCGACAAGCTCAGGTGAACATGCATCTTCTGCGCACGGGAAAGTTACCGCAACGTGATTTCCCCAAATTGTCTATAGCGGTTGGGCCTATCAGCGAGTCAAAAATTTTTATCGATGACCACCCCGCCTTGAATATTCTAGAGCTGAGGGCTAAATGCCGAAGACTCAAGGCCCAACATGGTTTAGATATGGTTATGGTGGACTACCTTCAGCTCATGTCGGGCGCAGGACGCCAAGAAAACCGGCAACAAGAAATTTCACAAATCTCCCGGGGATTGAAAGGTTTGGCTAAGGAATTGGATATTCCTGTGGTGGCCCTTTCCCAGCTAAGCCGTGCGGTGGAACAGCGTGGGGGCGAAGGTGAACCCAAGTTATCCGATCTTCGGGAATCGGGAGCCATCGAACAAGATGCGGATATTGTCATGTTTGTTTACCGTGATGAGGTTTATAATAAGGAAGCTGAAAAAGGAAAGGCAAAAATTATTCTCGCCAAACAGAGAAACGGTCCTACGGGGGATGTTCCCTTAACATTCATTGCCGACTATGCCTCCTTTGCCAACTATTCAGGACGGGGTCCTGAGAATGATGGCTTCTAAACATGTCCTCGGTTCCGTTGAAAATTTTGGAGATGGTGGGAAGCCAAGTCATTCGCCTAATTGGGTTGCTATGGGACTCCATTGAAGAGAAATTCGCGAAGCTCGGCGAAGTCATTCGGTTGATTGTCAAAATTTTTGCACGCTTTCCCTATGTCATTTTAAATCCGTCGCTGACCATTCAGCAAATGATTCGTATCGGGACCTCTTCCCTACCTCTGATTATAGTCATCAGTTTTTTTATAGGTGCAGTAACGGCCATTCAAGCCGCATATCAATTTAGGGGGTTCGTTCCTTCAACCTATATTGGCACGGCCGTTTGCAAATTGGTTTTGATTGAATCGGGTCCGGTGTTGACCGCCCTGGTTTTAGCGGGTCGAGTCGGTTCTGCGATTGCAGCTGAGATTGGTACGATGAAGGAAAAAGAAGAGCTCGATGCCATGACGGTATTGAATTTGGATCCGTTGCGGTATTTAGCCATGCCTCGTTTGATCAGTGGACTTTTGACATTTCCGCTTCTGGTGATTATCTCCGATTTCCTCTCCATATTCGGCGGGTGGATCATTTCTACTTTCGTTTTGAAGATCACAACGGCAACCTATATTTTCGGCTTGCGGTTTTTGTTTTCCGGGTACGATATTTTTGTGAGTATGATCAAAGCGATGGCCTTTGGGGGGATTGTTGTGGTGATGGGGTACTACCATGGCCTAGCGGCTGGATCGGGCGCGCGCGGTGTCGGTCAAGCGTCAATGAAATCAGTCGTTTCCAGTTGTGTATTGATTTTAATTGTGGATTTCTTTATCGTATATATCGCCTATTGATTGCCAAACTCTTGAGGATAAAAATGACATGCGAATTTGAAAAACAGGCTTCCCTTGAGCGGTGAAACGCTTATTGAACTTCGCCATCTTCAAAAATCTTTTGGCCAACAAAAGGTTTTACGCGATGTGAATTTGCAAATCCTTAAAGGCGAAACGATGGTTATCATCGGGACTTCCGGTGGTGGAAAGTCTGTGATTCTTAAGCATTGCATCGGTCTGTTACAACCTGATGGCGGTGAAGTGATTGTAGATGGAAAAGTGATAAGCAGTCCAAACAAAGTGGATGTAAACACGATTCGCAAACGTATGGGAATGCTATTTCAAGGAGCGGCCCTTTTTGATTCCATGAATGTTGGCGAGAATATTAAATTCGCGGTGCGAGAGCACAATCCGAAACTCACCGAAACGGATTTGGATCGTATCGTTGCTGAAACCCTGCATATGATCAATTTGAATCCGGATTTTCGTTTCAAAATGCCAAGTGAACTTTCCGGTGGAATGAAGAAAAGATTGGGTTTGGCGAGAGCGATTGCACTCAATCCAGAAATCTTGCTCTACGACGAACCCACTACGGGTTTGGATCCCATTACTTCCGATGTCATTAATGATTTAATCATCGATATGCAGTCTAAATTAGGGGCCACGAATATTGTGGTGACACATGATATGGTTTCGGCTTATAAAATCGCCGATCGAATCGCGATGCTTTTGGATGGACGGATCATTTTTGTTGGGACCCCGGAAGAAACTCGAGCCACCTCCAACCCCTATGTGCAACAATTCATAAAAGGGCAACGGAAGCTACTTGCTGATGCAGAATAGTTTCGAACGGAGCCTAGCCTTTAGGGCATTTTTGTGCAGGTATATTGGCGAGGTAATTACTAATTTGAACCCATGGCCTTATCCAAATCCAAAAGTAAATCCGGCATTCTGTATGCTTGCCGTGAATGTGGGGACACTACTTCCAAATGGAGCGGTAAATGCCTTTCTTGTGGCACCTGGGACAGCTTGGTGGAAGTTTCTACCGCCGCGCGAGAGGAAGATTCTCAAAAGCGAGGATTAGGCGAAGCGGGGGCCGCCCAAAAGTTAAGTGTCGTCGTAGGAAGATCTGAAGATCGCATTCATACCGGCATCAATGAATTGGATCGAGTTTTAGGCGGAGGAATTGTCGCCGGTTCCTTAGTTTTGATTGGGGGGGATCCAGGAATTGGAAAGTCCACTCTACTCTTGCAAATGGCGACCCTGCTCTCCACGGGAGATATATCGGTTCTTTATGTGACGGGTGAAGAATCCCTCACACAATTAAAAATGCGAGCCGAAAGGTTGGAAACGCCTTCCCCCGATATGCTAGTGCTTTCTGAAACCAGTTTGGATGCCATTTTTAAACAATGTCAAGAGACCAAGCCAGGCGTTTTGGTTATCGATTCCATCCAGACTATTTACAAAACGGATTTACCTGGAAGTCCCGGTTCTATGACTCAACTTCGAGAATGCACTTTGGCTTTGATGGTGCATGCGAAATCGACCGGAACCGCAATTTTTATTGTTGGGCATGTCACCAAAGAAGGTGTGCTTGCTGGCCCCAGAATGCTGGAGCATATGGTGGACACGGTCATTTATTTTGAAGGGGAACGTCATAACGCATACCGTATTCTTCGAGCAGTTAAAAACCGATTTGGGGCTACCAATGAAATTGGTGTTTTTGAAATGGCTTCGTCCGGTCTGCTGCAGGTTGAAAATCCATCTCAGGTCTTTGTCCAAAACCGGGGTGAACGTGATCCTGGTTCCGTAGTTTCTTGTACCCTGGAAGGAACGCGTCCCATTTTGGTAGAAGTGCAAGCATTGGTTTCAAGAAGCAACTATGCCATGCCGCAGCGGGTCTGCATGGGATTGGATTCTAAAAGATTGACGATTATTTTAGCGTTGCTCGAAAAATTTGCGGGAATCAATATCGGCCCTCAAGATATTTTCGTCAGTTTAGCGGGTGGATTTAGGATCGAGGAAACGGCTATGGATTTAGCCATCGCCGGTGCTGTGGCCTCGAATCATCTTGGAAAAAAATGTTTAGCCAATACACTCGCTCTCGGAGAATTGGGCTTGAACGGAGAATTGCGAGCTATTCCCCATGTAGATGCGCGAATTAAAGAAGCGGCCCGTTTGGGATTCAAGTCCATAGTTCTTCCTCTGCCTCAAAAAGGGAAAGTACATTTTCCGGGAGTCGATTTTCATTTCATCCAAAAATTGGGAGACGCGTTCGAATACCTTTATCAATAAGGGTTCAACCATTACCATGACTGCTTTTTTTGAAATTCAATCCTCAAATAGAGGTGCGGAAAATTCGCCTAATACCCGTGCACGTGCGGGGATTTTGCATACGTCGCATGGAGATATTCCCACACCCGTGTTTATGCCAGTGGGAACATCTGGTGCTGTCAAGGCGACTACCCCACGCAGCCTAAATGAGGTAGGGGCTAAAATAATTCTTGGAAACACTTATCACCTTTACCTCAGGCCAGGGACTTCCCTAATTGAAAAGGCTGGAGGTCTTCACAAATTTATTTCTTGGAATGGCGCCTTACTTACTGATTCAGGCGGATTCCAAGTTTGGAGTTTGGAAACTCTCCGTAAAATTACCGAAGATGGCGTTGAGTTTCGATCTCATATCGATGGCTCCAAACACTTATTCACACCTGAATCGGTTATGCTTGCGCAGCGTCAAATCGGCGCCGATATTATCATGGCCTTCGATGAATGCACACCCTACCCTGCCTCCCCGGAAGAAGTGGACAAATCCTTGGGGTTGACACAACGATGGACCGAACGGGCTTTGGAATGGCTGGGGAAAAATCCTTCGCTACACGGATATGAACAACAGTTTTTTGGCATTGTACAAGGAGGCATGCACCTTGAGGCCCGGGGGCGGGCGATTGATCATTTATTGACTTTGGACCTACCAGGCATAGCCATGGGCGGACTCAGCGTGGGTGAGCCGGCGGAGTTAATGTATGAAGTCGCCGACTTTTGCACGGCCCGGTTGCCTCCCGCAAAGCCTCGTTATGTTATGGGTGTGGGGACTCCATCGAATTTGGTCAACTTGGTGAGATTAGGCATAGATATGTTCGATTGTGTTTTACCTACTCGTAATGCAAGAAATGGAACCGTCTATACATGGGATGGCCCCTTACATTACAAGGCTGCGCGACATGCGATGGAATTGGATGAACCTTTCGATAGAAACTGCACCTGTTATACTTGCAAAAATTTTTCTCGAGCTTACCTTCGACATCTTTTCGTTGCGGGAGAAATTTTGGCTATGGAATTAGCAACCATTCATAGCCTGCATTTCTATCAAAGTTTAATGGCGGAATGCCGTCATCGAATTTTGGATAGGTCGTTCGAGGCATGGAGTTTGGAATTATTGGAAAAATGGGCGAAGTAGAAGCCAATATCTACTATGAATTGATTTTTATTTTTCTTCGTGATCAAATTGTCCAAAGTGTTCATTGATTTCTAGTAGGCCTTCGAAGAGGCTTTCCGGAAGGGATATACTGGCGAAATACGCCCCTGCACGAGCCAAATCGGCTTCGATATCCTCGGGGAGTTCAATCAAAAAATTCCGATTCCCAGCTGAAATAACGGATTTTCCCTTGCAAAGGGATGGATGAGAGAGGCTGTAAAACATTCGGCAGCTCATAGGTCTATTTTCATAGACACTACATACTCCGCCCTCACAAAGAAAGGGACAGGGTTGGCCACGGAGATAATAACGATATAGGGCTTTGTCTTCGTCACTAGGTTGGTCATTTTCCGATTTACGAGGGGACAACAAACTTTTAAACAAGGTAACACGCCGGTGCAATGCGATCAAGCGCCCGGGATATTGGACTTCGTTACGAATCTGAGTATGTAAAAAAAGTAGCTCATAGGGTTCCACGCTTGTTACGTAGTGCGAACAACAATGTGAGCATCCTTTTCCACAAGCTACTTTTTCCTCACCCGTGTCAAGAACCGTGCTCACGTAAGCGTCATACCGACGGTACAGTTCCGGCATAATTCTCGTTAGCTGCTGGGACAATGCTAGATACCCTGATTTTTCTGTACAGTTTGTCGCAAAAACTTGAAGCATTGATTTAAGATCTCCAATCACTTCCCTGAGGGAGGTTTCTTTTTGAAAAACTGCGAGGTCCGAAAAATTAAATCTAGGACCGTCAGAAAGAGTTTCTTGAGGTTGTGGCCCTAAAGTACCTGTTTTCAAGGGCTCGGAGACGACTTCAGGCTTCTCAACTTTTTCCATAGTTTCGCCAAAATAGAGTTGACCTTTTTATGAACCCACCCATAGAATCTATCAAAACTTAGCGGGAGCGCAAAATGCCTCGAACTCATAAACCATTGAAAAGAACCTGCCTTGGCCTTGGCCTCCTATTGGCAGCCTGCAATGTCTTCAACCCCAGCGGTGAAGGCGATGCCGGAGGCAGTGTGGATGCTCAATTAACGGAAGGCGAAAATTTTTTCCGGGCTCAGAATTACTCGGCGGCATTGGAGTCTTTTGAGAGTGCCATCAAAGCGGATAGTTCCAATTCCCTCGCCTATTATGGTTATGCAAAAGCAGTGATGCGTAAATACAATGTCAATGCGTCTTCCATGTTGACTGAAGTCAGCAAAGCCCAGGCAGGTACTGGGGTTCCATTTATTGGAGCGGGTGACGCGGCTATCACCAATTACTTACAAGCCACCTCCAGGGCTCGCAAAGCGCTAAATTCATTAACACTTCGAGATACTTTGACGAAGTGGTATTACTACACCCTCGACAGCAACAGTAAAGCAGCGCTTAAAGATCCTTTACGTCTTAAACGCATTGCTGCCATGGAAAAATATTGGGCCACGGCGGAGTTGGCTGGTGCAAAAGGATTTTATAAAAAGTCACAGTTTCCACTTTCGGATTTGAAAATGGGATATGAAAAAATTATTGCGGATTTTGGATTCATCGAACTGATTTATGCCATTACGCACTTACGTGATTTGAATGGCGATAATATTATAAATAGTAAGGACAACCTCCTGAAGTCGCTCACTTTTAGCACCGGAGGAGGAGGCTTCAAAGTCGAAAACCTTGCTGCCATTGCTGATTCGCTAAAGAATGACACGGTGGGCCAACAACAATTGAACGCCCTGATTCAAAACGTCTCCTCCGGATTAGGTTCGGCTAGTAAAGTCTTGGATCTACTTGGGCCAGCGCTCACGGGAATGATACCTGGCGGCGACAGTGCTTCAGGTAGCCCCGATTTGTCCCAAAAAGTATCTCAAAATATGGATAGTGTGATCACCAGCTTAGGCAATGCAGTAACCTTCTACCAATTCGGAGACAAAAAGGACAATGATGGAGATGGTTGTATTGACGAGGAAATTCTGGATGGTAAGGATAATGATGCGGATGGATTTATTGATGAGGATGCTCGAATCATCCCAGATGATTTGGTTGACAATGACCACAATGGAAAAATAAATGACCCCTTCACAAAATTGGATCCGGATGAAGTTTTCGCTACTGGGGGAACGACTTTGCCCTATACGGTCAAACCGAGTTGGGTTATTGGGGCGTTGTACAAGGATAAAGCAACGCGAATTTCAACCCAAATGGATTCGTTGGATGTACGTACTCCATCGGAATTGAAGGGATTTTACAAATCAAAATTGGATGTCGCAAAAGCCAAAATCGGCGGCTGTTGGAACAACTACTGAAAGTCGGATGGGAAATAAACCATGAAAAATCAAAATTCGATACTGTCCAGTAATGAAAAAATGGAAGGCAAAACAAACCTCCTTGCAATTCTTGTCACCATGGCCTGCGTTGTTGGAGCTTGGGGTCGGTCTGGTCCTGAACATCGCACGTTAAGACCACTGGGTATGGGTAATGCTTTTGTAGCCGTGGCAGATGACAAGGATGCCATGCATTATAACCCTGCGGGCCTTAACCTGATGGGAAGATTGGGAAATAAAGAGCTACGTCCAGAACTTGCACGGTATCCTCTCAATAAATTCGACATGCACATGGATTTTCTGGGAACGGCTATTCCGCTTAATGAAGCACTGGATGGACTGAAATTTTATCAGGACCATCAAAATAGTTTTTCAGATATGAGTGCGCTTCAAGATGACACGACCTTGGTGTCTGATCTTTCCACTTTCGATCGGAGACCAATTAAAGTCGCCATTTTACATGGTGGTGAATTGGCTTTCCACAATTTTGGAATGGCCTATTGGGCCGATGCGCAAATGGCTCCTTATGCAGATGTAGGTGTTTTGATTCCACAGGCTGGCGTGCAGTTTATCCAACTGGACATCGTTGGTCAAATCGCCGCAGCCACAAGTTATTTTGACGATCGACTTTCGGTTGGATTAGGATATCGAATGGCTAAGCGTTCAGAGATGGGTAGCTTCCAGGTTGCGTTGACTGACTTGTCCAGCAAAAATGGAAGAAAAAATATTCAAACCATGATCCAAGATAGTGTCGATGAAAAAGTGTCCGAGTTCTCCGATATCGGAAATATTGGACATGCCATGGATGCGGGCGTGCTTTGGCAACAAACACCAAGCATCCGTTTTGGCGCAGCTATTCAAAACCTTTTTATGAATTTGAATCATGAATCAGTAACCCCCAACCTAACCGCAGGAGTTGCGTTTGCTCCAATGGTGTTGGAAGGCAATGGTCGTTGGAAACGGAAAATTAATTTCGCCATGGATTATGAAGACATATTGAATAACGACAAAAATTATAAAGCCTTATCCAAATTGAATATGGGAGCGGAATGGGAACAAACCTTAATTCCCTGGGTATTAAAAGGTAGGCTTTCTGTTGGAATGAAGGGCGGATATCCCACTGCCGGTCTGGGTGGAACGCTATTTACCATATTTCATTATGAGTTCGCCACTTGGGCCGAAGAAGCTGGCTACTATACTGGTCAATTGGAAGACCGATATTATGTCATGAAATTCGGCGTAGGAATTTAGCCTCCCAATCCCCTTTGCCCTTTTAAAAAGGGCTCGTACGAAATTTTTTGTTGGATAGGCTCCTGATTCTTTCCTGAGCTTCTTATTTTTGAGATTCTCAAAGGAGTCTCACTTGGATGAAGTACTGACCCTAGTGACCGATGACGATCAGATTCTTGGCCCAATCCCTCGAAGTCAAGTGCATGGAAACCCATCCTTGATTCATCGGTCCGTGCATATTTTAGTTATTAATCCTGACGGCCAATTATTGTTGCAAAAGCGGTCTCATCGTAAGGATGTCCAGCCTGGAAAATGGGACACCTCCGTGGGCGGTCACGTTGGATTTGGACAAGATTATGAGGATGCCGCATGTCGTGAAGCGGTAGAGGAAATTGGGATATCTCCTAAAGAATTAATTTTTCTCTATTCATCCAAGATTCGGAACGCGGTTGAATCGGAAAATATCCATACGTTTTTGCACCTTTCTGCCGGCCCCTTCCAGCATGAACCAGATGAAATCGATGAGCTTCGATTTTGGTCCAAAAAAGAAATTATCCGTAGTTTGGGGACAGGAGTTTTTACCGCTAACTTCGAAGAAGAATTTGGTTTATTTTTAGGGTCGACCCACGCACGCTTATTGAATTAAAGGCGTATCCGTTTCCCGAGGCTCCACCTTTTGAGATGGACCGAGTTGAGGCAACCACTCAAAAATTCCTGTAAGCTTCCCATGTTCCAAGCGAACTCCCGATTTCTGGGCTAGGGTACTGAGTCGAATGGCTTTGAGTTCTTTTTTTATTGTGGAAGCCTCTTGTTCCGATCCACCGCTCATTTTTACCCTTTCTGTAGGGGTTAAATAGGTGAATGCCTTTTCAAAATGGTCGCCTTGTACCGCTTCCACGAATAAGGTCAAAATCTCAATTACTTTTTCTTTATCTTTGCCGAAATTTGGATTGGTTTCTTTTGGCTTAGAGATTGAACAATTCAAGACTAACAGTGTGACAGTGAGGAAAAGTAAATCAATCCAAAAGGGCCGTTTCATTTTAAATATGATAACTTGGAAAACCGGATGAAATCAAGCACTGGTTTCAAGGGATCCTATGAATTTCAATCCGTCGGTTTTTAATTCGGCCTGTGGCGGTTTTATTAGAGGCCAATGGGCGGGTGGAGCCTAGGCCAAGATGTTTCATTCGCCCGTGTTCAATTCCAAACTTATTCAAGGCACCGGCAACTACTTCCGCCCTCGCTTCTGTTAGGCTAATGGCATCAATTCCAGTTTGATCTTCCACATAGGCTTGGATTTCAATTTTAATACCCGGATATGCCAGGAGTCTAATCGAATACTTCTTTAGAACTTCTTCGGCCGTTTGCACTAAGGTTGCAGTTCCAAGTTGAAAATCAACTCCCAGCAGAACCTCGTCTCTTATGGGGTCTGGCCTTTCATCGGGACAACCATCTTCATCTTGATAAAAATTGTAAATCTCTTTTTCAGTAGGGCATTTATCTCTCGAATCAGGTACACGATCGCCATCAAGATCCTCCTCGGGACATCCATCTTGATCTTCAATCCCATTAAAATTTTCAGATTGGTCTGGACATTTATCCACAGCATCTGGGATGCCATCCCGGTCATTATCTAAATCAGGACAACCATCCTCATCTTGAAATCCATCTTTGTCTTCCGCATCATTTGGGCAGGCATCCTTGCCTTCAAGGATCCCGTCATTGTCATTATCTACGTCCGGACATCCATCCCGATCTTGGAACCCATCAAAGTCTTCAGCCGCGTAGGGACATTGATCAAGTTCGTCGGGTACACCATCTCTATCATTATCTGGGTCCGGGCATCCATCGGAATCTTGAAACCCGTCCAAATCCTCTGGGATAGTGGGACAATTGTCGGTTGCATCTGGAATTCCATCGTGATCTGTGTCTCGTTTGATGGGAAATCCTTGCCATGCTACAGAGATATATTCCGTTACATTCGGATAGTTTCGGTAGGAGAAAACCTCGGACCCTTTCGACTGATTGACGGAAAATGGGATGGCCGGATTCCAAACAGGCGGGGCAAGTAATCCGCCGATTTGGATTGATAAACTTCGGCCCACTGCCCAGCCAAGTCCAAGCCCAAAGGTCGCCGTTTGAGCCCTTGGATTGGAAAAATCATCAGTTGTAGCTACTAACATCTCATATCTGAATTCAGTTTCCAAACGAAAATTTTGGAAAGGTGATATTTCAGAGGCTACGGAAATTCGAACCATACCCAAAGGACTTTGGGTATCCGAGGACATGATTCGGTTTCCTTCTAAATTTAAATGAAGCAAAGCTTCAGTCCCATCGGTCAACTCAGAGAGATCAACGGTTAGAGCGCCCCCCGTCCCTAACCCCGGAACGGTAAGCCCCATTGCATGAACAGTTGAATCAGGATACCGATGACCGGAGGGAATATAAAGCAACTTTTTAGGAAGCGCACCTTTTTTTGAGGATGTCGGCAGGCTGCCGTTTAAAAACAGAGCCAAGGTTGTAAACCTAAGGTTAGTAGGAAAACTCCATTTTAAAATCATGGCTACATCACCGGCATCTAAGGGTTCAGAAGCCAAGCCTAAAACGGATGTCTTTTCGTAGTAAATGGGCAGGCCTAGAGAGGCATCGATTCCATAACCTAAACCTAAGGTGAGGAATGTTTTACAAAGCGTTTGCATGGATTCTTCAAAGGCCGTTTCCTCTCCCGAAACTGAAACAGCGCCACCACCCACCAAGGATGAATTATTCATGTATAACCCAGAACCGCCAATGATTAGAGCTCCAGCCTTTAGTGCTTTCGCGGAATGG
The DNA here is from genome assembly GCA_043750055.1 of Fibrobacteria bacterium. Lineage (GTDB taxonomy): Bacteria > Fibrobacterota > Fibrobacteria > UBA11236 > UBA11236 > Chersky-265. The sequence continues at coordinate 16,601 of JAYVCH010000030.1, forward strand.
GTGTCAATCACTCCCAAAAGTCCCTGAGCATCTGAAAGAAAATAGGACGGACCTGGTGGTTGAGGTGAAGTGATACTAAAGGCCATTAGGGTTAAAAAAACGAACATTTATCCTATTATATGCCTTTGTGCTTTAGGTAACAAGTGCTTAGCCTAACTACATTTTAATCCATGATCAGTTCGGAACTCTTTTTGAAGTCCACGGAATCGACCATGGTTGAGGCTAAGAAATTAGCAGGAGATCAAGATTTCATACTTATAGTTTCAGAGGAACAAACTCAGGGTAAAGGCACTCGTGGGAGAAATTGGACCGGGTTCCCAGGAAACATTTTTGCGACAGTGGGAATTCACCGGAAATATTTACCCCCAACCAGACTTGCATTGCTTCCATTGGAAATTGGACTGCATGTTTATGAGGAAGCTGCCTCAAGGATAAATTCCCAATTTCGGTCTAAGTTGAACCTAAAGTGGCCAAATGATTTAATGCTCGAAGATTCCAAGGTTGGTGGAATACTTATAGAATCACATGGAAATTTTCTACTAGTTGGAGTTGGCGTGAATTTAGCAGGAGCCCCTTTGATTATCGATGGAGGCAGAAAAAGTGGTTGTCTGGCAGATGCGGGCATGAATATCCAAGACAAAAAAGCCTTTATCGATGGGCTTTATCAAAGGATCAAACTTCATGATCCTCATTCGGATCAAGACCTTTTGTTACTTGAATGGCAGGCTAAAATAGTCTGGACCAAAATGTATCCACTGCGTGACCGTGAAGGACAGCCCTTAGTTAAACCCATGGTTATCAACCGCCAGGGACACCTAAAAGTACGGCACCAAGATGGAAGTCAAGAGTGGTTAGTAGCAGACTACTTAGCCTGAATCCTACCTAAAAAAATCAAAAATTTGTTGAGTAATTACGGATCTAAATGAGTGGAGGATGTAACAACGATATTGGGATCCAGGGAAGCGGCAACGGAACAATATTTTTCCAAGCTTAGCTTGACCGCTTTTTCTGCTTTCGCTCGATCGATGTTTGGACCATGAATAAAAAACTTTAGATGAATTTTGAAAAAAGGGGAAGGGATCGCGCCTTCTTTTCGATCTCCATCAACTTCAATTCCAACGGAACTAAACTCAACGCGAGATTTTTTCAGGATGTTGACTACGTCAATGCCAGAACAACTCGCGATTGCGGCCAATACCACTTCCATCGGCCGAAAGCCGGATTCGTCGCCTCCAATGGATTTGGATGCGCCAATATCAAAAACATATCCATTCGATGCCTTGGCCTTGAAGTGGTAGTCGGGCGTTCCAAAAACTTCGATATGCATTATGCGAATGCCTGAACAAAATCAACAGTCGAACGATATTTTTCCAAAGCCTGAATCGCGGCGGGGATTTGGTTCGCTTCCGTCATGTTAGACAAATAACGTCTAAACTTTGATGCCGCCTTAAAATACTCTGGTGGCAAAATTAATTCTTCCCGACGCGTACCCGACATGGCAATATCGATGGCTGGATAAATTCTCTTTTCGGCGAGACGTCGATTGAGAACCAGTTCCATATTACCCGTACCTTTGAATTCCTGGAAAATAACTTCGTCCATTTGTGACCCGGTTTGCACCAAGGTTGTTGCGATAATGGTAAGGCTGCCACCTTCTTCAAGTTTACGAGCAGCTCCAAAAAATTTCTTTGGTTCTTGCAAGGCTTTGGCATCAACACCACCGGACAATGTTCGACCCGAGGATTTTAATTGGTTATTGTAAGCCCGGGACATACGAGTAATAGAATCGAGCAGGATGACCACATCGCGTCCGGCTTCCACTTTACGCTGAGCGATATCGATGACCATTTCGGTTAAGGCGATATGTTCTTCCATGGGCTTGTCCAAACAAGAGGCATAGATTTTCGCATTAACTTTACGGGTTAAGTGGGTAACTTCTTCAGGCCTTTCATCGATAAGCAGCAACATGATATCGGCTTCTGGGTGATTGTAGGCGATTCCGTTGGCAATTTTTTCCATCAACATGGTTTTGCCAGTTCTAGGCGGTGCCACAATCAGTCCACGTTGCCCCTTACCAATCGGTGTCAGGAGTTCTAGCAGGATCATGGATTTATCCGTATCCATGGGGGCAGATAGGCGATAAAACTCAAAGGGGTTCACACTCGTCAAGGCATGGAACATTGGGGCTGGGCGCCAATTCTCGAGTAGTTGGTCTTGGATCTCAAGGAGATTGGTTACGATTTTTTGTCGACGGTTTTTCTTGCCACGGACATAGCCGTGAATTTTATGTCCTGAACGCAGGCCAAAGCGCTGTACCATTTCTCGAGGAACTAAAATGTCGCCTTCTTGTGCCACAAAACTGGCCTTTTCAGAACGCATGAGAGCATGTCCCCCATCGACCAATTGAATATATCCTGAGTATTCTTCGGTTTCAGACCGAGGATCAAAATCCGTACTTAAATCAAAACCAGAATCCCCCTGACCTCCTCTTTTTTTCTTGTCCCTATGATTGCGACCGCTTATCTTGCTCACCTTGGCCCGCTTCCGCCGCCGACGAAGGCTGTCATTGGACTCATGAGAAATTTGAGTAAGACTTTTGAGTTTGTTATTAGGGTCAAAGGCATTGCCGGGATGATTTCCACTGTTGGCTTCTGCAACCTCATCCTCTTCTTCGAAATCCTCATTATCATCCATATCCTCATCGTCGTCGTCCTCATTGTCATCAACCTCTTCCATTTCGGGGTCGAGGACATTGTCGTCCTGGTTGTTGTCAGTTAGCATATCACTGGGATTCCTAGCTTGCATTCAAGATCCCTTGGTTGATTGTCGAGCAGAGCATTCATTCGGGAACGGTATTCAGAGTCTATAGATCAAACCTAAATGCGAAAGCCACTGTCGCAGGTCAGACTCTGTATCCCTTGTGAGGCCTTGGAACTTCGTTCCAGATCGGCCTTAAACTTTTCTAGCAGAAAACCCCTTATTTGGATTTTCGTTCTAACCTACCTGCATGCCAAAATGGCGAGGTGGGAACAAGAATTATATCGAAAAGCTTCAATGGCAAGTATAGCCATTTGTCATAACACGAATCAACTAAAAGCGTCTAATTTCGGGTTATGCAGCAGTATCAGTTTCAAAGTGAATTCAGTAAATATAGATACTGCCTTAAAATTTTCAACCTATTCCCCCAAAATTAGGCCGATTTTATCGGGGGTTATAGTTATTCATCGTTACCATGATTAGGGCCAAGCAAGTCATAACTACACTGCCAGTAATAATTTGCTCTCGATGGTTAAAACCATGTTTGACCACTTGAACGGAGTCTGACCGAGATTTAGGAATTTGTTTTACAAGCGTTAGGGAATCTTTGGCGCCTTTCGAAAGATGGGAGGAGTCCTGTAAGGGACTTTTCGAGAGTGCGGTCTCGTAAGCCGTCTGGGAGGGGGAATTTGTGGTAGGCTGGGGATTGCCATCTGCTTGACTTAAGCTCACTAAGCTAAGCAGAGCAACAAGCCATAAAGTCACTGTAGAGATTACCCGTTTAGATAAAAAAGATTGGAAAACGCGCATAACCTTAATTTTTATGGTCCTCGGGATGTGAACCCGGAACATGGTTAGGCGTCCAAATTCTTTTTCAAAAGCTCATTTACTTGATCAGGGCCAGCTTTACCTTGACTGAGTTTCATGACCTGTCCAACAAAAAATCCAAAGAGCTTCACCTTCCCACCCTTATACGCGGTAACGGACTCAGGATTTTTTTCCAGCACGTCCTTAATCATTTTTTCGATGGCCCCGAGATCACTGATCACAACCAGGTTTTTCTCCTTAACAATGTTTGCAGGTGAATTTCCTTCAGCTAACATCTCGGCAAAAACCGTTTTTGCAATTTTTCCCGAAATGGTACCATCATTGATGAGGTTGATTAATTCACCGAGGTGTTTCGCGGAAAATTTAAGCTCTTGAACTTGGATATTTCTTTCCTTGACCTCTCGCAAGACATCACCCATCACCCAATTTGAAGCGGATTTTTTATCGGCGGTGACGCCACAAACGCTCTCAAAAAATTCTGAAACAGGTTTATCCTTGGTCAATACTGCGGCATCGTAGGCGGGAATACCATATTCTTCCGCATAGCGTCTACGTCTAGCTTCAGGTAATTCGGGCAAATTCTTTTGGATCAGGTCAATGCGCTGTTGGTCGACCGTGATTCGGACTAAGTCCGGTTCTGGAAAATACCGGTAATCGTGCGCCTCTTCTTTGGTGCGAGTGGCAACCGTAACCCCACGAGCGACATCCCACCTTTTTGTTTGCTGGGGTATGGTCTCTCCCCTATCCAACAGAATGGTTTGCAATTCGATTTCCGCTTCTAGAGCCTTTTCGATATTGTGGAAGCTATTCATGTTTTTAAGTTCGACCCGGTTCCCGAGCGGAGAAAATTCGTCCTTACGGAGCGAGACATTCGCATCGCAACGGAGATTTCCTCTTTCCATGTTCGCATCACAGATCTCTAGGTATTCTAAAATCTGTTTGAGCTTTTCAAGGTAGAGATATGCTTCACGTGGCGAACGCAAGTCTGGTAGGGTCACAATTTCGATCAAAGGAGTTCCGCAGCGATTGGCATCGAAAAGGGAATCAACTAAGGTCAAATCATGGATCAGTTTTCCTGCATCCTCTTCCATGTGAATTCGTTTTAGCCCGATTCTTTTGCGAACGCCATCGTCAAGATCCACTTCCAAAAAACCATCCGTACAAATGGGACGGTCATACATCGGTACTTCACCCTGCTGAGTGATTTGATAACCTTTGGGAAGATCAGGGTAGAAGTAATTTTTACGAGTCCACATCGCCTGGCGGTCAATGTTACAACCGCAGGCTAGCCCCATTTTTATCGCATACTCAACTGCCTTTGCATTTGGAACCGGCAAGGTGCCAGGCATCCCAAGGCAAACGGGGCAGATTAAGGTGTTGGGCTCGGCGCCAAATTCAACCTTACAGCCACAGAACATCTTTGTTTTTGTAGAAAGCTGGGCATGTACTTCAAGACCAATAACGATGCTATAAGCCATAGTGGAAATCTAAAAAAGATGACAGGGCGTGTCAGGGTGAAATTCGGACTCTTGTTTTGCATCTTTCCAGGGTTTAGTTCAAATCATTTTGCCCGAGGATTTTCATGGCCTTGCCTTCCGGTCTCGATTCTTATGAATTTCTCAGAAGCCTGGAGCCCTCCAAGGATGTGGAGCGATATTATCATCTGCGTCTTAGAAAGGACTCGAAAGGATTACCCTTACTCGCTCCGGGAGGGAATGCCGTTTTCTCCCCCATCTCCATCCAAGATTTTTTTGGAGCTGAAGGGCCCATTGAAATTGAAATCGGTTGCGGTAAAGGTGGATTTTTAGTTGAATATTGCGAACGACATCCCGAACGCCCTTTTTTAGGTTTGGAATGGGAGCCAGAGATAGCCCATTGGTCGGCCCAAAGGCTGGCTAAGCGCCCTCATTTAAAACATACTCGGGTGCTACTTGGTGATGCCTTTTATTTTTTCCGAGATTATCTTCCCGATCAATCTGTACAGGCCTTTCACATGTATTTTCCGGATCCATGGCCCAAAAAGAAACATCATAAAAATAGGTTAATGGGGTTGGCTTTTATGGATCTGGTGCGCGCCAAAGCTCAGCCCAACGCCACTTTTTTTTGGGGCACGGATCACGCCGAATACAATACCGAAGCCCGTAACCTGTTTGCGACCCTACCCTGGCTTTCCTTGGAACAGGACGATGCAGAGCCCACGGAAGGAATCATGACGAATTTTGAAAAAAAATATCGGAATCAGGGAAAGCGGATTTACCGTTGTGTCATGCGTATCAGTAAGGATTGATCGCGTTTCATGCGATGTAAGGACTTTGGGAGCCCATGTCGATGCCAATCTCTCCAAATTTCGAAATGTCGGTATTGCCTTTCCCGTTTCCTAAATTCTGGTCCATGTACGATTCGACGACCATGACGAATTTCAGGTGGAATGGCGATGTGCAAACACTCATGATACATAACACCGTCTAAAATTTCTTCTGTCACTTCTAAACAATCATATCCCCGACTGATTGAAATCAAATGATAAGGGTCGCCGTTCCCATCTTCCGCGATCGAATGAGTCGAGAGACCACCTATTCGGCGAGACCAAGTCAAGGTGGCGTTGAGACTTCCTCGAAAATACTCCTGATTGACACGGGAAAAAGATTGGACCAGATCATGCTGCTTACCTAAGGGTTCCATTCTCGCTAATCTTTTTTTATTTCGGGCATGCAATCGCTTCAATACTTTAACGCTTGCGGGAGTCTCGGAGGGAGCCTTTAAAAAATTTCGGATCACGGTTTCCAATCGTCTTCGTTCCAATTTTTGTGCATTATTTCCTCTGATTGCTCGCTTAGAAACCAAGACCGCCCACTGTAACAGAGCTTCTTTCACTGCGGTGGGCGCGAACTCTAAAATGGATGGGATTTCAATTCGCAGAGATTCATGCCTGCGTGTCCAAATGACGCGCCAGTTTTCTCGGATTCTAGGTTTTACCTGAACCTTTAGATGAGAATACGGTCCAACACAAAGGGAATCATAGGTGAAGACCTTTTTTTCTAAAACCGGTATTTCATCCTCAAAGAGGGATAGTTGCTTAAAAAAATCCACAATTTTCGGGAGCAAGGATTTTCGCTCCCTTGCCCCTGTTGGGGGTTGTTTCATTTTTTCAGAGTTGTATCCGGTTTTGGCGGAGCTAAGATAGGTTGGTTTCGAAAGGGATTTGGCCGTACAGTCGTGCTATCTGCTTTTTTGATTTCCACTTTGGGGGGCACTACCAACGGTTTCACCTCCTTGTCCAAGCTTTTTCGATTTGCCGATCCCACTTTTGAACCCTTTATAAAATCGGCGTCCTCAAGTAAGCCAGAGCGATGTTCCAAGGATTTGAATTCCTTTTCCAAGTTCACATTTTGAGCGTCGGGATTTAGGATATGTGGCGTGACATAGATCACCAATTCGGTGGTAAGGGTATGCGAATTTCTCCAAGAAAAGAGGTATCCAAGAATGGGGATACTACCCAGGATGGGGACGAATTGACGCGAATTATCTTCCTGTGATTTAATGAGGCCACCTAGGGCAATTGTTTCACCGTCCATGAGACTAACATTGGTATTGATGGACCGGTTTGTTACTGCGCCGGGAGTTTCCCCAACTGGTATTTCCGAAGTTTTGATGCTGGGAGTGATATTGACATTGACCTCCCCGTGTTTCGTAATCCAGGGTGTGAGCTCTATTGTAATTCCATCGTCGATAGTGCGGTAGTCATTGTTCTGAAAGCCATCTTTGGTAACAGAACGAACATTATAATAGGAAGTTCGACTTACTTTCAGCTCTGCCTTATTACCGTTCAGGGTTGTAATTTTAGGCATAGACAGGATCTTGGCTTGGTTTTTTGCTTCTAAGGCC
>JAYVCH010000031.1:0-4685 GCA_043750055.1 Fibrobacteria bacterium
GGAAGTTCCACTAGTGATGGTGGGATTAATACGGTGGCGCTACGGTCCGAAGCGGAGTTCATCCTCGAACAAACCTCTACGGTATTAGGGATGATTCTAAATCGTGGGGCCACAATATCCGTGGTCGATGTTAAAGAGGCCGATCCCTCCTCACTCACCGATGGCTTTGAAACCGATGCCATCATTTTACGCTTGCCTTTCAACACAGGTTTGCCAGGCGAATTATGCATAATCCTGACCAAACCCACCGCTGCCTTACTCTGTGGATTGATGATGGGCGGAGATGGATCCGAAGCTTATAAAGACGAAGACGCCGATGCCATGAATGAATTGGGGAACCAACTCATGGGAAAGCTCAGTACAGAATTAGGCTCTCGCCTGGGGATGTCCATTTCAGCAGGCCAAGCGCAAACAACACCCTTTGATCAATATCTACTTCCTTTCGGATTGGAGGGCGCGGGGCTAGTTCAAGGGGAATTGAATGTTGAGGGAAATCCCGCCGCTCCCTTTAGACTCCTATTCTCACCTCCCCTAACTGCAAAATTGACTGGAGGATCGGGATCTGAATCGGAGTCGGCTGCGGATAGCTATGGTGAAACATTGGGATACGGTGAAAGTGACGGCTCACTTCAAACTCAAGGACGTAACGAAAGATCGAGTTCAAGAAACCTATTTGATAGCGGCCCCAATGTCCAGATGCTTTTGGACATCAATTTAAATGTCACCATAGAATTAGGTCGAACACGCCTAAGTATTCGAAAAATTTTGGAGTTGGGTCCGGGCTCGATTATTGAACTCGATCGACTCGCCGGAGAGCCGGTGGATTTACTCGTGAATGATAAAATTGTGGCAAAGGGCGAGGTCGTGGTTGTGGACGAATATTTTGGAATCCGAATCCTTTCTCTTGTTTCCCCGGAAGAACGTATTAAGCAATTGAAATAGCCTTTTCATTTCTGCAGAAAGACTTAATGAACCAGAAGTGTGTCTCCATCGGAATCTTGGCGACCGCCTTTTTTATCTCCCAAGTTCCTATCCAGGCTGGGTCTCATCCAATCCCTTCTCAAGAAGAGAGTTTCACATCCACGGGCAAGGACGAAGTCGCCCCGACCAAAGACCAAGTGACTTCGAATCCCGTTGATGAAAAATTTCGAAAACTCCAACGCGAAATGGAATCGGGTGAACGCTCCGCATCTTCGCCAAAGACCGGTCTGGCAAACAAATCCACGTCAGTCAAAACTCCTGAGGCTGAACCCACCACGGTTCTTGGTCTATCCTTTCGAATCATCATGGGACTTATTTTTGTTTTATTCTTGGCGGTAATCAGTATCCGGGTACTAAAACGCTTTCAAAGCCGAATGTTATCCAAACCTGGTAAGGCCAGCGGTGAACTTTTTGAAGTTTTGGAAACCTGTCATTTAGGACCTCATCAAAAAGTCATCGCCGTCCGGATGAATGATGAAGTAGGAGTGCTTGGAGTCACTCAACAAGGTATTTCCTTGCTCACCATGCTAAAGGAACCTGCATCAGAGATTCGTCAAACATATGCGCGGGAAAGTAATTCTGCGCAATTTTCGGACAATCTGAACAAATTGCTCGAGCGATTTAAGAAACCGAAAAGAGTCGCAGATTTGTTGGATGAGGCAAAGGGATGAGATCCCCCTATTCGCATTCATCGGTTGTAGCGCGCCCGACCTTTAACGAAATTTTCACAGCCTTGGTGAAAACCTTGTTTCTGAAATTAATGAAGATTTTGAAATTAAACTGGCGCAGTCTCTTGGGACTAAGTCTATTCCTTCTGCCTCAACTTTCCGAAGCGCAAATTCTACCTAAGGTCAGTTTAGGCTTCGATAAAGCCCAGGGACCAAAAGACGTCGCGGTGACACTTGAACTCGTCGCCATGCTCACAGTACTGAGCTTAGCTCCTTCCATTCTTATCATGATGACTTGCTTCACCCGAATTGTTGTGGTGCTTACTTTTCTCAAACAAGCTTTGGGTACTCAGAATGCGCCTCCCAATCAAATGCTGATGGGACTATCTCTGTTCTTGACCTTTTTTGTTATGGAACCCACTTTTACCAAAATAAATGACCAAGCGCTGCAACCCTATTTAGCAGACAAAATTAATTATCAAGTGGCGATTGTAAAAGGAATGGCCCCCTTGCGAGAATTTATGTTAAAACAAGTCAATGAAAAAGACTTGGCTTTAATGGTGCGAATCAGTCGCTCCCCAACACCCAAAAATATAGATGACCTGAGCAACATTACTTTAATCCCCGCGTTTTGCATCAGTGAATTACGCTCCGCGTTTATCATTGGATTTTTGATTTACATTCCATTTCTGGTCATCGACATGGTGGTATCCTCCGTACTGATGTCGATGGGAATGATGATGTTGCCACCGGTCATGATATCCACGCCGTTTAAACTGATCCTTTTCGTTTTGGTGGACGGATGGAATCTTGTCATCCAACAGCTTGTACTTAGTTTCCGATAATAGTTTTAATTCTCATGAAGGCGGTTCTAAATGAATGAAGTAATGGTTATCGACTTGGGAAGAAAAACGCTAATGATGGTTCTCATTCTTAGCGGGCCCATGCTTGGCTTATCTCTAATTGTCGGCTTGGTGGTGAGTGTTTTTCAGGCCGCGACACAAATCTCTGAAATGACATTGACCTTTATTCCCAAACTTATTGCGATGGGATTGGCCTTGCTTGTCTTTCTGCCTTGGATGCTGTCTCTTTTCAAAAGTTTTTTCATCGAACTTTTGGAAGCCATTCCTACCATGTTGCGGTGATTCTCACTGACCTATGATTTCCGCTATTCCCGCCGTATCTGCCCTAACCGGGATCCCATCCTTAGAACAATTCACGGTCGTGCAAATAGAACTTTGGTTGCTGGTTTTAATTCGCGTCAGTGTCATGGTCTTTCTGCTTCCAATTATTATTACCGATGATGTTCCCTTAAAATTCCGCGCGGGCTTATCCTTTTTTCTCAGTATCATCATTTTCCCAACGTTGCCTTCCACAGCCGTGGAGATTCCATCTAATGTGGCCGCCTATACTTTTCTGGCGGTTCGTGAAGTTTATATCGGGGCCGTTTTGGGATTCGCCAGTACCTTTGTTTTTGCCGGCCTTCGATTCGCCGGCTCGTGGATAGACTCGGAAACGGGACTGAATATGATGCAAATCATGAATCCAATGGCTCAGGAAGAAGATACACCACTCGGTCACTTGATTTTTATTCTCTTCATCCTTGTCCTACTCTTTTCTGGCGGATACATTTTTTATCTGCGCGCCATTGCCGAAACATTTCAGATTATTCCCCTCGCGGCGGCGAAGGCGGCTTCTGGAAATATGATCGCTATTTTTGCCAGGATGTCCTCCGACGCTTTTTTATTAGGCGTCAAGGTTGCTTCGCCAGTGGTAGCCACGCTTTTTCTTTCCAGTATCGCGCTAGCCATTATTGCGCGTATCATGCCTTCCATGAATGTGTGGATGGTAGGTATGCCGCTGAAAATTGCAATTGGATTCATGACTATGGTTTTCGCGTTGCCTCTCATGCTTCAAGCATTTTTGAAGGAGCAAGATGTTCTACATGGTTATTTCATGGTCTTGATGAGGGTGATGGGAAGTTGACATGGCAGATGATGCCGATAAAACCGAAGCACCTACAGGCAAAAAACTTGCCGATGCCCGAAAAAAAGGCATGGTGGGAAAGAGCGCAGATTTTAATTCTGCGCTGGGACTATTGCTTGGCACAATCCTGATTTGGATCTATTCCGACCGTTTGGTTAATGCCATGAAAGACACTATGGTGGAAAGTTTCCGCTATATTGGGATTTATCAAACAGTCCCTCAAGATTGGTTGGGATTAGCTCACTCCGGGTTTTTTGGGCTACTCTGGGTACTGGCCCCGGTGGTCGGAGGCATTTTGGTTATATCCATCACCTCTCAAATTATTCAAGGGGGTTTTCTTTGGTCTTGGGATCCGCTTGGACCCCACTTCGGAAAAGTTTTCGGCCTAAGTGGATTCAAAAGATTATTGTCGCCCACGTCCTTTGTTGAAATCGGCAAAAGTGTTATAAAAATGATCATTGTTGGACTCATGGCCTACAACGTGGTTTCAAAACATTATGACCAATATCTCCTCCTTGCCGATATGAGTCTGGGACAATTCTGCCACATACTAAGTTCCGTAAGTTTTGAAATTATCATCAAGTCCACTCTAGTCCTGATGGTTATTGGGATTGCCGATCTTATTTATCAAAAACGAAAAGTCCATAATGAATTAAAAATGTCTAAACAAGAGGTTAAAGACGAGTCCCGGCAGTCCGAAGGCGATCCCGCTGTCAAAGGAAAAATTAAAACCTTACGTATGCAAATGCATCGTAATCTCATGATGAAGGAGCTACCCAAAGCCACCGTCGTTATCACCAATCCTACTTTTTTGGCCGTTGCGGTTCGATATACACAAGGCATCGATACCGCTCCCATAGTGGTTGCCAAGGGCAAACGATTGATTGCAGAACGGATGCGTGAGGTTGCCAAACAAAATAATATTCCCATTGTTGAGGATAAGCCTTTGGCGCGCAGTCTTTTCGAAGTCGCTGAGGTGGGTATGGAAATTCCAGAGGAATTCTTTGCCGCCATAGCGGAAATTTTGGCCTACGTGTATAGCTTGAAAGG
>JAYVCH010000032.1:0-7121 GCA_043750055.1 Fibrobacteria bacterium
CTCCCGGATAATTTACCGATGGATGTAATCATCGTATCTGAAGTTTCTACAAAATTGTCTCCCAAAGAAAGTTGTACAGTCCTAAAAATATTTCGGTAACCGGATTTTGAAAAAGTTATGGAGTAAATTCCGGCGCCCAGGGAAAGTGAATAAAGTCCGGAAAAATCAGTGGATGATACTGTAAGCGATCCCTCTTTTTCAGCAGTCAATCGGACACCGGGAAGAGCATTACCCCTCTCATCAATCACTTTTCCACGAAAAATGGCGCCCGCTTTTGTGATATTAAAATCTAAAGATATTGTATTGCCCCGGACGAGACTTCCAGATGAATTAGCCATAACTTGATATCCAACACAAGCGATAGAAATTTTATACGAAGCGCCCGCTTGCAAGGATAAGGAGTACCGGCCTTGTGGATCGGTGACGGTTTTTCCCGCCATTTCTCCATCCATTTCATTCCTGTAGGAGACTTCGCATCCTCCTAGGGACGAGTTACCTGAAGCTACTGCACCCTGAATGCCGGCTTGATTAGGGAGCATTCGCAAGTTGGCATCAAGTATCGTCCCGCCAGGGACTACGGAAACGGATACGGTTTGATCCTGTGCGAAGCCCTCTTTACTAGTGGTTATGGAATAATCGCCCCCGGGTAAGGACAAGGTGAATCCTCCGTCCCCATCTGTAAACTGTTGGAAGCCTTCTTTATTTCCCTGATTGACGGCTTTAACATTTGCCTGGACAACCGCGGCACCGCCAGCAAGCACTCGACCTTTTACAACGCCAGCATTTCCAGAGGCAGGAAAATCAATGTTGACAACCGTGTCACCGAGGTTCACAGGCAAGGTATAGACCTTACTGATAAGATATCCTTCTTTAGTTGCCAGAACGGTCTGGGTTCCAGAATTAACGGCAAGCAGATAATAACCGGAATTATCAGTCAGCGCTATTGCATCTCCCACGGAAATTTTTACTCCCGTCAATCCACTTCCATTAACTGTGGCCCGTCCTGCAATAAAAGAATGATTGGGCTCTAAAGTGAAATCCACACCTTGTACGGTTTTTGAAACATCCAATAAAAACTTGTGTGAACTCTGAGTGGAATAACCTTTTGCGACTGGATTTAAAACCCAATCTCCAGCAGGCAAACTCAATTCATAATGACCCTGCTTATCCGTAAATACGCTTCGAATAGACCCGGATTTCGGCGTAGCTTGAATCACAATGTTGGATAATCCCGTTCCAGACAAATCTTTGCTCCGACCAGAAAGAATGGATGCATTAGGGTCAAGCGAAATATTAACCGATTTGTCCCCATCCACAATGAGGTTGACTTGTTCCGGGGCCGCAAACCCGGCACTGGAAACTCTTAAATTCATGGCACCGTTTGGAACTGAAAATGAAAAATTCCCGTTACCATCGGTATTGATTGTTTGCGTTTGCAGACCAATGGAAAGAAAAACCGTAGCACCAAAAATTCCCTGTCGGCTAAATGAATTGGATACTGTTCCCGAAAGCGTGAAACTATTCGGCGTGAGAGTCAGGTCTACCGTTTTTGAATTCTGCGTTGAATTTAAAGAAATATTCGTGGGATTGGAGTTCGCATAACCTATGGATTGGGCGTCTATCTGCCAGTTTCCAAAGGGGACACCCAATGAATAATTTCCTTGTGAATTAGTCACTGTGGACAACTCAGCCCCACTCGATCCCAATACTTTAACCTTTGCATTTAGAATGCCGGTGCCATTGGTCAGGGTAGAAACCTTTCCTAAAATTTTTCCAAGAACTGGACTGAGTGTGACCACAAGTGCTGTTCCATTTATATTTGAATGTACAACCGTGTCTGTTCTGGATGAATACCCATCAAGGTTTTCAACCCGAGTTTCATAGTTTCCTAAAGGGGCATTGTTCACGGTGAGGATGCCCTCATTGTCCGTTGAGCCACCTTGAAATACCGCGGATGACGAACCTCCTAACCTGTTTATTTTAATTGGAGCGTATGCGATTTTTTGACCTGCCAAATTTTTTAAATAGACGCTAATTTTTCCAACATCCACTGCGAAAAAAAAGCTGCGCTTTTCGGAAAGGGACGCGGACCCATTATTGCCAATCGCATAGACTCGCCACTTATAATTGTATCGTCGCAGTAAGCCTGTGGCATTGTCCAAAATAAGTTGGCCTCCTGTAGAGGTTGCCTTCCAAAGAGAAATATCGGCCTGGCTACCATCGACAAGGTTTTCTTCGAGAAGTTCGATTTTATAACTAACCGCGCCCTCCACCTGAGCCCAGCGAAATAGAATTTGATCGCCACCATTAATGGTTTCCTTATCCTTGGGCTCCAGTAAGGTAGCCTGTGGAAGGGGAGGCGATGGCGAATACACAAAGGAAAAGGGAACTGGTGCGACCTTGGATGTGGACCCACTATTATTTCCATAATTATTTAGGACAAGCCAGTTATAGGTTTTACCCGATATAAGTGGCGGTGCAGTCAGAGTGTTGATACCGGAAGGATCGGCATCACCATATCTAGCAGAATTATATGGGGTAATGATTTGCCAAACCGCGCTGACACCGGTGACTGTTCCTGAATCGGAGATTTTAAATGGTTCATCCGAAACCAAGACCGCATAATAGGGTGCATCCCCGGTCCATGAAAAGGTCGGCGTAAGATCTTTAAGCGAGGCGGCATTTGCGGGCGAAGTAAGTACTGGGGCATTGCTAGATTCAATTAATACAATAAATTCTGGAGAGGCAGAAATGCCATCTGATAAAATGCAGTAGTTGACCCCATAACGGAGATCGGTATTTCGATAGAGTAGAGGAATGTCGGGATTGATTCGAAAGGTTAAGTCACCGGTTCCCATTTGACTGGGTAAATGCAACGAGTCATAATGAGAAATGGCCGTATTGGTAGAACCAGGAACAGATGAAGCTCGCAAATGAACCCGGCCTGCGCCACCGGTCCACCCTAACGTAATGTCCATGTTTTGTTTGCGCATTCCCACGGGAACTGCCGTCAGGTTAATGGCAGATTCACTGATTCCAAAAAACAATCCAACTCCCAATAACAGAGATCGGGTTAATACCGATAGGAAATTCAAACTAAGAATAGACATCAATATCGGTACTCCACACTAGTCTTGAACAAGGAAACTGGAAATGCAACCAAGGAAACCGTCGCCGTAAAATTGGGTCCAATAGGAAAATAATAACCCATATTCATGGTCGGAAGAAATGGCAAGCCTTGAGGACGATAGGCCGCTGATTCAGAAAGGATATTTCCATTTTCAATTGTATAAACGATTCCACCCATTTGGAAAAAGACCTGATAAATTTGAATTCCCAATGCAAATTGTTGTTCCAAGCCTAAACGAAAACGTTCATCGGAACGTGTTACTGTCACGGAATCAAAACCATTGGCGTTCACATAAATATCTTTGCTGCTTGAATCGAAGGCATCGACACTGTCAACCATTGAATATATTACGGACATCCCCCTTAAGAAATAGGAATAATCCAAATTCATTTTAAAATGCTGCCACTTTGTGGTTAAGGAGAGCGCGCCTTCCCAGGGAAGGTTCACGTTAATTTTCTCAATCTCGGTTTTACTACGAGTAGTGAGGGTGAGTTTGGTGGGATTCATTTTGGCAGGATTCATGATTTGACTAGAACTCAAATCCAGCGAGGGCAATACATTGTACTCCCATCCCAACGATCCATCCAGAGGCATGGTTTCCACCATACTGATCATTGCGTTCAAATCAAAGTGAGGCAAGAATTCCCAATCCACACCTAATCGAATTCCATGCGCCGATCCGTGAACATCACCCGCACCTTTGGCATCCAAATCATCGTGGTAATTGACGCCTTCACCATGAAAATAATTTTCCTGCCCGGCCCTCTGAAGAATTCCGTCTACCCTGGCCCCGGCTTCAAAAAGCATATTTACTGTGAAGCGCTGATAGGCCAAACCTAATTTGATATGATTCCAAGGAGTTCCCGCCACCCCGAGGGAAAAATCATTAATCTCGGTTGTGAATCTTGCAAACCCATCGGCGGATACTAAAACCTTGATGCTATCTGAAGTTGGATTTGTGGCATCCTCCGGCAATCCTAAGCCTAGTCTTAAACCTCCAAGCCCAAAATCAATTTTTCCCCGCAGCGGTTGCTGAACTCCAGCGGACAAGGTGATCGACGGGCCGCCAAAGGCCACCGCAAATCCACCCAGATTGGTCGATTGATAGAGACCCATGCTCACATCCGGATAGACCGGATTTTCAACTCGATTTTCTCCGGTGGATAGAAAATCTTGGATCGGGGTCCGTAAATTATTCCTCAATAATTTTGTGCGCTCACTACTCACTCCCAATCCCAAGCCAGGAAGGAAAAAATCGGTTTGCACGGATATACCTTGAATATCAGCCAAGCCTGAAGGGTTACCGAATATTGAGCTTGCGGAGGGGTAAAGATTAGAAACATTACTCATGGCTCCGCGCGCACCTGTATTGCTTGCGAGGCCGAATGGAGACATATTTCCTTCGACACTTAAGTACAGCTTTCCACCTTGAAAATCGGTGAATTGAGCATGCACAAATGAAAAGACAAAGGTGGATAACCAAAAGGTTTTCCCAACAATACTGATTCCAAATTTAGATATGGTTGACATAGCTCAAAATACCAATGGCCGTGCCGTAAAAAAAAACCATGAACCCCAGGCCCGTAATCACTTTAGGCAAATATCCAATGGGGGGATAATCCACTTCCGAAAAAAGGTAATGTTCCATATTTGCCGCTCGCGCCATTAATTCCCTTTCCAAGTCTGGGTCCGGTGCCCTTCTATTGAACACCCCATCCTTTTTGAATAAAGAAACGCTCTTGCCTTCATCCACAACCAATTCGCCGGGACTCTCTTCTGATTCTTGTAACCCTGTCAAGCCGTACTTGCAGAAAACTAAGGATGAGGAATCGGAAGTGGAAGCGATTACACCTGCTTGAAATTTTCCACGGCCAACGCCAATGCCCCATGGCGTCACTATTCTCACCAACGCTTCCTGTTCCGAAGAAGTTGCCAACATCGTTCCTGAAAAGAGTTTCATTTGGAGCATGCTATGCAGATTTTTTGGCGTATGAATCACCTTGAACCTAGAATTGGGTAAAACCCGTACATGAACATTGTTCCTGAAAAACAAATCCAGTTCCCCAACTGAGTCTGTTTGATATTCAAGATCGAGGTCTAATTCCTCGGAATGACGGATACGGAAAAATCCACTACGATCCTTGGTTTGACCTTTTCGAAAAGCAACTTTGACCAAACCTTGGACATTTTTTGAATCATAATGAATTGTATCCACCGCTTTCGCAAGGCTTTTTCTAGGTCGTTCATACATGTCAAAATATTTGATTAATGAATCATTTTCATCCGTAATGGTTCCAAAAAGTACATCTCCATTTTTTAGAACCAGCTTATCTGCAACAGCTGTCGAAATGAAAACGAATGCAATCCCAAATAGAACAAGAATATTCCGACTCAAATTCGGCATCACCCTTTCCATTTTTTTCGCACTTCTACTTTACGGATTGCCGTTGCCGTTACACCATCTAATGTGGTTATTCTAAACAGCAGTGGGAAGGTTCCTAATTTGGAGAACGTATATTGCAATTTGCCATTCTGGGAAGAGATCAGATCGTATTTTCCATCTCCATTTAAGTCCCATTCCCATTTCACGATTTTACCGTCCGGGTCCGATCCACTTCCCTCGATATCCATAGGTTTGCCAAGGGTCGCATGAATATTCTCACCTGGAAGACAAATAGGCGGAGCATTAAAAATTTCAACCGGAGTTGAAATACACTCTTCTCTGCCATCTTTTGAGGTCACACAAAGCGTTACCGAGAATTTTCCCACCTTGCTGTAGCTATGGTGAAATCGAAGCAGCCAGTCTTTTTCGTTTATTTGACTATCAGGAGGACTCGTTCTTGTCGTCCAATCTGAAGAATCGCCAGTGAAATTAATTCGGGTAGAAACCAGTGAATCATCGATATCTTTTACATGGGCTCGAATTTGAACTTCCGTGACCATATTTACTTTTGGATTTCTGACCTTTATTTCTAAGGTTGGTTTAGCATTAACCAAGTAATTCGCATATCCTTGTCCTTCTTGCCCTATCGCGTTTCTGACCTTCAATTCTGCGCGGTATTTTCCAGATAGGGGCGCCAAAATTGATGTTTTACCTGAAGCAGAATCCTGCCAGTCTACCTTCCCGTCTCCATTCAAATCCACGCTGTAAACTAGTCTACCGTCACCGATGGACGCAGAGGCATCGATCACCATTTTTCCACCCGGTTCTACTAGAATGGGTGAAATATTTAAAATCGCACTGACTCTTCCCTTTACGGAAATTTCTCCATCCACACTTTGGGTTTCCAGATTTTTATAACTTCCCTCTACCCTAGGTTTAAAATGACCCACTTGATCAAATACCCTTTTGAAAATCCCATGGCTAGGCCAGGACGATTTCTCCAAATCCCATTTTCCGTCCCCTTCGAAATCAAACCTTAGGCTGAGATCTGAAATTGCCCAATCCGGAAAAGTCGATCCGCTCAAATCGAATGTGACAGTGTCTCCTCTTTTCACTTCATTGGGAAATGGCTTCAGTACGAGGCTTAAAACGGGATCAACTGCCAAAATGAATCCCTGTTGAATTCGATGCGATACATTTTTTGCTTGCGGAGATTCTTTTTTTCCTCCCTGAGAATCCTCGACCGCTTCTAAAATGATCGAGAAATGACCCGGTTGCATCGGCTTCCATTTCACAATGCCGTCTGCCAATCTCATTGAATCCGGTGCTTTGACCAAAGTCAAAGCATGATTTCCAGGTATCGAAAAGGTGGGTTTATAGAGATAAGGTTTTCCAACAAAAGTTTTCAAGGACGGATGGGATGTGAACTGGAATAATTCAGGGGCCGGAGATTCTGTTCGCAGAGGCTCCAACTTTTTGGGTGCTACTTTAACAGCCTCAGGGATGTCGGGCTTCTTTTCCTTTTGACAGGACAAAAAAACAAAACTCGTGATAAAAATCCCAAAAAGGATTTTTAACCGCAGTATGCGGCGGTTGAATAGCATTATG
>JAYVCH010000033.1:0-17446 GCA_043750055.1 Fibrobacteria bacterium
GATCGCCAACTTTAATCGGGTTATCCAAGGAACTGCGATAATCTAAAGCCATCGCAATCTGGGTAGAAAGGGAAGACTGAATCGAGGACAAGCTTCTTCTTAAAAAGTCACCCAACTCCGCTTCAAGCACGACCTGATTCCCGAAAACCCCAGGAAAAAGTACGGACAGTAAATGATCCAGGACCTGCCCAACGGCATCACGACCAGGCAATTGGCATCCTTCCCAGATATTGGCAAGATGATCTCCGGTAATGGCTTCAGTCAACTTTTCGGCTAACTGATCCAAATCCTCTAATTGTCCGTCTGTATTTGATTTTTCCATGGTTTACCTGTTGGAAATATACTTGCAAACCAATTTCTATTTTGAATGGATGATGAAGATTTTTGTGGATGAGAATATTCCCCAGGGTCGCGAGGCGTTTGAGGCCCATGGTGAGGTTTCGCTTTTTGCCGGAAGAGACCTTAAAAAAGCCGATCTTCTAGACGTACAGGCCCTGATTGTCCGATCGATTACCAAGGTCAATGCCCAATTGTTATCCGGAACCCAAGTCCGTTTCGTCGCCACCGCTACGATTGGAACCGATCATGTTGACCTGCCTTACCTTAGTGAAAATGGAATTGGTTTTGCCTCAGCCCCCGGTTGCAATTCAAATTCCGTGGGAGAATATATATGCACAGCGTTGTGCATTCTCGAAACAAGGCGGGGGTTTTCTTTAGAGGGTAAAACTTTGGGTATTATCGGATATGGTCACGTTGGCAAAAACTTGGCGGTAAAAGCCAAGGCCATCGGCTTGAACGTGCTCCTTTTCGACCCTCCTCTTCGCGATTTGGCGAGGCAAAAGGGAATGGACGACACCCTCTTTTCCGAATTAGAGACACTGCTTTCCAAATGCGATATTCTTAGCTTCCATGTGCCTTTGGTCAAAGCCGGACCTTATCCAACCTTGGGGATGGTCAATGTTGATTTTATAAACAAGTTGGAAAAACCGATCGTTTTGCTCAACTCCTGTCGGGGTGAAGTGATTCTGGAGCCTGCCCTACTCCATGGGTTGCAAACCGGAAAGATTAGCCACCTGGTCTTGGACGTTTTTAATCGCGAACCGAATATCAATTCCGACCTCTGCGCTAAAACCCATATAGTCACACCTCATATTGCCGGCTATTCTTTGCAGGGAAAAATGAACGGCACCACTCAGGTTTTAAACTCCTTCTTAAACCATTTCGGATTCACCTCTCCTTGGAAAGCCACTTATCCTGATCCCGCCCATCAACAAATCGAGTATTCCAGTTTAGATTCAGTTGGCAACCCCTTTTCCGATTCTCAGTTTCGGGCATTTTGCTTGTTGCACGCCTACCCCATCCTTGAGGATGACGCCCGGTTACGACACTCTTTGGAAAGTTCTGAAGCGGGGGAAAATTTTGACAAGCTCAGGCGCGATTATCCTGTCCGTCACGAATTCACTCAATACCGTATAGTAGGGCTTCCAAATGAAAAGCGGGACTTAGGTTCCCAACTTTTGAGCCTAGGTTTTCTGATCGATTGACTTCTATCCTCCAATTCCACAACTGCAAGAAATAGCAAGGATTAATTTTTTGTTTTAAGTGGTTTTTGCTATAGCGTTTTCAAGTGCAATCCAGTAGTATAGGACAATGAAAAATAGGGTCTCCCAGAATATGTCCGTGCGGGCGCTATTAAAAATGCGCCCCATGGCCATTGCGCTTCTGGACAAACGGAAGATCCGTTTTTGGGATGCCCTGGACAAACCGGTAGGAGAACTATTTCGGGTAAAGGGTTTGGAGGAGTTTCTCGATGAGGCTGCTTCTACTCCAATTCCTGCTCCGGATACCGAATGGGCGGCCTTACCGCTTTATTATCTCATCGACTATTTGACACAGGAACATCGTCAGTTATTCTCATACGAAGTTTCCGAAATCATGCATCTGCTGGACATCCACACCTTAGCTGATTCCTCGGAAGTGGTAGATTTAAAGGCCATCAAAGTATCCTTTCAAGCTTTTATCAATAGATTCGAAGCCCATGTCGAAGAAGAAGAAAATCACATTTTTCTTAAAATCCTTAGATACGAAGCCTGCTTACGGGACCATAGTGTTCACCCTGAATTTCATCGTGGATCCTTGCAAAAATACATGGCCACCCCAAAAGCCAAGGAAGATCGTCGGTTTTATGAGGAAGCAACTAGCCTCGCTCATGGGATGAAGGTCATCGAAACAAATCACGAATCCTCCCTTGTTGCCAAGGAACTGGCTGACCTTATGGAGACCTTGAACGTGAAGCTTCAGGACCATTATGATTTGGAATTCAATACCCTCTTTACCTCGGCCCGGGAGCTTGAACGAAGCCTGTATAACATGACCATTGATGGTCATCCTGCCATGGTGATTCAACAACGAGGCCCCATGGACTCGGGTATCATGAGGTTGGATTTAGGCTAAGCACCGGTAGGGAAGAAATCAGATTGAATCCGCTTTAAGCCCCGTTCCATTTGAGGAATCGCTATTCAGCGATTACATTGGGATAGCTAAAATTCAAGAATTTTTCAGAGATTCAACACACAGGAGTCCTTATGGCGAAAGCGCCGAAATACGTCTATTACTTCGGAAAAGGAAAGTCGGAGGGCGATGCCTCCATGAAGAACCTCTTGGGCGGTAAAGGCGCCAACCTTGCTGACATGGCTTATATCGGCTTGCCTGTCCCCCCAGGTTTCACAATCACCACCGAAGTGTGTGTTGATTTTTACAAAAACAAGCAGAAGTTTCCTACAGGATTAAAAGAACAAGTTGCCGCCCATCTCGCTCAAGTCGAAAAAGACATGGGCAAGAAGTTCAACGATGCGAAAAATCCTTTGCTCGTTTCCGTCCGCTCTGGCGCCCGCGTTTCCATGCCCGGTATGATGGACACGGTGCTGAATCTGGGTCTCAATGATAAGACAGTTGAAGGCCTCATCGCAGTGTCCGGGGACGCGCGCTTCGCTTATGACTCCTATCGTCGCTTCGTGATGATGTATGCTGACGTAGTGCTCGGAGTTCACACGGATTATTTCGAAGCCGCCTTGCATGATGCCAAGCACAAAGCTGGCGTGCAAGAAGACACTGACCTGACCGCCGATCAACTCAAAACCTTAGTCGGAACCTTCAAAAATATCGTCCTGAAAACCCTCGGCAAACCTTTCCCCGAAGACGCCCAACAGCAACTTTGGGGTGCCGTTGGCGCTGTGTTTCAATCCTGGATGAGCGAACGCGCCATTGTGTATCGCCGCTTAACCAAGGTTCCCGAAGAATGGGGAACGGCCGTTAACGTGCAAGCAATGGTGTTTGGCAATGCCGGTAGCGACTGTGCTACGGGCGTGGCCTTCACACGCAACCCTTCCACCGGTGAGCGAAAGTATTACGGCGAATATCTAATCAATGCCCAAGGCGAAGATGTAGTTGCCGGTATCCGTACACCACAGCCTGTTACCAAAATTGCCAAAAAATCCAAGGACGAAGTGGCCCTGGAAGAAGTGATGCCAAAGGCTTATAAGGAATTGGCTCGTACTTTCGAGATTCTCGAGAAACACTATCGTGACATGCAGGATATTGAATTCACGATTGAACACAATCGTCTTTTCATGTTACAAACACGTAACGGCAAACGCACCGGCGCAGCCGCTGTTCGTATCGCCGTGGAAATGGTGAAAGAGAAACTGATTTCCAAAGAAGAGGCCATCCTTCGCGTCGATGCCAACTCTTTGAATCAACTCTTGCATCCTTCATTCGATCCCAAAACGGCCAAGACCGTAATTGCCACTGGCCTGCCCGCTTCTCCCGGCGCAGCCACCGGCCAAATCGTCTTCACTGCCAAGGACTCGGTTCGTTGGGGCGAAGAAGGCAAGGTCACTATTCTGGTACGTCAAGAAACCTCCCCTGAAGACATCGAAGGCATGGTTTCAGCTCAGGGTATTTTGACTGGCCGTGGCGGTATGACCTCGCATGCAGCCGTCGTTGCCCGCGGAATGGGAAAAACTTGCGTCGCCGGCTGTTCAAGCTTGCTCATTGATGCGCAGCAAAAATTGGTTAAAGTGGGCGGACAAACTCTACGCGAAGGCGACTGGATTTCCATCAACGGATCCTCCGGCGAAGTGATGTTAGGCAAAGTGGATACCGTTCCCGCCTCCCTCACAGGCGAATTCGGAACCTTTATGAAATGGGCCGACGAATTGAAAACCCTCGGCGTACGCGCCAATGCGGACGTACCCAAAGATGCGCAGGTCGCCGTGGGTTTCGGTGCTCAAGGCATCGGCCTTTGCCGCACCGAACACATGTTCTTCGAAGGCGAGCGCATTTTGTATTTCCGAGAAATGATTCTAGCCAAAGATGTCAATGGACGCAAAGCCGCTTTGGCCAAATTACTTCCTATCCAGCGGGGCGACTTTGAGGGCTTGTTCCTCGCGATGAAGGGTTACCCCGTCACTATCCGTCTCCTTGATCCTCCCTTGCATGAATTCGTTCCTCACTCCGACCGGGAGCAGGAAGAAATGGCTCGTACCATGGGCATAAGCAAAGATGAGGTTCGTGAGAAGGTTAACTCCTTGCATGAATTCAACCCGATGCTGGGACATCGTGGTTGCCGCCTCGGCATCACCTATCCAGAAATTTATGACATGCAGGTTCAGGCTATTATTGAAGCCGCCATTTCCTTGAACAAGAAGGGCATGAAGATCATTCCTGAAATCATGATTCCACTTGTGGGTACCGTCAAAGAATTGACTATTCTGAAGGAAAATGCCAAAGCGGTAATTGCCACGACTTTGAAAGCCGCTAATGTCAAGAAACTGGACTATCTAATTGGAACCATGATTGAAATTCCTCGCGCAGCCTTGATTGCCGACCAATTGGGAGCGGAAGCGGACTTCTTCTCCTTTGGCACCAATGATCTCACCCAGATGACTTTTGGTTACAGCCGCGACGATTCTGGCGTGTTTTTGCCCGCCTATGTAGAGCAGAAAATCTTGGCCGATGATCCTTTCCAAGCCTTGGACCAAACCGGTGTAGGCCAATTGGTAGAATTCGGAGTAACCCGTGGTCGCAGCACCAATCCCAAACTCAAAGTGGGAATCTGTGGCGAACATGGTGGAGAGCCCAGCTCGGTTAAGTTCTGCCATAAAATGGGCTTGAACTATGTCAGCTGCTCGCCATTCCGCGTGCCAATCGCTCGTCTTGCCGCAGCTCAGGCCGCGGTGCAAGAGCGGTTGGATGCACAGGCTTCGGCTAAACCTGGTAAGGCTACCAAAAGCACGACAAAGTCACCTGTGAAGGCATCGAAAGCCAAGGCTTCTGCCAAAGCTGTCAAGTCTGCCAAAATCGAGAAGGCCTTTAAGCCGGTAAAAATCATAGCGAAGATTATTGCAAAGCTTCCTGTTAAGTCTGCAAAACCAGTCGCCAAAGTAAAGAAGCCCGTGTCCAAAAAGTCCGGTTCAAAAAAAGCTGAACTCGCCTTCGCCTAAACCCTCAAAAAGACCTTCCACCTAGAGAAGGTGGAATTTTTACAAATTTCAGGCCCCGCAAATTTTGCGGGGCTTTTTTGATCTGCGGAGCAACACTTCTTGCTTGCCCCAATACTTCTTTATTGATGTCCAAAAATATTCAAATACTTTACATTCATTTGACCCCACTGTCCACATTTGTGCACTTTTTGTGGATTATTTAGCGGAAAAAATGGAAATTTTTTCGCACCCATTCCCACCAAAGCTTGGTATTATCATAGAAGCGAACTATTTTTTTCAAGTTGTCCTTCGTCAAAGGAATTGCTTGGTGGAAACCGGATCCGAAATCGTAAAGAATTTGGAACAGGCATTCAACGATGGTGAGCTTGACCATCATAAGGCTTCGATACTTCCCTTCATTCGTAACAATCGGGACAAACTGTTACAGTTCATACATGATTTTCAACGCATTGAAGGCCGACGTCCTTTAGATATGCTCATCAAAGTCTTCATCATTCAACACAATATGCCATTCAATATGGCTCAGTACATGGCGAAGCAGTCCATTACCATCCGTAAGGAAATTGACGGACAAAAGGAGGATGGCATTGACCAGAGACAGAATTGTGTCGCAGAGTGGATTCGCCAAAAGGCCGAGGCCCACCGGAGCACATCAATGTTTGAACAGGTGTTTTGTTTTGACAGGCTCAAGAAAGAATTGATGCCTTTAATCGAAGCAGAATTAAATCTTCACAGCCTGATTTAATCCCATCTCTAAAATACTTTAGCCTTCATCTTGGACTCGCAGGAGAATTCCTCGCCTCTGTGTGGTGAAGAATCGTTCCAAAACTTGCCAAAGCATCGGTAGTTCGTTTTTCTGAGATATTTCGAGAGGGCGACGATCCACCGCTTCTGCCTTCCCCTTCAAAAAGAAATTGCGATAAAAGGTTTTTAAGGCCGTCGCACTTCCCGCCTCCATACCCAGTTTGGCCAGACCCATTTCATTAATGCCCGCCCAGCGCAGTGGCTCTCCCAGCGCCTTGGAAAAGGGCAAAATATCTTTGTCCACCCTTAATCCGCCCCCAATAAATGCCCCTGCCCCAATGGTGACGAATTGATGGATTCCTGTCATGCCGGATATCACAGCGCCATCGTCAATTTGTACATGACCACCCATCTGTACTCCATTGGAAACGACCACGTGATTTCCCAGAACGCAGTCATGGGCCACATGCACATATGCCATGATTAAACAATGTTGACCAATGACAGTACGACCCAAAGCTGCCGTTCCTCGATTGACGGTGACGTATTCCCTTAACGTTGTCCCTTCCCCAATTTGGACTTCCGTTTGCTCTCCGCGATACTTCAAATCTTGGGGAGAATTGCCTACGATGACGCCATCGGAGGTTGTCACGCCAGCCTGCAAATGCGATCCAGGATACAAATGAGTGAAGGCACCGAGTCGAATTCCATCGGCAAGTTTAACATTTTCATCTACAATGGCATACGGCCCCACCTCCAAATCGGAAGGCAGGTCGAGGGAGGGATGCAAAATGGCAGTGGGATGAATACGCATGGTTACAAGGCGGACCTCAAACCATCGAGGCCTTGATAATCGCTTCGGCCGCCACTTCACCCTCGATTTCCATCCGAGTTTTTATCACAGCGAAGCCTCGTCGATATTTGTCTAAGTCGGCTTTGAGAGTCAGTATATGTCCAGGACGGACCGGCCTTCGAAAACGACATTCTTCAATACCTGCGAATGCTGGACGCTTGCCCGCAGATTCCTCAGGAAAGGAAAGTGCTATCAGAATGCATCCTATTTGTGCCAAAGCCTCGATTTGAAGCACACCTGGCATTACCGGTTCACCTGGAAAATGGCCGTTGAAAAAAGGCTCATTGAAGGACACATTTTTTTGTCCAACAATGGACTTTCCCTTGTCGAAAGACACAATCCCATCAACGAAAAGAAAAGGATATCGATGCGGCAAAACCTTGAGAATGCCCGCAAAGTCCATAATGAATTTCGGATTGTCGGACTTGAGTAGAGGATCCTGGTTTTCGCCCATGCGTTGTAATCTCCGTTTGAGATGAAAGGATAAGACTAAATCTAATTCAATGCCAGTTTATCCAGGAGCAGATGGTGGATGGCATGGCCCCCATTGCATATTTCTATGTCCAGTTTAGGGAGGCCAAGGCCGTGCAATGCCAAATCTCCCAGCAGGTCCAATACTTTATGCTTTGCAGGCTCAAAGTCAACTCTCCAATCGGGTTGATTTAAGAGAGGAAAAATTCCCCCTCGCCAATCTGAGTGCGCGGCCAATAATGCAGCATGTTCATCATGAGTTTCAGCCAGAAGGAGGCCAGATTCAAGACCCGCTCCAGCCATGAGCCCCATTTTTACGGCTTTTTTCCACTCACCATGAAACGCGAAAGATCGAGCCGGAAGGATTTCATTCCAAACAAAATCCGGATCCACGGCAACGACCGTTTGACGAAGAGGAACCTGATCCACGATATAGGTGACTTTAAACTTCGAGCTTGGACGAACACGAATATGGCCGTAGGTCCATGCATAATCCCAATTCAAAGAACAATCATATTCACGCCAAGCGGGTTGTCGTGCAAACTGAGGGGCCAACTGTGACAGCGCTTCTCTAAAGTCTAAAGCACTGCCATCCATAAATGGAAGTTCTTCTGCATCACAACTTATATCGATGGAAGCCTGGGAAAAAAAAAGCAAGGTTGCCATTAAATGTTCGGGAGTGCGAATGAAAAAATTTTCTCCGCTTAGGATGGTAGAACGGGCTGAGGATTTGGAGAGCCCACCCAATTCTTTCACCGACCAGAATCGGGAAGCACCTGGAAAGGAAAATCTGGGCTCTAGAATCCTTGGTGCTTGATCTGGACCCATAGATTCCGAAACACTAAGCGTGAGATTACTGGATAAGCCTCCATGAATCCCTAGACCCGAAAGAATCAAGTGTCACCTCGATTTTCGAGAATCCAACCGTCGCACAAGAACTTGTTCTCGACGCCATTCCCGAATGGGCCTCGCAGGAAACCCAGCCACCACAGATTTGTCCGCAAGATCTTTAGTCACTCCCGAACAGGCTGCTACCGATACATCATCTCCGATAAGAAGATGTCCGTCGAGGGAAGCGGCTCCTCCCATTTGAAAACGTTGTCCAATCACCGTTGACCCAGCGATTCCAGACTGTGAGGCTAGAAGGCTTTCTTCGCCCAACTGGACATTATGGGCGATTTGTACATGACTATCCAATTTGCACCCCCGACCCAAACGGGTGGGGTTGAGGACTCCGGCAGCGATGACCGTGTTCGCTCCAATCCAACATTTGTCTCCAATTTCTACTCCTGCATAATGAGGCATGGGAGACAAATCTTGCTCTCCCGGAAAAAAACCAAACCCCGCGCAGCCAATGACAACTCCGGATTGTATAACACAGTTTCGTCCGATTATACAATTCTCCAAAATGGTGGCATTGGCCTCGATTCGAGTGCCTCGTCCGATATAGGACCCTTTGCCGATCACGGCTCCAGCTCCTATAAAGACTTCACCTTCAAGGAAGCCTTCGACAACGGCTTGAGGACTAATTTGATTGGAATTGATATCCTTGGTTTTTTCATCAATTAGAAATGGTGTTGAATGCAGAAATGGAATTGGATGTTGGAACGACTCGCGAAAGGCGTTCAATATTTCTGACATTGCAAAATGAATGGAAGGAACAACAAAAATGGGGATATCTTGAGGACCTACCACACCCGGTTCTGTTATGATTAGGGCAGCCTTAACCGTTTTTTTTTGACGTAATGGCGAATCCAAACCCAGAAAAGTGAGTGAAGTGGTTCCACTGAATTGGGGGGAATCAAGGCTCTCAATCATAAGCCTCGACAGAGAACTTGGAAGCCTGACCTGCGAAGCCGGTTCCGATGCCAGGGGCGAATTCAGGGTGCAATGCTGCAGAATATCCGCAGCCGAAATGGCTTCCCTGAATCGCAAGGTTATTTTGTTTCTTTATTTAGGGCGTCGATGACCTTTTGAGTGAGGTCATTATCCTTTTTCCAAAATACTACCGTACCGGAAGCGCGATCAAGAACCAAATCATAGCCTTCCTGGTTCGCGACATCCTGAATGGTTTTCTTGATTTTCAGTAGGATGGGTCCAGAGAATTCCTCATTTTTTTGGAATAGTTCTCCATCCTTGCCGTAAATCTTTTGGACGAACTGCTCATAATCACTTTTTCGTTTCAAAAAATCGGCTTCCATTTCCTTTTTCTTTTCTTCACTGAGCATCAAAGACTGCTTTTCAAGCTTGTCTTTCAACTCCATCAATTCTTTCTGCTTGGTAGCCGCTTCCTGCTCCCACTTCTGAACTTGCTTGTCGTATTCCTTTTGCGCCTTCTTGGTATCGGTATATTTATCGAAGACTAGTTTGGAATCGACATGCGCGATTTTCAGGTCGGATGAATACGCGACACTGGAAATGATTAGACCTAAAAATAAAACCAACTTTTTCATTATTCCTCCTTAAAATCCTTGCTCAATTACAAAGTTGACCACGGGTGAATTCCCCACCTTGGGATAACGAACGCCTAGGCGCGACTCTGCATCGTCAAGTGGCCATCCGAAGTCAAAGCCCATACCGAAGGGGGCAACCAATGGTATGACTAACCGAAATCCAAAGCCTATGTCTCTGCGCATATCCGAGAAATCCATTTCTTCCCATGGGTCCGGAACCGAACTGCTCTTGACGGGATTATAACTGTAGCCTTGGCCCGAAGTAAATTTGGGAACATTTCCAAAAACATTTCCGACATCAAAAAAGCCGAGTAGATAAAAGGTGTTCTCCACTACGGGGTAGGTTAATTCAGTGACAACGGACAAAAAGCTACGGCCAATACGAGAACTGCCAATACTGCCCGGATCATAGCCGCGCAGTTTTCCTTGATAACCCAAAACGCCGCCCATTTGAAACAAGTCATAAGTTTGAATATGGTCTCCGAGTAGCATGCCAAATTCGGACTCGACACCGAGCACCAATTTCTGAATTGTAGGAAACCACCAGTCCACCTTGGTTTCTATTTGATTATAATCAAAGTCTCCACCTAGAGGGCCGCCTACTTTGCTGTACGTCACTCGATAAAGCGAACCTTCAGAGGGGAAGAACGGAAGATTTTTATCGTCGCGCGTTACGGAAAGGTGTAATGAAGATTCCAAACCGGATGGGATGATTAGAGCTTCGGAATTGGAGAGTTGACCATTATCATTAACCGTCAAATTGTAGCTACTACTCACTGAGAAATAATCATCTGGCCAAGTCAAGCGACGGCCTAAGTTGAGACGCGTTCCATACCTGGTATAGTCAAATTGATTGGCCTGATATGCTTTTTGGAAGCTGTAGAAAACACTTCCACCCAGCAAGGTCGGCGTGTCCAAAAACCAAGGTTCTGTAAAGCCAAGCGATCCCAATTTTTTATTCGGGCCCCATTCCAAACTTAAGTCCGCTCTCTGTCCATTTCCTAGAAAATTTGGGATCTGAAGCCCAACGGTTCCTACCAAATTATCTCTTTGGCTATATGCCAATCCTGCCGAAACCGTTCCCGTGCCTGCCTGTTTTTCGGTCACTTTTAGGACCAAATTAACATCGCTGGCATCGCCATCTTTGACCTGTTCAATGTTGGGTTCGACATTGTCGAAGAAAGCGAGCTGCATAATATCACGCTGAGCACGCATAATCAAAGATTGACGGAAAATATCTCCCGGAAATAGTTTAACCTCGCGACGAATGACCTTGTCCTTGGTTTTAGTATTCCCCCGAATATCCACTAGATGAATATGAGCAATGCTGTTTTCTTTAATTGTAAACGTTACATCCACCACAGAATCACGGTAGGTGAATTGATCCTGCAAATCCATGAACAGATATCCTTCTTCACGAAACACCGATTGGACTTGAAATTTGGTCGCCTCAAACTTTTTCATATTGAAAATATCGCCTGAATCGAGGAGGAGTTGGCTCGTCAAAGCCCCATCTTCAACAATATTATTATGGATAAATGTGGCTTTACCAAAACGGTAGCGCTTGCCTTCAGATACATTGATCCGAATGTCCATATACTTTTTGTCTTCGGTATAATTGATTTTTTCGCCCTTGACCGTGGCATCGAGGTATCCCAATTCTCGATAAGAATCCACAAGAGTGTCCAACCCAAGGCGAAATACGTCTTCCTTGTAATCGCCATCACGCCACCAACGGTCTTCCTTGGTTGGGAATTTTTTTCTGAGATCCTTATCCTTCTCATGAATATTACCTGCGAAGGTTATATAACGGACTCGAACTTTTTTTCCTTCTTCAATTAAGAAGGTCACGGTCTTGCGTCCCGTTTCCTTTTCGATTCCTTCTTCAACATCAACTTTGGCAAGTAAATAGGCTTTGTTGTGATATAAGTTCTGGATTTTTTGACGATTGCGTTCAACTGCAGAACGGGAATAGACTTGCCCATCGAGTAAATCCATCACTTCTTTGATATCCTCTTTTTTGATCTTTTTATTGCCCCTGAAATCGGCTCGGGCCAGGGTCGGCAATTCTGAAACCACAAAGGTCAGCACCGCACCCTCTACGGAATCGGGATAATCGATGTCAATTTTGATGTCCGCGAAAAGACCCAGTTTATTCAAGGCGGTAATGGAGCCTTGAATTTTCTGACGCAAAACGGGAGGGAAATATTCTTCCCCTTTTTGGACCTGAATGGTGTTCAATATCAGCGATTTGTCTACGGTTTTATTCCCCTCAAGGAGAATATTGGCGACCTTAACTTCCTTAACCGGGCTGCGGAAGGCGGGGGCAGTTTGGGCCAGGGATGGGTGGACCGAAATACCGAAACAAAGCATAATCAAAGCAAATAGAGACTTGGGAATGGTCAAAAGGCCTTCCTGGTTGGAAACCGGATTAATATAACTAAAACCCTAAATTAAGAGTCGTCTTGGGATGTGGAAAAGGGGTAGTGAACCGGCGACATGCGCCGGCTCACTAGTGACTTACGAGGGGAAAGAGAGAAAGCGAATTTCGATTAGCCCTCCTTAACCTCTATACTTTCCTTTTCATCTTTTTTCGGCGCCTTGGCAGTCGAAGAAGGAGTGAAGGTCAGTTGGTCGCCTTTGCGACCTACTTTCAGCATGGAATTATCCGTAATCTTCCCGCGGAGAATTTCTTCTGCCAAAGGATCTTCGATCATTTTCTGGATGGCTCGACGTAATGGACGCGCTCCCAGTTGAGGGTCGAAGCCCTTTTCAACGATGAGGTCACGAACGGAGTCCGAAATTTGAACCTTGATATCGCGAGGTCCGAGACGATTTTCCAATTCCGCCACGAGAATATCCACAATCCGACCCATGTCTTTGCGCTCCAAGGGGCGGAAGACAACGAGGTCGTCAAGGCGATTCAAGAATTCAGGATTGAAAGTTTTTTTCACTTCCTCGCGAACCATTTTTTCCATGCGTTCGTATTCGGTATTGGAATCGTCCTTACCAAAGCCAAGACCCACACCCTTCTTAATATCCTTGGCTCCGAGATTGGAGGTCATGATGATCAAGGTGTTCTTGAAATTGACCTTGCGACCATAGCTATCGGTGAGTTGGCCATCGTCGAGAATTTGCAGTAGAATGTTAAAGACATCCGGATGCGCCTTTTCGATTTCGTCGAGGAGAATAACGGAGTAGGGCTTTTTGCGCACCTTTTCAGTGAGCTGACCGCCTTCTTCATATCCGACATAGCCGGGAGGCGCACCCACAAGGCGGGATACGGCGAATTTTTCCATGTATTCAGACATGTCGATGCGAATTAGGGCGTCTTCAGATTCGAACAAGAATGCCGCCAAAGCTTTTACCAATTCGGTTTTACCCACGCCCGTCGGCCCGAGAAACACGAAGCTTCCCATCGGACGTTTGGTGGAATGGACACCGGACCGAGAACGACGAATGGCTTTCGAAATTACTTCGATGGCTCTTTCCTGACCGACCACGCGCAGGGAGAGCTCTTTGTCCATATTCAGAAGTCGATTCGATTCCGTCGAAGCCATTTTCGCGAGCGGTATGCCCGTCATTTTAGCGACCACTTCTTGAATGGCTTCCTCATCCACAATCAAACGCTCTTCGCGTTTTTGCTCACGCCACTTTTTACGCATTTCTTCCAATTCCGCTTTCAGGTTTTCCTGATTGTCGCGCAAGCTTGCTGCGGTTTCATAATCCTGATTCTCCACTGACGCTTCCTTCTCCTTAACCACAGCTTCAAGCTCTAGCTCTTTATTTCGGAGTTCGGGAGGAATGGACAAACTGGCCAAACGCACACGTGCGCCGGCTTCATCAATGATATCAATAGCTTTGTCTGGCATGAAACGATCGCTAAGGTATCGATCAGAAAGCCGTACGGAAGCATCCAAGGCCTGTTCGGTATAGGTCACCTTATGATGCTGCTCGTATTTGACGCGCAATCCCTTGATGATCATCAAGGTGTCTGCCAATGAGGGCGGGTCAACCAAGATGGTTTGGAACCGGCGTTCCAGGGCGCCATCTTTTTCGATATACTTACGATATTCATCCAAGGTGGTTGCGCCGATGCATTGGAACTCGCCGCGTGAGAGCGCAGGCTTAAATATATTAGAGGCATCGAGGGAGCCCTCTGAACCGCCGGCGCCGACAATGGTGTGCAACTCATCGATAAAGATGATGACATTCTCGTTCTTTTGCAGTTCCGTCATCAGGGATTTGAGGCGCTCTTCAAACTGACCACGATACTTGGTGCCTGCAACGATACTGCCCATGTCGAGAGTGACAACGCGCTTGTTCTCCAAAATTTCAGGAATGTTACGCTCGACGATTTTCTGGGCCAAGCCTTCCACGATGGCGGTCTTGCCAACGCCGGGTTCGCCGATGAGAACGGGATTGTTCTTCTTGCGACGGGACAGAATTTGAATGACGCGTTCGATTTCCGGTCCTCGTCCGATAATAGGGTCGAGTTGGCCCTGGCGAGCAAGCTCCGTGAGGTCGCGTCCAAAATGATCCAAAAACGGAGTTTTGGATTTTTTACGACTGCCTGCGAAATCTCCCGCCGTAGCACCGGTGGCCGCCGTAGCGTCGCCGCCACGGAGCACGCGATCAATTTCTTCTTTCACTCTTTCATACTCAACTCCGATACTGGCGAGGGCATTGGCCGCCGCAGATTCATGATCCTTCATGAGTGCGAGAAGCAAGTGTTCTGTGCCGATGTACTTATGGCTCATCGACCGCGCTTCTTGCGCAGCGATTTCCAATACCTTCTTCGCCCGAGGCGTAAAGGGAATCATCTGCCCGATCGTCATCATTCCTCCCGAAGAGGAAATGGACTTCTCAATATTCCTGGCGAGATCATCCAAGTCGATGCCGAGGTTTTTCAAAACCGATACGGCAACACCATCTCCTTCACGGATCAGTCCGAGCAATAGATGTTCGGTACCGACATAATCGTTTCCGAGCCGAACCGACTCTTCACGAGCCAGTTGCATGACTTTCTTTACTCTATCTGTAAACATCCCGTTCATGTTTTTATCCTCGTTGGTCCGGCAACTTCCGGCTCCGACTCTTCCAAAGGTTAAAATACTTGTTAGAAATTTAAAACCCAATTTTTGTTACGACGAACAACAAGATCAAGATCTATACATCTCCATGGCTAATCTTACAACATTCCCCCGTTGTTTGTCCTCTTCTTCTTTAGACATATTGTGACCTAAACTTACTCCCAGGTGACCAGACCCTGCCTTAATTCTTAGTTCTTCCACTATCCCTAAAATTTGAGGGTTTATCAACGCAAGATAGGCACCCAGACGTAGGTAAGAGCTCATAGCTAAAACCTCTGGATAGGACAAAACGGAAGCCTCCGTTAAATGCTGAAGGGATTGACGAAGCCTAACTTCAAGCCTTTTGTGATGTTTATCCAAGCATTGTCGTTGGAGTGACGCTTCTAATTCCATTATGGGTTGGACGTTTTTTAAAAGATCCTGGTATACCTGCAGAGCAGATTTTCCCCCGCCGCCTCGCGAACGCAATAAAAAAAGTCCGGCATCGGCTTCGCCTCCCCCTAGACTTCCAAGGGGAAAAAAACCGATTCCAAAAGCGGAAAGCGCATTGCGCGCATGACCCAGTCGCCGCGAAAGAACTAATCCCGGTAGATGCACTAGAATGTCTACTTCTAAACCAGGTCCTATTCTTCCGGGATAGGAGGCCAAAAAGCCCATGGATCCGAGCTCGCACCAGGGTGATTCTCCCTGGGGAACGGAGTAGGCGGAGTTGAACTCCAGTTCTGAAAATCGCCCTGGAAAAATTTGGCCGAAGGTCAAATGTTCCACCTCATTGACCAATGCCCACGCATTGCCCTGCGGTCGGAAAGCGACGTATTTGAATTCCTTCTTTCCAGGGAAAGGGACAAATCGACTCGGCAATACATGTCGTTCGCGCAATAGGCGCAAGGCGTAGGAAGGACAATCGGATAATCGTTGTATGGTAAAGCCACCCTGCCGGGTCAATAAATGAAGGGCCTTATCGGCTATGGCTGCGCAAATATTTGGTGGCGCGGATACGGTGAAAGGAAATCCTGAAAAATTCCGGTAGGTCGATAACCGAGTGAACACCACAGAATGTTGTCCATTTTCGGTCCAATTCAAGCTACTGGCCCAAGGTAGAGGACGCTCTGCTAACTCAGGCCAATTCAATTCCTTCGCCAGCCTTTCCTGCGTTTTCGGTCGATTGGATACGAAGTCGTAGCCTGGCTGCCTCTCCATAGTTTTCGATTTTCAAAGCCTCGATCAAATTCTGCCGCATCTGCGCCAAAGATTCGCCTTCCGATGAAATCGGTTTTACCAACGGAATCGATTCGGAAATTTCCAACGCACTATGCAGCCAAACTAGGTCAGCCTGTAAGGCATCGCCAAAACTTGTGTAACAGTGGGGACAACCCAGTAATCCCCGGGAACGGTATTCCGAAAAGGTGAATCCACATTGCGTGCAAACAGGAAAATTATCCATGCTGTCCATGCGGAGATTCGCGCTCCAATTTTAGAATTCCATCTTCCATCATAAATACACGACGAGCCTTAGAGGCTAAATTCAAATCATGCGTAACGACCAGAATTGCAACGGAGAGTCGTTGGTTTAGATCCAGTAGTTGAGCATGAAGCAATTCCGAATTCTTAGCATCTAAATTTCCCGATGGCTCATCGCACAGTAAAATGCCGGGATTATTAATTAGTGCTCTCGCAAGGGCGATCCTCTGCCTTTCCCCGCCGGAAAGTTCGGCGGGGAAATGTTTGAGCCGATGATCCATGCCAACCATGCGAATCAGTTCTAAAGCCCGATCCTCGTCAATGCGTCGCAATCGCCCCGAGATTCGGCAGGGCATGAGCACGTTTTCTTTAACCGTGAGATCGGGGAGCAAATGGTGGAACTGAAAAACAAATCCAATATCTTGATTGCGGATTCGGCTCAAATGTTTGTCCGTGAGGCCGTTGGTATCTTCACCCTGAAAGAACACTCGCCCGGCGGTAGGGCGATCCAACATGCCCAGAATATGCAATAGCGTGCTCTTCCCCACTCCCGAAGCGCCTTTGATGGCGACAAAATCTCCACGTGCAATCGAAAAATTCAGGTCACGAAATAATTCGATCCGCGTGCCCGTTTCCTCAAACACTTTTTGAATGCCCACTACAGAAAGTAACGAGTCAGATGGGACGCGTTCCAAAACCATGTTGGATTTGTCACTCATGGCGTATGGCCTCCACGGGGTCATGGCGGGCGGCTTTCATGGCGGGCAAAACAGTGGCAATCCCGCACAAAACATTGGTCACGATTAAAACCATCAACACATCCCAGAGATGCAATTCGACAGGAAGTACCGTGACAAAATAAACATC
>JAYVCH010000034.1:0-28369 GCA_043750055.1 Fibrobacteria bacterium
TGGTAGCAGCAGGCTTATAGCATTATGTAACGCGGCGAATTCCCGATCATTGGCGAAAGGGAGATTCAAATGGACGCTTTGAATATTGAACCAGCCATGCCCTCGGCAACCAAAAATTCTATCATAGGCTTCATAGACTCGGCAATCTTCATGCTGCCAAAGATGGGATTCTTCGGCGGGATTCATAAACGGATGCATGCCTCCGGGCATGAGGCAGGCATTCCAACGTCCCAGAATTTTGTTCAAGCTCTGAATAGAGGCTGCGAAATCTTTGGACTGTAGAACCAAGTCAGGAACAGGATTGAGGCATTTGATCTCAAGCACATGCGCGGCTAATTCATTATCCGCTTCGACATTTCCAAAAACTTGGGCAGTATCTGGATTTAAAACCAAGGCCTCAAGCAGTTGGTCGACACTGGGGTCAATGGCAAGCGTGTCCTTACGGGCTAGGGCGTATTCAATTTCCACCCCGAAAACCGAAAAAAGCGAATAGGCCAAGTTTCGTTCCCGATTTCAGCAAGCCACTATCGGCCCACTTGCATTTTAAGCAACTTGGGGGTTTCGAGTTGAGGAATAAGATCTTTATCCTTACGTGCCTTAAGCCTGTCTATACGATTGGTGAATTCTTCCATGATGGTATAGTATAGGGAGTTCCCCAACACTTCATCTTCTACACCGGCGTCGATATTGGGATTGTCGTTGACTTCCACTACAAACGGCTTATTGCCAACCACTTTGATATCAACTCCGTAAAGACCGTCTCCGATTAATTTCGCCGATTTGAGCGCGGTACTGATAATGATCGGATCGACCTGCGACACAGCGAAAGTTTGATGTCGCCCTTCGCCAGCCTTACCCTCTTTGTGATGATTGATGACTTGCCAATGATTGCGTGACATGAAGTATTTACAGGCGAACAAAGGCTTGCCATTGAAAATACCAATGCGCCAATCAAACGGAGTGGGCATGAATTCCTGAGCGATGACATAATCGGACCGTTTGAAATATTCCTTACAGACTGATGCCAATTCCCCGGGATCTTCAACCTTTACCACGCCTCGTGAGAATGAGCCATCGGGGATTTTGATAATAATCGGAAACGAAAACTGATCATAAATATTAGAGACATTGTCTTCGCTCACAATAAAGGTCTTGGGCGTGGGAATGCCTTCACGCTTGAAGAGTTCCTCAAGGAAAATTTTATTGGTGCAATAGAGGATGGACTTGGGATCGTCGATGACGATCATTTTTTCCTTCTCCGCCTTCTTGGCGAATCGGAAGGTATGGTGATCGATGGACGTAGTTTCACGAATAAACAGGCCGTCGAATTGAGGCAAATGCGCAAAGTCTTTCTTTTCGATCACTTCAACTGAAAGCCCGGCGGTTTTTCCCGCTTTGATAAATTTCTGAATCGCCGCATCATTCGAGGGAGAGAATCGCTCTTTGGGATTTTGAAGAATGGCAAGGTCATAGCGTTCCGAACTACTTTGCCGTTTGATTCCCCATTTATGGACGCCATATTCAACCAACGCTTCTAAGAAAACATCCGTATGCGATTCGGGAATGCTGTTGATAGTCATGGACTTGATGGACGTGAGTATCCATTGTTTTTCCTTGCGGAAATAAACCCGGAAGAAAGGACAGGGAAACACGTTGAAAAACATGCGGGAAATCTTTTCGTACTTCTTGGACACATTGCGCCCAAAATAAACGGAGAGCTCGTATTTATTGTCCGTGATGTTAGCCAGATCTTTTTGGATCTGCGCATTCAAATCATCCGTTTCGATGAGGTAGAATTCTTTTTTGGAAAGGGCCTGCATGGTGGACATGTTAGGAATGACCTTATGACCACGGGCTTCGGCGACCAGGCTTACATAGTATCCTGATCCGAGATAACCGTAATTGCTCGCCAGGTTGATAATCTTAAGCTGGCGTAGCTCTTGATATTCTTTGGCGAATAGATAGTCATTCACACTGACAAACTCTATTTGAGGGACTCTTTTTTTCCAGTGGCGGGCATTCTCCACCACACATATATTCCTGATCATTTTTTCGCAATCACTAAAAGGTTTTCATCATACGTTAAAATTCCGAGCATCACGGCATTGGAAAACTTCACAAAAGGTAGGCGGTAGGTTCCTGTATTGGAAATGGGATTTTTACGCAAAGGATCGTTGATGGTCACGTGACGAGACTTGGGATCCCATGCAGATACCACCACGAAATGACCCACAGGCTGCCCTGTAATATCATTCTCTTCGCAGGTGGGAGTCTCGCGCATATGCTGGTAAAGATACGTGGCCGAGAGCCCGCAAATTACCGGACGGCGACGGGAGAAAAGCCGATCCAATAAATTCTCATCCAAGTCATCGAACTTAAGCACTCCTCCTTTGCGAAGAAAGTCTTGATAGTAACCAATCACTTTTTTTTGCTTCTTGCTGCGAATTTTTTGTTGCCGCAGCTTGAGTTTTTGCGACAAATCCGCAGGGGCGAGCTTTTTCCAAGTCGGATCGAAGATTTTAATGTTGTAGGTATAGATTTCGGCAGAGTATCCATGGGTCAGGGCATGACGCGCCAGATTGACGCTCACCGTTCCCCCGGTATGCCAGTGTTCAATTTCGCTCTGTAGTTTTTCGAAGGTGATCTCATGGCCGTAGTAGTCGTAAATGGCCTGAAGGCAGGTAATGCCACAACTCTCATCATCGGGTTGAGTGGATACAGAAACAGCGAGCTTCATCTATGCCTCGAAAAAGCCATGGCCCGATTCCGTAGAATTCTCCCGCCCATCAGTGGCTTGCTCCCGCGCCTTGAAGGCGGCGTTTCATGTCATCAATCTGAGCCGGGGTGGGCTGGGTTTCCACCGCTCCCCCTTCCGTGCGCGCATAATCCGTCGGAATCGCAAAGAGAGAGGAGGGCAAAACTTTTCGCTCCACCTTACGAACCTCCGTCGTTACTCGCTGTCCATCGCGAATGACAATGCAGCGCATGGGCAATCCCACATTCCCCGTTTCCTCCAAGGCACGAAACAATGCTGCTTCGCCGATTTGGGGGTTGGCATCCTGAAGCCGCTTGAGCACGCCATAGACATCCGGAATATCCTTCGTAATCCATGTGTCAATCAATTCCCTGTCCCTGGAGAGAATGACATGGGAGCAAACAAAGCCCAGAATTTTTTCTTCACCCAAAACTTTCGCCTTGTATTTAGCCTCCTTGGCTCCATCCTTCTTCAGTTTTTCAGGATCGGGCAGGATAATGACGCTGTAGGTTTTGGTCCTATCGCTAATGAGGTAAGCCGACTTTGGCGTCTTGGCATTCATCAGGACGGCCAAACGAATAGGCTCGGGAAAGGGATTAATAGTTATCTGCATGTCAAGTTTGGCCATATCGCCCGATAGGCTAAGCGTTAAATCGCCATTGCCCGATTCCATAGCCACGGTCAGGTCAATGACTCCTTCAAAGTGTTCGACCGAAACCGGTACTGGTTTTTCGGGACCGCTATGCTTGGTCGCTGCGCCGTTGGCGAGCAGGGGAAGTAGAAGAAAAATGTGGCTTAAATTTATTCCGAGCATCGAGGGTTTTGTGTGGCTCCTGTATCCTTTTTAGTAATGGAATAAAAGTAACTTATCATAGGATACGATGAACAGAGTTTCGAGTCAAAAAAATGATTATACAAAGTGCTGAAAATTTTCCCGCGGTCCGGTTTTCGGGTCAGACTTTTTAGCCAAATGATGGGCAACTCTCTAATCCTTTGTCTTACCTCGATCTGCACACTGATAGGTGCTCTAGAAGGTTCTCCCTCCTCCTCATCCTTTTCTCTTTCGGGGACATCTGCTGCGAGGTCCAATCGAGCTCCCATCCAACTGTCTCCCCCCGCTGCCGCTGTTAAGAGTTTCGACTCTCTCCTTGAAGCCGGTAATTATGGGGCAGCTCGAAAACGATGCACAGGTCAGGTCTTAAGGATGTTCGATTTTATTGTCTTGTCCCAATCCAAACTGGCCGATGCCGTTGACACCGCTCGCTCGAAGGACACAACTTTAGAAGAAAAATCCAACGGGGTTTGGGCCTACCTTAGAATTTCTAGTCACGTGGTTTTTAAGCGGCCCCTGTTGGGCCAAACCGAAATGAAAAGCGTTCAAGCCATCCATGTTTATCATGACCCTCAAGGGTGGCTCATCGCCGACATAGAAGAATTGGCGGGGGTAAACGCACCGGTGCAGTTGCGAACCCGACCGAATCCTTCCTACTCCGTTTCAAAGACCTCCACGACGGATTCGCTATACTCTAGCGGTAAAGCCCCGATGGGACTATTCCCCGTCTCTCCCCTGGCACCGGCCCTCGCTGGTGAAATTGACCGCATGCGTTATCGCCTCCGTCTAAAAAATGGGCTGCCTCTGGATCCCTATTGCCCACTAGGGCCGGAACAAAAAAAGGTTCAGGCCGAGTCCCCTTCCAGTTGGATTCTCGAAAACCAACTCCCACATCTCAACGCGTCAAAGCATGGGGTAGCAGCAACGCCCCTCACCTTATCCGATTCCCTAAAACCTTTTTTGGCTTCTAACCATTATCTCGATTTAGACGACTCGCTCTTGCAAACCACTCTCGCCCAGGTTCTCGGCTCTGAAACGAATCCTACACAACAGGCAGAACTAATCTATTCCTGGGTGGTGGCCCACTTTCATTTTGAACTCGGAGCCGTGTTGTTTGGAACCAGTCGTGAGGTTCTACGCGATTTGAATGGTGACTGTTCTGAGGCTGCCATCTTAACGGCCGCCCTCTTGCGTAGATGTGGAGTCCCGGCCAGATTGGGCTTGGGTTTTGCCTCAGTGGGCCACGGAGTTTTCATTGGCCATGCTTGGGCCGAAGCCTGGCTCGACAATCAATGGGTCGGTGTTGATGCGGCTTTGCGACAATTCCCAGCCGGAGTCGAACGCGTAAAATTAGCCACTCTAGATGGGAAGGACGATATGCGGATTAAGGCTACGAATCTGATGATGGGGATTTTATCCAATTTGGATCTGGAGATTCTGGCGGTCTGGGAAAACGGGAAAGCCGTTCCCTTAAAACGCTTTCCAAATACTGCCATGGAAGGGGAAGCCTTTTTCGATCAGATTTTAAAAGGCGTGGGAGATTCGAAAGCCAAATAGGATTCTAGCCTTTTCCCAAATTGGCAAGAATAATGGCGGCGAACATCCAGCCAGTCGATTTTAAATTTTCAATGTGCTGGAAAGGTATAATCCAAAGCTGAAAGCATTAAACTTCTGCCTAGGTTTTGCCAATTTCCCGTCGGGTTGAAACAGTAAGTCCGGTTTTCCACCGGTTGTTGTCGTCCATTGAAAGTGAGTGATAGAGGCATCTCCGTACGCCGCACTCAGCCCAAAGCGTGATTCCGTGAGGTCTTTGTCCATCCCCAGTGAGATGGTTGCGCCGTAATAGTCGATGTTTCGATTCCAACTGGCTTCACGTGAGTCATGGGGACCTTGGCTAAAGTCGGTGTAACCACCCATCGCAAAGGAATACCCTTTTAAAACTTGAATCTCCGCACCTCCGGAAAAGTTCACCACCGCATTTTTCTCAATGGTATAAGTCTTTTCAACGGGTATCAGGGTTTCAAAACCCGATCGGACTTGTTTTAGATTCCCGGGTTTAAAACCAGTGTAAGAATAAGTACTACCTAAATAATAGTCCGTTTGTGCCGCCAACATCAGAATGGGCCAAGGCTGCCATGACACGGCCAAGGACATACTCGGCGCTGAGATTTCCGTGTGCTTTACCTTTTTGGATAGATTATAAATTTGTGCAGCCGAAGTTTTAATTGGAGCGGTTTGGTCGACCTTGAAAAGACTGTCATTGATCAAATACTCCACTCGTTGTTCCTCGGTTCGATTAATAAAGACAATGCTACCAAGGGAAGCATTGACCCCAAAATTGAAGGCCTGATTCATCCGAACCAAAATTCCAAAATTCCCGGATAACCCGAGGCCGGTTTGATTCACCGAACGCGTCACATTGTTTTCAAAAAAACGAGAGATATCGGTTGTATCGCCTCCCACATAATTCCCAGACCAACCGCCATAGGAAGTTTTTTCCAGTTCCGTGAAATAGATTCCGTAGAGAGTAAACCCAAGCGAAATGTTCTCATTGAATTTCATGGCCGCGCTTGGCCCGATCATGGTGACCTTCGGCACTTCATAATAACTCAAATTCAATTTCGTAAAACAAGGCTTTGGGTTTTCAGCTAATTCGTAACAGGGTCCATCTTGCAGAGTATCCAAGCCAATATCATTTTTAATAATCTTCAGGGTGTCGCGATAGGAAGCTTGAATTTGCTGTTCACCGGTAAAAAGATCATTTTGTGGGGTCACGATGCTAAAACCATAAGCCCAATTACCCATGCGTTGGG
Organism: Fibrobacteria bacterium; assembly: GCA_043750055.1. Taxonomy (GTDB): domain Bacteria; phylum Fibrobacterota; class Fibrobacteria; order UBA11236; family UBA11236; genus Chersky-265. Next base: position 6,401 of record JAYVCH010000034.1, read on the forward strand.
AAAAAGCAGTGATGGTCGGGCTAAAGTTGAAAGAGTTATAAGGGATGATAGTTCCAGGAGCGATTCCAATTTGTTGTTTCTGGTATTGAACAACCTGCGCGGATACATTCAACTTGATATTTTTGATTTGGGTGAGGCCAGCCGGATTGTAATAGGTCGCGGTCGCATCATCGGCCAATCCACTAAATGCGCCGCCCAATGCCGCAGCCTTGTCGCCTACTAATACGATTTTATGGTTATAAAGATCCGACAAAGCCGGTATTGAAAGGGCAACCAGCACCGAACAGGTCTTGGAAAGAAAGCGCATATCCCCTATTTTTCAATTGTCGGGGCCTAAGCTTCCAGACTTTTCTGCGTAAAGATAGTCTTGATATGCTTATTTTTTCATTCCCTGGAGAGCCCTTTTCTTCACAATAGAGTTTAATGAGGAACCGCATGTTCGCACAAAAATTAGATCGCACCTTAATCCAAACGCTTCTGATTGGAGCCCGACTATCCCCCCGCAAACGAACCAACCATTGCTTTCATTCGCCGCAAGATCGCCTACAGCGGATGATAAACGTTGCATTGAAGGGATCCTATTTTGCGCCTCATCGTCACCAAGATCCAGATAAGTTGGAAATCTTCACTATTCTATACGGTAGAGTAATGGTATTGGCTTTCAACGATGACGGAACGATTTCAGATTGCCAGATTCTTTGCAGAGATGGAGGTTTAGAAAACTTAGAAACCTCGCTACAGGTTGAAATTCCAGCGGGAACTTGGCATTCTCTGGTGATTCTCTCTGATGAAGCTGTACTCTATGAAGTCATCGACGGGACCTTCGACGCGAAAACTCACAAACGCTTCGCCCCTTTCGCTCCTTCGGAAATGGACCCAATATCATCCCAAACCTATCTCGAAGACTTATTGGAAAAAGCAGAATTTTATTTGGGTAAATCCTGAACCTCCGCTAGACAAAGCCATTTCCGTGCCACCCAGTTCTGAAACCACCCCGAAATTCCCGCAGCAATTTCCATAAATTCTTCCGAGGACAACTCATTTTCCAAGTTTTCAAAGGCTTGGGACAAGGAGATGGGATTCCGGAACTCTTTTAAAATCCGCATTGCCAGAGGGAGAATGGTTAAACTCAAGATATCGTGATCTTCGTCACGGAAAATAACCAAATCAACCGCACCGGGTTTAAGTTCAATAGAAAGCTCTAGACTCTCGTCACGGAGACATTGGGGTCGAAACTCAAGAAATTGCCAAGCGAGTTGTAGCGGAGTTACATGAGGTGCCAACTGAAATCGCGCAGTCATCAGAATCGCTTCCGCTGATTGCCCGCCTGCCGATATTGAAATCCCCTCCGCGGCATCAAATGCCCTCGAGAATGCCCTATCCAATTCTATCGATTGGAGAACTTCTTCTCGGTTTTTCTCCTGATACGATTCAGACATGAAAGCGAGAAAGCGCGCGTCCAATTCCGCCAGGTATGGCGAGGCTGGTGGATTTTTAACTAGATAACGAATGACCCATTGATTAAATGTCCTCAGCCCTATGAGGTGAACGGCGCATGGATATTCGCCTTGCAAAATGGTGATGAGTCGAAACCAATATTGTTGGTTGTAAACCCCAAGCCTCGCGAATCCAGACATTCCCCCATTTTCTCTTAACAGCGAATCGGCTTCCTCCGCGAGTTGAGGGGTGGACACGGCTAACGGATTGTCCCGGTATTTTTCCGGAAGGGGGTGGATGATCCATTCCCCAAACCAGGATTGTAGGTTCACCAGATTCTTTGGATCTGACTTTAGGATTTTCATGTAACTCTACCCTTTGAAAAGAGAAACTACTAAACCTGGTTCTTTTTTTTCCTGAGCTTTGCCAGGAAATGTTCAGGTAACGGTAACATGCCAATTTCCCAACTTTTTCTGAAAAAGTTGCCAACACTTGTTGATAGACTGTGAACAGCCGCAGAGAATCATGGAATAGGCAAAACCCTTGCCCCAAAGGACTAAACCACATTAACTCAAGGTTCTACAGGGACTTCCGAACGAAAATAAACTCAATTGCAAACTCAAAAAGGATGGACTTCCGTGATAATGATGCTTTCGAAACGATTGAGTTCTTGGCGATGATATTGGAGGAATATGATTTCCGTACGTACGTCTTTGAGGATATTGACGATGAAGCGACTGTAACGATAAACCATTGAAATACCCCGGCCACTTTCATCCCAAACACCCGGCGGCATTTTCTCTCCCCCGATTCGCGATTGCCTGCGTAACTTCTGTAATACCCGTAGCATACTCAAGCTGCCGGTCGAATCCGTGACCGCAAAACCTATTTTTTCTTCATCCGTGACCAGGGCGATTTTAATAGCCCGTCTTTCGGTTATATGGACAACCGGTGGAGCCCGCAATAATTTGCTGTCCCGGTCCTCTGGAGAGATGCCTTCAATGGCATAGGAAAAAGTATTGGTTAGGAGTTCATGCAGAAATATATTGAAGTTCGAGACCTCCTCCGGATTGAGATATGGTTTGCAAACCTGAAAACATTCGAGAATCATTTCTTCCACCACAACGCGGCCCACAAAGGTTCGGAACAAGGGTCCGACCACAAATCCATTGGGAAAATAAGGTCCGAAGCCGAAGATATTTCCAGTCAAAAGACGAATCGTCAAGGCCCGTAAAATAGAGGTATCAAACGCTTTTTTCTTTAGCACATTGCCGATGTGAAATTCCTGGGCGATGGCGAAATAATCGGCGTCATCATCGGCTAAGAGAGCTATTTGCAAACTTCTATTGAAGTCGCGCAACTCCCGAATCAAGCTCGCATCATCAACGGTTCCAGAGGGGTTCCCCTTGCCAGCCGCAATCTCGACAAAGACCAGGGATCGGCCTTCTTTCGGCACTACGCTACGCCAATCTCGGGTAGGGGTGGCGAGGAAAAAAGGCGCAATGCGATATTCTTCTCCCCAAATAATTTCCGCGAAACATAAAGCTAGGCTTTTAGCAAGGTCAGGGTCTTCTCCCAGGAAAACCACCGGAATGGGAAGCATTGTGGCCATGGTTGTAACTACGCTTGTTTCCATTGATTATAACATTTTTCACCTTAAAAATAGAAGAACGAGTTATAGGATAATTTGAGTTTTTACAACTTTATCTCAAACTCAGAAAGCCCATTATTATTGAACTTCTACAGCATTGGAAAGAACCAAAAAAAAGAAACGTATTGAAACTTCCCTAAAACGGGTGGATACTAGTCCATAGAAATTACTACCCGCTCCGCATGAATGGGCTAGTGGATTTTCAGGAGTTATAAGATGTTAACTACAGGGGAAGTGGCAAAGTTGTTCCATGTCTCGGCCCAGACGGTCATTAACTGGTTGGACCAAGGTCGGATGCCGTACGAACGCATCGGACGGGGTCCAAGACGTCTGACTGAAGAGGCTGTGATGCGCTATGTTGAGGAAATCGGAATTTCGCCCGAAGCACTCGACGAAGAAATTTATGCAAGGGCTACTAAAGCTGCTGCGGCGTATCGTAATGCGAGCGGCCCGGCCGTTATCGTGACCGATGCTGAGCTCAAAGTGATTGCCTGGAATGAAGCCTCGCGCACTCTCTACGGGCATACGCAAGTGGAAATGCTTGGTAAACCATTGTCCAAAATTGTCGCCAGGATCCAGGGATCGGAGGCTGCATTAGACTCCATGGTACGCTCCCCCTGGCAGGATAAATCCCTGCAGATCGAAGCGAGCCAGGAAACTCGTTATGGCAAACAACTCACAGGTATTTTGACCTTCTCTCGATTCTATATGGATGGGGTGTTGGCGGGATTCGTGGTCGCTTGCAAAGAAAAAGGCAAGAAGTAATTCTCGCCTTTTGAAGGGACAGGATAGGGCCCTGCGGGGCCCTATTTCTTTTTTATGGCTTGTTGGAAATCGAGACTCCGGCCTGATTCATGTATCGAAAAACCTTTTCTCCCGGCTTCGCCATTCCCAGTTCCTTGCGTGCTACCCTCTCGATATAGGCACTGTCCTTTTCAAGGCGAACTTTTTCAACTTGCAAGCTTGACCTGCGTTGAGTGAGGCTGTCGAGTTGACGGGTTTGCTCGGCATTGGCTGCACGTAGTCGAAAGAGGTTAAGGCCTCCGCTGGGACCGCTGAGAACATGATAAAAGCCTAAACCCACGACCACGAGTAAAACATAGCGAAGCCATTTTATGTTTCGTTTGGGTGATGGGGATTTTGACATGGTTGAAAAATAACTCTTTCTCAACATCATCATAACATATTCGCGAGTCGGCTCCCAATGCAAAGACTGTGCGGTCAAGGCTCGACCCGCTTGAAAAGGGCTCCTGGCAGCCTTCTCACCACACCTTTCAACTCCAATTCCAATAAACCGCTCAAAAGTCGATGAGGCGGCGCATGTTTGAGAACCGGTTTCGTCACAGCCATTTGGGCAATGTCATCAAGTGTCAGCGCTCGTTGACCCAAAATGCTGAGAATTTCGCGGGTTTCTAAATCCAATCCCAAAGTAAACCCAAATTTTTCGGATGGGATTTCAGTCCCTACCTCCCTATCGTTTATAATCGGAAACTTCTTCAGCTTTTGCTTTGCGCTAACCGACTCCACACTTATCCGTCGCGCTGGAATCGCTTGGGACAACCCCTGCAACACACGAATTATGTCTTCGGAACGTTCTGCAAGATGAGCGCCTTGTTGGATCAATTTATGGGGCCCGCGCGCTCCGGGATTGTCCACCGACCCGGGAACGGCGAATACTTCCCGGCCTTGTTCTAGCGCAAAATCAGCCGTGATCAGCGCTCCGCTGTCATTGCCCGCCTCCACAACAACGGTCCCCATCGACAATGCACTGATCAACCGATTACGACGAGGAAAATGCGTCGCATGCGGTGCCATCCCCATGGGAAACTCAGAGATGAGACAGCCCTTATTTGCAATGCGACGAGAGAGCTCCAAATTTTCAGAAGGGTAAATCCAATCCAGTCCTGAGCCCAAGACTGCTAATGTCCTTCCGTCACCAGACAAAGCGGCTTCATGCGAAACCGTATCAATACCCCGAGCCAATCCAGATACAATGGTGAAACCCGATTCGATTAATCCCAAGGTGAGATCCCGCGCCATCCGAGACCCATATCCAGAAGGATAGCGAGTTCCAACTATGGCCACGGCTTTTTGATCCGAGTCATGCCATTCGCCCTGCATAAAAATAAAAGGTAATGGATGAGGTAGGGTTAAAAGCGGCCCGGGGTAAGCGGAGGATCGATAGGACACAATTCTCACCCCGAGTCTTTGACAGCTTTCTTCTTGATGGCGAACAGTCCGGAGATTGGGACCGGATAAAATAGCGTTGATGGCATCGTCTTTGAGTTGCGGACAAACTCCCGTGATTTCTGCGGCCGAAGCAGCGAATACACCCTCCGCTGAACCAAATGCCTCCATTAATTTTTGAAAGGTGGCCGGTCCAATTCCCCTCGACATAGACAGGGCCAGCATGCTTTTGCTTTCCTCCCAGTCCAGATCTCCCACTTCCCAGCAATTTCCTCTATTCATTTCTCGATTTTGCAGCATTATATTCATGCTCCAAATATACTGCACATTTGTACAGGTTCACAAGCGGGAGAAAATGCCCTTTTCGGGCTTTTTTTGCACCTTCTGATTGGGACTGTGGTAAAGACCCCCACGTGCCCTTGAGGATCTGAAGGTTATGACATCCTATTCCCTACCCGATTTGTTGCAAATCATGAGCGCATTGCGCACTCCCGTTACCGGTTGCCCTTGGGATTTAAAACAAACCCATGAAAGCCTACTCAACTATTTCATCGAAGAGACTTATGAATTCATAGAGGCCGTTGAAAACAAAGACCTCGATAATATGAAGGAGGAGCTTGGCGATGTCTTGCTTCAAGTGGTGCTCCATTCCCAGTTGGCGCAAGAACGCGGTGACTTTGATTTTAAGGAAGTGGTACAAATCCTATCTGAAAAATTGGTCCGTCGTCACCCCCATGTCTTTGGAGAATTGAAACTCGACGACGCCACCGCGGTGGAAAAAAAATGGGACGAGCTGAAAAAATTGGAGAAGGGCGAAAAAACGGTAGCAGAAGAAGGTGGCCTTGGTCGAATGCCAAGACATCTTCCCGCCTTAATAAAGGCCGATAAAATTCAGAAACGCGCCGCCCAAATAGGATTTGATTGGCCGGATTTTAAAGGCCCCATGGCCAAAGTTAAAGAAGAGTTGGAAGAATTGCGGGCCGAGGCCATGGCCGAAACGCCCAATCCTGATCGGCTTGAAAGTGAATTTGGGGATTTACTTTTTGCTGCCGTGAACGTTGGCCGCTTCTTCCATATCGATCCTGAAAAAGCCCTGGCCCGTGCCAATCGGAAATTCATGGATCGCTATGCCAGCATGGAAAAAATCGCGCAAGGCGAAAACAAGATTATCAAAGGCATGAGCCTAACAGAAATGGACAGTTATTGGGAAAGAGCCAAAAGTCAGGAAAAAAAGGAAATCTGATCAGTGTAAAATAAGATTGTTGACGATGAGACCTCCGAAAAAAACAATCAGATAGCCGAACCATATGAACATCAGTGGATAATTGAAGGCTTGATCCTCGAGAGTATGCGAACCCTTAGGCTTCGCTCGCAAGTCGATTATGTTACGGCGCAAATGCTGAATGCTCAAGAAAAGTCCGCCACAACCAATCACGAGGATTAATATCGTCTTAATGAATCCCATTTTCTGCCGAACCTTCCGAAATCCTTGATTTTCCTGGAACAGGAGCAAAATTCCCGGCTCCTGACCTTGTCGTTTCACGGTAAAATTACTTTATTTTACCGCTGTAGTGGATTCCCGCTTCCTCCTTCTTTCAGACTTCATAAACTTTGAGAGGTGGAAACCGGGAAGCCACATTGAGGAAATTATCAACTCGTTCTTTTCGTTGCGGGAGATGCCCTTTTGGATTTGATTCAGAACATCACAGGTTTAGCCACTAAAATCGCGGAAGCGAGTGGATTGGATCTTGTGGATGTGGAAATTTTCCGTGCCGGCAAGCGCCGTGTGCTCCGAATCTATGTCGGTAAACGCGGAGGCGTGAGCGTAGAGGACTGCGCCAAGGTCAGTCGCGACCTCGGCACCTTGCTCGATGCCGACAACGTAATGGAAGACGAAAACTATACCCTGGAAGTTTCGTCACCTGGCCTCGATCGGCCCTTCAAGACTATTCATGATTATCGTCGCAACGTTGGCAACTTCGTGCGCGTATCCACCAGCGAACCCATAGAGGGCAAGCGTTTGGTGGTTGGTAAATTGCAGGACGTAGACGAATCGTCCATCACCGTAGACGCGAACGGGAAACCCCGTTCGATTTCCCTTGGCCTTATTTTACAGGCCAAGATCGACATCAGACTTTCCTAGGATATCAGGAGTACACTATGGCAGCCGAAATTTTTGAAAGCCTAAACCTTATAGCCAAGTCCAAGAACTTGGGGCCTGAAGTCGTGATTTCTACGCTTCAACAAAGCTTGATGAATGCAGCCAAGAAATATTTGAACCTAGCCAAAAACGTTGAAGCGGAGATCGACCAAGCTACTGGAGAAATCCACGTATTCTTGCGGGTCAATGTCGTCGATGACTATCCCGATGTCGACCCCGCCTTGACTCCGGAAGAAGTCGCCGCTTATGACGAGAAATATATGCTCGTTGCCGAAGCCCAAGAATACAATGCGGAGGCCCTTGAAGGCGATTACCTGGAAATGGAAATCCCCATCGAAAACTTTGGCCGAGCCGCCGTTCAAAGTGCCAAGCAAATCCTGTTGCAAAAAGTCCGCGATGCCGAACGAGACAAGATTTTTGAAGACTACCAGCATCGCATAGGAACCCTGGTTTCCGGAACCGTGCAACAAGTTGACCGTGGCAACATTTTGGTTAATTTGGGTAAGACTGAAGGCATCATTCCTTTGAAGGAACAAATCCGTAAGGAACGTTATCGCCAAGGTGACACCATTCGCGCCTATATCGCCAATGTGAGCACCAATACCAAAGGCCCGCAAATTCTACTCTCGCGTACTCATCCTGACTTTCTCGCGAAACTTTTCGAACTGGAAGTGCCCGAAATCTATGATGCCATCGTAACCATCAAGGCCGTCTCCCGAGACCCAGGCTATCGCGCCAAAATCGCCGTTACCACCAAGGATGATCGCATTGATCCTGTCGGTGCCTGCGTGGGCATGAAGGGCAATCGAGTTCAAGCCATTGTCCGCGAACTTTCCAACGAGCGCATCGATATCATCCATTGGAGCGATGATATGCACTCCTACATTCGCCGGGCTTTGTCTCCAGCAAATATTAAGCAAATTACCGATATCGGCGATGGCCGCGTGGTGGTCATTGTGGGTGACGAAGACCTGTCCCAAGCAATTGGTCGCGGTGGTCAAAATGTCCGTCTCGCCTCGAAGTTGATTGGTCGTGAGTTGGATATTTATGGTCAAACTGAATTCGGCAATATGCAACAAGATGAGAAGGACCTTCTCTTAAAACCTCGCGAAGGCTTTCGCGTTCCCGGTGTTGCCGAAACCATTACACCCGTGGTCGCAGCCGTTCCCAGCAAGTTCTCGGAATTGGAATCGTTGTTCACCAAGAAAAAGCCCGAAGGCGAATGAAATGATTTTAAGGCCATTGGGGCCAAAGGAATCATTGGTCCCGCGGGACTAATGGTCCTGATTTGGAGTTGAAAGACCCAGGGCGTTGAGCCCGGATTGAAAGTGAAAGTATGACTGCAGACAGTAAGAAAAGAGTCTCTTCGCTCGCAAAAACCTATGAGATTTCCAGTGATACCCTGGTCAAGCTCTTGAAGGACGCGGGCATAGAGGTGAAGTCCTCGGCGAGTATGATCGACCAGCCCAGCTTTTTAAAGATTAAGCCGCTAATTGTGGCTGAAAAAGATCGGGTTGAAAAAGAGTCCCTGATCAAATCGGGGAAGAAAATTCCTATGAAGGCCGTGCTTAAAAAAGCCCCACCCACACCACCTCCCCCGCCTCCTGTCCATAAGCCCGCTGCTCAGCCTATTATGGCGGAAGCGGCGACCAAGTATATGGAGGCTCCCCCCATCATTTCTCGGGTTGAAGCTCCGCGAGTGGAAACGCCCATGGTGCAAGCACCCAAGGTTGAAGCTCCCACCGTAGCGACAATGCCCGCAGAAGCTGTCATTGCTAAAACAGTTGAAGCAATACCCGCAACGGCGGTTACAAAACCTGTCGTTGTTCCAATACCGACCCCAGTGCCTATCGCCAAGCTGCCAGAAGGAACCGGAGAAAATGCTCCTCGCGTTTTTGAAAAGCTCGTCTCGGTTAAGGAATCGGCTCTTGTTCAATCCGTTGCCCCTGTCGCAGTCGCGCCCATTGTCGCAAAGCCCGTTGTTGAGGCACCGGTAACTCCTGCGGTACCGTCTATCAAATCTCCCGCTGATGCAGAAGCTAAAGCGCGAAGCTTGCATGCTGAGCTCAAGGTTTCAGTAGAAAAACCAGACCCCAACTTGCTCGCTCGTATAGCCAAGGCTAAAGCGGAAAGTATGGCTCGGGCTCGTAGCCGCGAAGAACGTCATCAAGGCTATTCCGGCAGCTTAAATCGCGGTCCCGGTGGGCCTGGTGGCCAACAGGGTGGTGGATATCAAGGTGGCCAACAAGGCGGCTACCAAGGTGGCCAACAGGGTGGTGGATATCAGGGCGGCCAACAAGGCGGTCAGGGTGGTGGATATAACCGTGGACCTGGACCTGGTGGACCAGGCGGACAAGGTGGCGGTCAACAAGGCGGCTATAATCGCGGTCCTGGTGGGCCTGGCGGTCAGGGTGGTGGATATCAAAATCGTGGACCCGGAGGACCCGGAGGACCTGGTGGTCCCGGCGGACAAGGTGGCGGCGGTTACCAAGGGTATCAAAATCGTGGACCTGGAGGTCCCGGTGGTCCCGGTGGTCAAGGTGGCGGCGGCGGTTACCAAGGGTATCAAAATCGTGGCCCTGGAGATCCCGGTGGTCAAGGTGGCGGCGGTTACCAAGGGTATCAAAATCGTGGCCCTGGAGGTCCCGGTGGACCCGGTGGTCAAGGTGGCCCCGGTGGTTATAATCGCGGACCGGGTGGTCCTGGCGGTCCCAGCGGACCTCGCCCGGGAGGATTTGACCAGCCCCGTGATGTCTATGCCCAACGCGCTCAGGAAGCGGGCGTTGTCAATGCCTTCGCTGGACTTGCAGGTAAAGACGGTCGTCGAGGTTTGGATAAAGACAAAGAGAAGGAAAAGGAACGCGAGCGGACCACCTTCACTCAAAATCGCGCTCGAACCGGTGGCGGAGGGCATAAGCGTAAGACCAAGGAGCAAATCGAAGCGGAACTCCTGGAAGCGCGTAATAATGTCACCAAGGTGATGGCCAGCCTTTCCAAGGGCGGCAAGAAGCAAATGAAGGGTCGTCAACAAGAAGAAGACGAAAATCAGAGCACGGAAAAACGCGTGCTGAACGTGGGTGAGTTCGTCACTATCGGTGAATTGGCCGGGTTGATGAATGCCATGCCCGCACAGGTGATTGCAAAGTGCATGGAAATGGGAATGATGGTGACCATTAACCAGCGCCTCGACCATGAAACTATTGCGCTAATCGCCGATGATTTCGGGTACGAAGCTCATCTCATGGACGAATACGCCCAGGATGCCTTAAACGATCAACAAACCGAAGACAGCGTTGAAAGTCTCGTCACGCGTGCGCCCATTATCACGGTTATGGGTCACGTCGATCACGGTAAGACTTCGATTCTCGATCACATTCGCAAAGCCAATGTGATTGCAGGCGAGTCGGGTGGTATTACTCAACATATCGGCGCTTATCAAGTTGATACTAATTTTGGCCCTGTTTGTTTTCTAGATACTCCAGGTCATGAAGCATTCTCTGCCATGCGTTCGCGCGGCGCCGACATAACTGACGTGGTGCTGCTGGTGGTAGCCGCTGACAGCATGGTCATGCCGCAAACCAAAGAAGCCATCAATTTGGCCAAGAATGCCAATTGCCAAATCGTCGTGGCCATCAATAAAATCGACTTGCCCAATGCCAATGCCGACAAGATTCGCGCTCAATTGGCCGAGGCAGGCGTGGAAGTAGAACAATGGGGCGGTAAATACGCTTGCGTGGAAGTGTCTGCGCGTACTGGTTTGGGCATGGATAAATTGTTGGAGACTTTGGCCCTGGAAGCTGAAGTACTCGAGCTTAAAGCCAATCCTAATCGAGGTGCGGTGGGTGTTGTCATTGAATCCCGTCTGGATAAAGGCAAGGGAGCCGTTGCCACCATTCTAGTGGAAAATGGGACCTTGAACGTTGGCGATGTATTTGTCACAGGTATTTACTCCGGAAAAGTTCGAGCTCTGCTTGATGAACGTGGCAAAACCCGTAAGACTGCGGGTCCTTCGACTCCGGTACAGGTACTGGGTCTTGAAGGCGCACCTCAGGCCGGTGACTCGTTCGTGGTTGTCGCCGATGAACGCGAAGCGCGAGAAATCGCAACGCGCCGTCGTCGTGCAGCCAAAGACCGTGAGATGCGTCAGAAACGTCATATTACTCTTGATCAGCTCTACGACCAAATTAAATCCGGAGAATTCCACGAACTCAAGGTTATCATCAAAGCGGACGTTGATGGTTCGGTCGAAGCGATTGCCTCAGCCTTAGAAAAACTGTCGACCAAGGAAGTTCGCGTCAACGTGATTTCCAAGGGCGTCGGTGCCGTCAAAGATGCCGATATCCATTTGGCTGCCGCATCCGAAGCATTGATTATTGCCTTCCATGTGCTTCCATCCGAAGCCGTGCGAAACTTGGCAGAAATTGAAGGCGTGACCATCAACAACTACCGCATCATTTATGAAGTGGTTGACGAAATCAAACTTGCGATGGAAGGCCTTCTCACTCCGGAAATCAAAGAGGAAGTCGCGGGCGAAGCCGAGATCCTTCAGATTTTCCGCATCCCAAAGGTCGGCATTGTAGCCGGTTGCAAGGTCGTCAGCGGTGTGGTGGAACGGGAACTCAAGGCCCGCGTCTATCGAAACGGTATCGAAATCGGCGAAACCAAGGTTGTCTCACTTAAACGTGAGAAGGACGATGCGCGTTCGGTCAAGTCTGGTTTCGAATGCGGTATCGGTCTCGATGGCGTCAAAGACCTTCAGGAAGGCGATGTTATCGCATTCTTTAAAAAGGTTGAAGTCGCCAGGAAACTTACCGCCGCGCTTACTTAATCCTGTTCCATTCCGGGGACGAGGTTCAAAGCAACCTCGTCCCCTTTATAATTTTTTCTGACACAACGATCCGGATTCAACAATGACCCGCAGAACCGACCGCATAGCACATCTAATCCAACGCGAAATTGGCACCGTGATCCTGAAAGAACTGACGGATGTCAGAATCGGTTTTGTCACGATATCCCGCGTCGAAGTCACTACCGACTTAGCCTTCGCGAAAGTGTTCATCTCCGTACTGGGCAGTGATAAAGAGAAACGTGATTCGATGGCTGGATTGAGCAACAGCTCGTCGTATCTACGAACTCATCTCTCCAAGGTTCTGAAAATGCGCACAGTTCCACGCTTAACCTTTGTCGAGGATAAAAATCTGGACCATGGGTTCCGGATCAATCAAATCCTAAATGATATCAAGCATGAGAAGAAGGATCCCCTTTCTGACGAAGAGTGAAAGCGGTGTCTCGCCCCGGGCCAACGGAATTTTTCTCCTTGATAAGCCCGTCGGCATCAGCTCCTTCCAAGCGCTTCGTCCTTTAAAACGCGCTTTTCCCAAAACTAAAATCGGGCATGCAGGCACCTTGGATCCGGCTGCATCTGGGCTGCTTCTAATCGGCATTGGCGCAGCGACACGCCTGCTTGAATATATGGAAGGCATGACCAAGATTTACTCTTTCGCAGCCTGCTTTGGAATGAGTTCGCCCAGCTATGATAAGGAAAGCCCCATGGTCCTATCAGAAGGGCTAGCCGCCGCCCGCGCTCGTTCGTTGGTTCAATCCGACGTGGAAAATGCGCTCTCCGCTTTTCGAGGACCCATTCTGCAAACCCCACCCGCCTATTCGGCAATCAAAGTGGAGGGTCAGCGAGCCTATCAACTGGCACGAGCAGGCGAGACCGTAACTCTGGCCGCTCGAAACGTCATTGTGCATTCCCTTCGCCTTACTGGGTTCACTCCATCGGGTCCAGGCAATGATGGCACTGTGGGTGCAGTGGCCACTTTTGAAATGACATGTTCCAAAGGCACTTATGTCCGCTCTCTAGTTCACGACCTCGGCCAATCGCTGGGTTGCGGCGCGGTGACGGATCAAATTCGCCGACTCGCCATTGGCCCTTTTCGAGTAGAGAAGGCTTTGGCTCTGGACGCCTTGAACACTCTTCCTCTTTCGACGCCTGCGACATTGTTTCCCTTGGAGTCAGCCGTTCAACACCTTCCCAAGGCCCAGTTAAATGAAGCGGGACTTATTGCTTTCCATTTTGGTCGCGCGGTCGGTGCGGAAGGATTTGCTTTAGTGCCGGAGATCAAAGATGGCGATGAAAGTATTTCCGAAAGTTCAAAGGCCTCGGAATTTTGCGCTCTCAATCTCTCCGGGCGCTTGATCGCCATCGCAACCCTTAACCAGCAAGGCTTATTGTGTCCCAAGAAGGTCCTCATTCGGAACTGACCCCTTTGTCTTGGAGTGATGTACGAAGGCTCAAGCCCTCCATCGTAGCCCTTGGCAATTTTGATGGCGTGCATCTTGGGCATGCGCGAATCCTCGATGCCCTGGTTTCTGAGGGTCGCGCAGCCTCCTTAGATCCTGTCGTCGTCACCTTTGAGCCCCATCCCAGATACTTTTTCAAACCCCAAGAAAAGCCCTCTTTATTGACCACTCCTCGGGAAAAATGGGAGCAGTTGAGAAAATGGCCCATCACCATTGTCTCCCTTGCCTTCAATAAGTCGTTGGCGGAATTACAACCCGAGGCCTTTATCAAGGATTTCTTACAAGACCGATTAATGGGTCGTCGATTTCTTTTGGGCCGTGATCATCACTTCGGAAAAGGCGCAAGCGGAGACTTCGCCTTGTTGCAAGCGCATGTGACCGATGCCAATCGCAATGTCACCATGTTAGAACCTTACCGCCTGAATGAAGAAGTTGTCAGTTCCTCAGCCATCCGAATTCATTTAGAAGCATCGCGACTTGAGAGCGCGAACCGGTTACTGGGTCGACCCTTTTCCTATTTCGGAAAGGTGGTCAAGGGTGAGGGTCGAGGACGGGGACTTGGTTTTGCAACCGCTAATTTGGAATTGGACTATCCCTACAAAGCCGTGGTCGCGTATGGCGTGTACGGAGGCAAGGCCCGGGTCAACGGAAAAGAGTATATCGCGGTTACCAACATTGGGAATAACCCGACCTTTGCCGGGCAGACTCAGAAAATTGAAGTCCATATTTTGGATTTGGATTTGAATCTTTATGGACAATGGCTAGAATTCGACCTCCACTTGCATATTCGCCCTGAGTTTAAATTTGCGTCCGTAACGGAATTGAAGCAGCAAATTTCTCAAGATGTAAATACGACCCGCCATTACTTTTCCTCAAAACTCCTCTAATTTCAAGGCTTTTTTAAGTCCGCTTTTCTGCGTTTTGCCCCTGCGAGAACCTATATTTAGGGAAATGAAGACCAGCAACTTTTGGGGCCGTGAAGATTACGGATGATTAGCTGATCGGAATAGGGAGTTCAAATGGATAATGGATTAGTTGATAATGATTCAAATTTCATCGTTCCGCTGGTAATCATTGGTATCGTTGCCGTGGTGGTTATGCTGATTGCAGGACTTTTCATGCCCACAATTGAATGGTTGATGTAATCAATCCGCCGTGAGCCTAATGCTCCAATACGATTAGGGTTGAAGGTTTGAGTCATAGTCCAACCCGGATTGTGGCCTCTAAAACCCGTAAATGGCTAAAAATCAGGGCCTTCACTAAATAAATTGGCCAAAAACCCCGCTAGAAATTATTATTCCACCCTCTCGTAAGAGTCTGATGGCTCGTAAGAGTCTGAGGAAAAGGCAACACGCCAGTATTTTTAATTTACTGACAATCCGATAAGAAGAAGAAAAGCAGAAAGCGACGAAGAAGTATGGCAACCATGACCAAGGAAATCGCAGCAAAGACCATCACCACCTATGGCAAAGACGCCAAGGATTCGGGTAATCCGAAGGTGCAGGTTGCATTGCTCACCCACCGTATCGCTGAGATTACGGAGCATCTTAAAATTCACAAAAAGGATAAGCATTCTCGCCGTGGATTGACCACGATGGTGGCCTATCGTCGTCGTCTCTTGAACTACATGGTCAAGACCGACTTGGATGGTTATCGAACGATCATCAAGCAGCTCGAACTCCGCCGCTAATCTCTCCTTTTTTCCCCTTTCATAAAAAATCTACTGGGCGCGGCGAGTGCCGCGCTTCATGGGAGCAACGAAAATTTCATGGCTAAACAATCTGTTACTATTACCCTGCCGGACGGCAAAACCATCATCCTCGAATCTGGCCGATTGGCCAAACAAGCCGGCGGCGCTGTTTTGGCTCGCATGGGCGACACCATGGTGCTCTGTACGGTTTGCGCTGGACCAGAAGCCCAAGGTGATTTCTTTCCGTTAACTGTTGAGTACCGAGAAAAAGCATACGCCGCCGGAAAAATTCCCGGTGGCTATTTTAAACGTGAAGCCAAACCCAATGATAAAGAGGTTTTGACTTGCCGCATCATTGACAGGCCCTTGCGTCCGATGTTTCCAGACGGCTACAAGCGCGAAGTGCAAATCGTTTGTTCCGTGCTTTCCTCCGATGAGAAATTCGATTCCGACACCCTTTCCGTTATTGGCGCTTCCGCCGCGATCGGATTGTCTTCCCTGCCGTTTGAAGACCAAGTCGCTTGCGTCAAGGTGATTGGCGTTGGCGGAAAATATATTGTGAATCCCACCTTCGAAGAAATTGAATCCGCCGATATCGAGTTAATCGTCGCCGGGTCCGCCACTTCCATTTGCATGGTCGAGGGCTCCGCATTCGAGGTTCCTGAAGAGATTATGGTCGCGGCGATTCAGGCTGGCCATGAAGCCATCAAGGTTATCGTCAAGGGCCAACAAGAACTTGTCGCCCTGTTCGAAGTCAAAAAGGACATTTTTGTTCCTAAAACTACCGATGCAGAATTGGCCAAAAAAGTCGAAGCCATTGCTAAACCCATCTTGAATAAAATTTTCCACACGCCCATGCTTAAGAAGGCCCATTATGCGGCCATGAAGCAAGTTAAGGAAGATGTAGCCACTGCCCTTGGAGAAGCATACAAGGACCGTCGCGGAGAAATCAACGAAGCAGTCGAGGCCATTCAATGGAGCGATATGCGTGAAATGGTGCTATCTGAAAAACTTCGCATCGACGGCCGCGGCCCCGCGGACATTCGCGACATTAGCATTGAAACCTCAGCCTTACCCCGTACTCACGGTTCCGCCATTTTTCAGCGCGGCGAAACCCAGGCCTTGGTGGTTTGCACCTTGGGAACCAAAAACGACGAACAACGCGTTGAAACGCTTCAGGGTGAAACCTTCAAGAACTACATGTTGCATTACAACTTCCCCGGCTTCTCGGTTGGCGAAGCCAAGCGCATGAACTCGGTGGGTCGTCGCGAAGTCGGTCACGGCTTTTTGGCTGAACGTGCCTTGGCCCCGGTCTTGCCCACTCATGAGAGCTTTCCCTACACCATCCGGCTGGTTTCCGACATCATGGAATCCCATGGTTCCTCGTCAATGGCCTCGGTGTGTGGTGGAACCCTCGCCCTCATGGATGCCGGTGTGAAAATCAAATCCCCCGTCGCCGGCATTGCCATGGGCATGGTCTCCGATGGTACTCGATTTGAAACTCTGTCCGACATCAATGGAACGGAAGATCATTTGGGCGACATGGACTTTAAAGTCTGTGGAACCGAAAATGGGTTGACCTCCTTCCAGATGGATATCAAACTACGCGGCCTAACTACCGAACTGATGCAACGCGCCTTAAAACAAGCTAAAGAAGGCCGCTTGCATATTCTAAGCAAAATGAAAGAAGCGTTAGCCGCTCCCCGCGAATTGAACCGATTTGCACCAGCCATCTTGCAGAAGAAAATCCCCTCTGACAAGATCAAGGAACTCATCGGCCCAGGTGGAAAAGTCATTCGTGGCATTCAAGAAAATTCTGGCGCCACCTTGAACGTGGATGATCAGGGAAATCTGACCATCTCCGCAGCGCATCGTGGCAATGCCGTCATGGCCTTGAAAATGGTCAATGAATTGTTCGCCGAAGCCGAAGTCGGAAAAATCTACAAGGGCAAGGTCAAGGGTATTGCTACCTTCGGCGCCTTTGTTGAAATCCTTCCCGGAAAAGAAGGCCTCGTGCATATCTCTGAATTGGCCCCGAACAAAGTGGATCGCGTCGAAGACGTGCTTTCCATGGGCGATGAAGTCGAAGTAAAATGTATCGGCGTTGACCCGCAAGGGAAAATCAAGCTGAGTCGCAAGCAGTTGCTGCTACAAAGTTAAGTTTGCAGGCGCGGCAGGGTCCTGTCGCGCCTCAAGCCCCACTTGCAAAACTATGGCTTCGCGAAAACCGGATACCACCCATTTTAAAATCACACGCCTCGAAAATGGCGTTGTGGTCGCATCCGAATCCTTGCCCACCATTCGCTCGGCGAGCATGGGCGTTTATCTCGACATTGGTTCCAGGGACGAAAGCCCCAAGACCAACGGGTTGGCTCATCTATTCGAACACATGGTTTTCAAAGGCACTCCCAAGCATGATGCCCTCTCCATTGTAAAGAGCTTCGAGGCCACCGGAGGCCAGGTCAATGCCTATACCTCCAAGGAACAAACTTGCTTCTATGCTAAGGTTGTAGATACTGAAGTGTCCTCAGGGTTATCCATGTTGCTCGAAATGGTACTCGAATCCCATTTCGACAAAGTGGATCTCGGTAAAGAAAAAGAAGTCATCATCGAAGAGATTAAAGGAGGAGAGGACAATCCCGAGGATTATGTCTACGACCTTTTCTCCGAGGCGTATTTTGAAAAACATAGCCTGGGTTATCCCATTGCCGGTTCCGCCAAGACGGTACGTGGTTTAGATAGAACCCATCTCCTCAACCACCAAAAAAAAACATTGCGGACCCTGCCATTCTTTGTAATGGCCGTCGGCAATGTTTCCCATTCTGAACTCGTTGATCTGACCCGCAAGAGTTTTGGAATTTCTCTAACCAGCTCAAGCGCTGTTCGAATCGGAAAAAATTCCCCCACGCATTTCAATGAGACCAGCGCGCTAAGGCATTCTTTGAAACGTCCGGGCGGCTCGGGAAATCCCCGTCATCTTTTGGAAAGGCGACCGGTCCACCAAGTTACCGCTATTCTGGGTGGAAAGGGCTATGCTTGGAATCATCCGAATCGATATGCCCTCTTGATTCTCAATTGTATTTTTGGCGATGGGATGAGCTCAAAACTATTCCAAAGTGTGAGAGAATCGCTGGGTCTGGTCTACAGCATTTATTCGAATCCGGAATTCCTCATTAATGCAGGCGTCTATTCCATTGGCTTCGCCACCGAACCTAAGGATGTGGCAAAAGCGATTCGGGAAATCAACCGTCAAATCCAGGCTTTGAAAAAAGACGGTTTGAAAACGGAAGAAATGGATTTCGCCAAACAGAATATGCGCGGAAGTATTTTACTCGGCCTAGAATCCACCAGCACCCGCTTGGCGAATCTCTCGAGACAAATGATGTACGGGCAAACTGGTGAAAACATCGACTCCATACTCAAAAAACTGGACAAAGTTTCGAAAGCCGAAATCCAGGTTGCCATTCATGATATTTTCCAGGTTAAAGACTGGGCGTCTGCCGCGGTGATCCCCACCAAGGCCAATATTTCGATATCTAAATTGCTCGACTTTTAGTCAGCGCTAAATCAACCCAGCGCTTTGGCGCAATTTTTCCAAAGCCTGGACTTGATGCAAACTGTCCTGCCAAGTTAGAGTTGGACTTTGACGATTGCCAACGTGTTCAACCACTTCGAGCGCTTCCCGAGCGAATGGACCGATACCGTCTCCGGCTCGGTAAATTTCAATCTCTCCCTCTTCAAGGTGAAGACGCACTTCCGCCGCATTTTTAGGAGGATGCCAAGGCGCGGGAACTTCGATGCGACCTTTGGTTCCGGTGATGATGGCGCAATTGGGCTCGGCATATCGAATGGCACATTTGAAGGTGGCGTGTACCTCTCCAGGGAAGATCAAGTCGGCATCGGTGACGTCGTCGACACCGGAATCGGCGGATAAAGTCGCCGTCGCTTCTACCGATACGGGTTCACATCCCATTATCGAACGGCTAAAGGAAAGACAATAGCAGCCTATATCGAGCAACGCTCCCCCTCCCATGGCCTTCACTTGCCGAATGTTGGAGGGCTTGAAACCCATATCAAAGCAAAAGGAAGAATGCAACGACCGAATGGGACCAATTCGATCTTCGGCAATCAGAGCTTGGACAAGACCCCACTGGGGGTGTAACCGGTACATGAAGGCTTCCATAAAAAAGACTCCCGCGCGTTCGACGGCATGCAGCACCGATTCCAATTCTACACTATCCATGGTGGCAGGTTTTTCACAGAGTATGTGCTTTCCCGATTGCGCCGCTTTAATACTCCATTCCGCATGTAAATGATTTGGTAATGCGATATAAATCACATTTACATTTTTATCCTGAAGGATGCTTTCATAATTTCCGTAAGCCTTAGGAATGCCCATTTCCAGGGCAAAAGATTCAGCCTTAGCGAGGTCGCGGCTGGCCACGGCGGCGATGCGAATCCCATGTTCGCGAGCATCCAAAGCGAATTTCTTGGAAATCCCTCCTGCACCCATAATACCCCACTGGAGCCTACCTCCTTTGGGTTTCAACTCATTCATAGTTTTCCTTTTCAAGCGGTCACCGACGCCTCAATAGATAGAATAACTTGCTTCCATAGTTAGTTTTCTTTACTACTGTTTGACTTGGGCGGTTTGCCATTAACTTTAAACAGAGTGGTTATGTGATGAGGAAAATCCTATTTGGTTTGATTTGTACTCTGGTAGTCACCGGTTGTTTTTTCGGAGGAGCGGGAGACTCCGCCATAACCGAGGTCAAAAAAGATACTGTGGTCAACCTTCCCAAAACTAAATCATTAGTTCCGGGACTTTATGTGGGCGACTATACCTGGATCGATTCCAATAAAATGGGATTGGAATCCGAACTCAATCTCCAGTCAACCGGCGAGTATCAACTTTCATTGATTCAAGTCAATGAAGCTGTTTATAATCAAAAAGGAACTTGGGCTCTACACGATTCCAGTATGCATTTTGAAAATGCAGAAGCGGCAGGTGGGAACGGCGGCTTTTTTTATAAATATTCCAAAATTGAGAACGATACTAATTCCATTCGTAATATTACTGACACTTCTTTTATTCGTCTGGAATACACCCCGCTGCGTCAAAAGCCCTATTGGATTACATACAGGAAGCGATCCTATCCTAAGTTAAGCTTTGGTTACTACCAACACATCAAGTCCTATCAAAAAGATTCCGTGACCACAATCGATGTCAAATTCAATATTAATTTAGAGGGCGGGGTGTACAAGTTTAGCATCGTCGAAGACACCCTAGAATCTTTCCAGATCCAAGCGAGTTGGCGCCAAATCGGCACCTTTCTCGTAACCGAAAAAAATTTGCAACGGGAATATGTGGATTCATCCAAATCCTTCTCTGCCTGGGACACCTTGGGAGGAGTAATCATGCAGCGACTAAGAACCGTTTCCGACTCATCCTTCCAAATGTGGAATCCGCCAGGGAACCCGTTTGATACAGGCAGTTGGGATAAATATAAGGCTAAAAAGTAGAGATCCCTTGGTCCTAACTTCCGAATTCTCCTGCACACATGGTTTCCAAAATTGGGTCATGGTATAGTTTAGCGATGCCTCGTTTTCTGATTATCTTGATTGTTGCTACCCTCTTTTCTGCCTGCGCCCGCCACCCTGCTCTGACTCCTGTTTCAGCCGCAAATTTAGCTGCAAGCCTCGCTAACGAACGCTGCGCTTCCCAATTCGGTGAACGCCCTTTTATTGGTGAGGATTTTGATGCGACCTGGGAAAATGGGGTTTGGAAGTGGGGAAGCGATAATGGCAATAAGGTGGACGGTTATGAAGTAGAGGTGACCTTCGCTTCCAACGGAAAGCACAAACATGTCGTTGTTCGCGGGCGTGATTTTGAAGGGTCCGACAATTAACCGGAACAGAGCAGGTGAGGGAAAAGCATTAATTTCAGATTTTCAAGACCTCACCTGATATGAGTAAATGGGTTATATTTTCGCCGACCTACTCCTTTCCTCCGACAGCCGAGGCTAAAATGAAAAAAAATCCCTCCATGTTCTTATTCGCAATAATGGCCACTTCCGCTTTCGCCTCCCTGGATCGCGATGGCATTGTAGGCATCAACAAAACATTTTCGGCCAAAACGCTCCAAGCTGGAAAGTTAGGACTTGGCTTCCATACCCAAGTGGTGGATGATCAACTTCAAGTCCAGGACTCGAAAATCGACAACGATGGGGTAACTCATACCCTTTCTGATTATCTGACATTGAGCTCGAGTTTGTTTCTGTCCTTTGGACTCGGGCCTTTTACAGATATCGGCTTGGCCCTTCCCCTTTATTATGAAAAATTTAAATCAGACCAGCCTGGCATAGATATGGATCACCAATACCAAGGCGACCTTCGCTACCGCCTCAAGGTGCAGTTGCCCATCAAGAATGTTCAGGTAGTCAATTTCGCATTGCTCTTGGGAGGAAGTGTTCCAACCCAGTTTGATAATCGGGGGGTTATTCCTCGTGAAGTCGAATACATGACTGATGATCCGAC